>CAYTVB010000007.1:0-66173 GCA_964441735.1 uncultured Thermotogaceae bacterium
CTATTATTAGGATACAGGGCTTTTCTCTTTTTACAGCACTTATTATACGCTGTCTGTGCAATTAAGAATAAGAAAGAAAATTTAGTAGAATATTTGTACAAATAAAGTATTTACCTTACAACGTAAACCTTAATAACAGTTTTGGGTATCAAAGTCACCTTTGTATATGGTTTAAAATCTAGAACGATAGGTAAATGATACTTAAGACTCAGGTTATAAATAAACCTTTTCAATATAATGTGAAGTCATAACTCTCAAAAGAGCCCCATAAGTCATATTGAAAGAGATTTGCTCACCAATCTTGTATTCTTTTTCACTTTCTGTTATATCTACTATCAAATGATCACTTGAGGCATGAAGTACTTCCAGCTTTTTATCCAGAGGATTGAGTGATTTGGGTAAAACATCTTGTTCTCCAAGATCTAAAATCGCCCGGGTTCTCCATCCTTTATCTACAAATTCTGGTTTTCTGCCAAAGGCATCTCTACCAATTTCTCCAAGTGGAATTGAAGGCTTTTTCTTGAGCTCAATTATTTCACCGTAAAGAATAGCAGTATCCTGCTTTGTACCTGACACATTTCTGTTGTTTGTAGCATCTGTTCCACATATTATGGATTCCCCAAGTCTGAATTGGTTTATCCCCCCGGGACAATTCCCATTTTCCAGCAAAGGCAATGAAGCTGTATTCCCTGCAGAATAATATTCAAATATGTGTCCGGTATTCTTTCTTATCCTTTCTCCTAATTCTATGAGAATAGTGAACTTTTCAGGTGTTGCTTTAACCCCTCCATAGCAACCAAGATTTGTCCCTAAACCAATAAGCTTCTTCCTTGTAATTTTCACTGCATCCATTAATTCTTCAAAAGCGTTCTCAAACCATACGCCTTCTCTTAAGTCACCTGTATCAACCATATAAATAAAATCAGTATCTTTCTTTGCATCTTTCTTGACAAGTGTATTAAGAACTGTTAAATCACTTACAAGAATCGTATCTGCATACTTCAAAGCCATTTCAGCCTTGTCAGTTGAGGGAGGTCTAAGTAGCATCGTTTCAATATCTAAACCTGCTTTATGTAATCTCGCCAGGTTTTCAACACGCGATTCCCCAATTTTTATTTCATGATTTTTTTCCAGAATCGCGGAAACAATACGGGGGTCTCCACAGGTAACCTTTGATACTGCAACCATCTCAATGTCATTATTTTTAAGCAAATTGCTTAAATACTCTGCATTATTTGCTATTCTATTTAAACAAATCTCCACATAAGCCACTTTCACACAACTCCTTCTTGGCTAAATGGTATTATTAAAATTATATCGTATAATTATTATAATGGATATGAATAAAGGGTCTTATTTATTATTTATGGAAGTAGCAGACAAAATTAAAGTCAATTCGAAGAAATCTCAGTGGATTATTAAGCCCGGGTTGTATGTTTATGTTGGTTCAGCAATGGCAACATTAACCGGAAGAGTGAAAAGACACCTTACAGAAAAAAAGAAAAATCACTGGCATATTGATTTTCTCACTTCCAGAGCCAAAATTTTTCTAACCCTGCTACTGCCGTCCAGAACAAAGGATGAAAAAGTTGTTTCTCAACTTGTCAGCAAATATGGAACACCAGTAAAGGGATTTGGTTCAACAGACTGCAAAGGGCTTAACTCAAACTTATATAGAATACAAAATGAACATGCAGTAGAAATATTCAAAACGCTTTTTAGTAAATGGAGGGAATCGTTGTGATAGCATTTTTAAGCGACTGGGGGTACGAAAGCTATTATGTGGGTGTGGCCAAAGCTGTAATTAAGTCAATAAATCCCGATGTTGAAATCATTGATCTCACCCATAATATCAAAGAATACAATATTAGACAGGCAGCACATATATTGCAAAGAGTATGCAAAGATTTTCCATCTCAAACTGTATTCCTCGTTGTTGTGGACCCAAGTGTTGGCACATCACGAAAACCAATTTGTATGAAAACAAAAAATGATATGTTTTTTGTAGGGCCGGATAATGGGGTTTTTAGTTTTATCGGAAATGATCTTGGTGTGAAAGAAGTGAGGGTATTAGAAAATGAAGAATTTTTTTACGGTACTTCTCCAACGTTCCATGGTAGGGACATTTTTGCACCCGTAGCTGCACATTTATCATCGGGAGTGAAAATAAAAAAAATGGGCAGCTTACTCATGAATTATGAGATTCTACGATATCGCAAACCTCAAAAAATTAAGGATATAATCCGTGGTGAAATTGCATATTACGACCATTTTGGAAATCTTGAAACCAATATACCGGGTACGTTTGTTGAAGAATTTCTAGATTATGATGCCCTTTTGAAAATAGGTCAAAATCAATATGAAACTACCTTCTGTAGAACATATTTTGATGTAAGACCCGGACAGTTGTTAATTCACACTGATAGTAGCGGATTTGTAGAAATTGCAATTAATGAAGGTAATGCACAAAAAATGATCGGTGCAAAAGAAGGAGAACTACTTGAAATTGAGAAGATTAATTCAGATGAAAATGCTTAGGAAGTGGTGGTTCGTTGAAAATAATTACAACACATCCAAACCCAGATTTTGACGCCTTTGCTTCAGCATTAGCAGCGCAACGTATATATCCTGACCATGAAATCGTTGTTTCTGGACGTATGCCCAAACAACTAGCGGATTTTCTAGGATCATATTTTCCTTCGCTTTCATATCATCTGTTAAGAAAGATAGAGCTTAAAAGCATTGAATCCTTAATAATTGTTGACTGCCACGAGATAAATCGCATTCCCGAAGAGATTATCGATAACACCGAAGGAAAGATGTATTTTTACGATCATCATGATGTATCAAATGATCTTGATGGAATCTTTAAAGCCAGAGGCAGTTGCACCACGTTATTATGTGAAGTATTGAGAGATAATAAAATCAATATTACATCCACTGAAGCAACCTTTTTCGCAGCCTCTATCTACAGAGAAACCAAAAAATTCTTGCTTATGACTACTATGTCTCAAGATTTAGAAGTAACAGGTTGGTTGCTTAATAACAATGCATCTCTAGAAGTTATTTCAAATTATGTTGAAAAAGAACTTAATAATTATCAGAAAAAAATCCTTGAATCCATTATAAACAAGGCTGAAAGCTTTGAAATGAATGGTGTTAAAGTAGGAATATCACTATTAAAGTTAGAGAAATTTCCTTCAAGTATCATTGAAATTGCTGAAAACGCATGGAATCAGCTTGGATATGATAATTTGGTTCTTGCTTTCTCAAAGGGTACAAAAATGATAATAATTGCGCGTTACAAAAGAGAAGAGATAAATTTTCAAGATGTATTTAAGGAAGCTTCGATAAGTATTCATCCATATATTACCTATGCCCATGCAGAAGTAAAGGATCCCGATGGGTATATTGAACAAATAAAAAAAAGAATAAAAGATAACGCCTTTGAGTTTGTGACCGCTGAAGATATAATGTCCTCACCTGTAAGAACAGTGTTGGGTGAAATGCCTGTACGTGAAGCAAGTAAAATCATGGAAAACACTGGCCATTCAGGACTTCCGGTGATAAAGGAAAACAAGGTGGTAGGTGTTATTACACTTAAAGATGTTCAAAAAGCTATGAAACATGATCTCAAAGATAAAAAAGTTGAAGAACTCATGAACACAAAGCTGGTTACAGTAAAAAAGTATGATTCAGTTAATAAAGCGCTGCAAAAAATGGTAGAAAATGACGTGGGAAGAGTTCTTGTACTGGACGAAGGAATACTCTCAGGGATTATTACAAGAACAGATATAATGAGAAGTGGTTTTATCTCCAAAGACGCATCATATAAACCTTTTGAAAAGAAAAGTTCACCACCAATAACTGTTAATGTAAGAGAATTAATTGAAACCAGAATTCCTTCACGTATTTTGACAATTCTGAGATTCATAGGAATCGTTGGTTCAGAGATCAATATGCCCGTTTTTGTTGTTGGTGGATTTGCCCGAGATGTTCTTTTAAATCGTCAAAATTACGATGTGGATATTGTAGTGGAAGGTGATTCTATGACCTTCTCCCAGACCTTCAAAAAATATTTTGAGGTTAGGATTGTTAATCATCCTGAATTTCTTACGTCTTCAATTTTCTTTAACAATGGATTTAGAATAGATGTAACTACTGCCCGAACAGAGTTCTATGAAAAACCAGCTGTTCTACCCAATGTAGAGGTTAGCACCATCAGAAAAGACCTCTATCGCAGAGATTTTTCAATAAACGCCATGGCAATCAAATTAAATCAGGAAGAGTTCGGTCTACTTTATGATTTCTTTGGAAGTCGACGTGATCTATCCAGAGGATTAATCAGAACACTGTATAATTTGAGCTTCGTTGAAGACCCAACCAGAATTTTACGTGCCATACGATTTGAACAGCGTTTTGGTTTTTCCATTGAAGAAAGAACT
This sequence comes from uncultured Thermotogaceae bacterium, assembly GCA_964441735.1. Lineage (GTDB taxonomy): Bacteria > Thermotogota > Thermotogae > Petrotogales > Kosmotogaceae > JASMTM01. The sequence goes on from CAYTVB010000007.1 coordinate 4,446, forward strand.
CTAGAAATGCTTAAACACTTCACTGAAGAAGGTTATATTGAACATGTTACCGGACAGAGAATTAGAGAGGAACTGGAAAAAATACTCCAGGAACCTAATCCCTTTAAGGGAATAAAAAGAATGTATGAGTTGAATGTATTACAACATGTATTCAGCAAAGCAAAAATAACCCCTAAAAAACTTGATTGTTTGAAAAATATAATAAATAGGCGTGAGGATTATCATCGTATTGATATTAAACCAAAGCTGTTTTATATGATTGTTATGATATTATACGTTGACTCGACAGAAAAAAGTATCAATAAAATCATTGAGCGCTACGGTTTACCCGATCGTATCGAAGACTGGATTAACAAAAGTAAAAACCTAAAAAGAAAAATTCTTAAACTAAAGGATCATTCATATTCAAAACTGTATGATATATTGAAAAGACCACAAGATGAGATAATTATGGCTGTTGATTCCTGGTTTGATGAAAGTTTTTCCAAAAAGATTCGCCAGTATCTTGTTCTTTATGAAAAACGCAGACCATCTCTTACAGGTAACGATCTGATTAATCAGTTCAACCTTGATGAAGGACCACAAATACGGCAAATATTAGAAGCTCTTTATAAAGCAAGAATCGAAGGTCTTCCTGAAAGCAAAGAGAAAGAATTCGTAAATAATTACCTAAAAGGGGGTATAAAAAAATGAAAAGAAACTTTATTTTTATTTTAGTTGTTGGCATAGCTACTATAATGTTTCTTACAGGATGTCCCGGAAGTTTTGGGCCTACTATTGATATTGTGTTTCAAACGTTAAACAGAGAACCGGGAGAACCTGTTGTTATGAAAGCAGTCCCTGATGGTTTTACTCCAACTGGAAGTGAGGATTATACGTGGAATGTTTCTTACAAGAAATCAGGAGATATTGGTTACACAGATTTAAATGTATATCAGCCCTTTGAAGATGACCAGGCTTTAATATATATTCCATCTGAAGTAAGTAAAATAAAAGTTGAAGTAGAGGTTTATATCACTTATGAGGGGGGAAGCAAACTTGTAAGTGATATGGAGTTGTTATTTCCAGCCAATAAAAAGGATATACTTGTTGAAGTCTTCGATCCTCAGGGAAACTTTACATCACCAGATCAATGGTTAAAGCATGAAGACTTCAAAAGTGATAGAACACCTGCATATTTCAGATATGTCCCTGATTTTAATCCTTCAGTTGTTATTGTTCCAGAAGATCCATATGATGCAAGAATAGCCTATGTTGAAATGCCACCAAACAATTATAGTGATATAAAGCAAGAAGGCGTAATTTATGGAAACGGAAAAGATAAATTTTTAAAAAGTGAGTATAGTCCAAGTTTCCTGAATAATTATTTCAATACTACAAGCGTGACTAATCGCTGGAACATCACCATAAGCAAGAATAATCCATTAGAAGACTGGAGAGCAAAAAAATGGCACGTGGAAATAGGCGGCCCAGCTGATAGAACCAGCAATGAAGCGTATATTTTCAGAGCACAAAAAGAAAATAGTTCAAATTTTGTTGTAACAGATATTCTTGACATTACAAATAAATTACCCAATCCAACAGAAGATTATGAACCTTCAGTGGTTATATCTATCTCATTTGATATTTCAGAAGATGAATTAACTGAACTATCTGGAAAAGAACTTTGGGGCGAAAATTCTTATTTTGGAATTGTCGTTACGGAAGGTTCAGTATTAAAAGGAGTAGAAATGGTCTTTTCCCCTGATATAAATTACTGAAAGGTTGATTTTTTTGGATGAGGATGTACTCGTTGTACCAACAAAATACATTACCCATGCAGTTAACTCAGAAGGCTTTTTTCACATTGAGCTGAGCTGGTTAATGGAATTAATAGAAACAAAAGGCATGTATTTACCAAGAGAAGCAGCTGAATTTGATGAAAATTATCGTCAAATTATTCCCTATGTTATTTTAAAGGATAAGGACAATTACTATCTGTTTAGACGAACAAAAAAGCAAGGTGAGAAACGCCTGCATGAAAAATACACACTGGGCGTTGGAGGACATATCAATAGACAGGATATTCACGAAGATGGAGCTTGGAAAAGTTTTAAAAAAGGAATGTATCGTGAAATAGAAGAAGAAGTGGATATAAAGCTCGAGAACATCAGCTACATGGGACTAATAAATGATCTATCTTCTTCTGTTAGCAGGGTGCATCTGGGTGTTGTTTATCTTGCAGATGTTAATTTTTTTGGTTTAAACGAGCCCGACAAATTTGAAGTCGATAAATTAACGGTTGATGAGTTAGAAAAATATGGTAAAAAGATGGAGGGTTGGTCACGACTGATTTTAAAAGATTTATTAAAGAGACAGAACTAAAAGCTTTTGCTAAGATTAATCTATATCTCAGTATACATGACAAACGTGAAGACAATTACCATAACATAACCACGCTTTTTCAAACAATCAACCTTTTCGACACTTTAAGGATAATACCCAATCATTGTAAAACAGTTTTTAGTACAAATGTTGATTTAAAGTGGGACAGTGATAATCTTCTGTACAGAGTAATTGAAGAGTTAGAAAAAACCACTTCCGAATCTCTAAAGCTATCAATTAAACTCGAAAAACAAATTCCCCTCGGATCCGGACTTGGTGGAGGGAGTAGTGATGCTGCAACTCTCCTCAGACATCTCGGTACGAGATTAAATCTTTCAAGGGACGAAATAAAAAGAATTGCAGTAATTCTTGGAAGTGATGTCCCATTTTTCCTAAGAGGCGGAACAGCTATTGGTAGAGGTAGGGGTGAATTGCTTGAATTCCCTGGAGACCTTGATGGTTATTACGCAAAATTATATTTTCCAGAGAACAATGTGAATACTTCAGAAGCTTACAAAATCTTTGATGAACGTGGATTGTCATATCTTGAAAGTTTTCAGGCTTATGATGAGGTAAAAAAAATATGGAAAGCATTCAAAAATAACAATTATGAAACAATAAGAAAATTATCAAGAAATGATTTTGAAGACGTTATCTTTATGCATAAACCTTCAATATTTTCACTGTTTAAATCAATTACAAACAGTGATAGCGTTGTTAAACGTATGACAGGTTCGGGTAGTACACTATACGAAATATATCCAGAATATACACAGAATTCTTTTAGTTTTACTAAAGGTGTTGATTGAGTTTTATGATCTTTGACGGCATATTACTACACAAGGTATTAATTGAGTTCAAAAAACAAAATGAAAATCTACTCAGACAAATCTATCAGTCCGGAAAAGCTAATTTCTTTCTGAAATTTGGGCAAAAAAACTTGCAGATATCACTTAGACCGGATATTTCTTTTGTCGCGGTAAGAAGTAAAATTTCTTCTGAAGACACTAAGATTACCCCTTTTGTTCGCTTTCTCAGAGAAAAATTAAAGGCATCAAGATTCACAGAAGTTAAACAGTTTGAACTTGACAGAATTTTCATCCTGGAATTCACTCAAAAAAATGCTTTTGGAGAAACTGAGACCTACAATTTAATCACAGAAATCATGGGTCCAAACTCTAACATGTTCATTACAGATCACAATATGAAAATAATAAACCTTCTAAATCATAGGATTACCAAAAAAAGAACACAGATTCCTGGGGCAATTTACAGATTTCCGGAGTCTTCAGGCATCCACCCCGGTAATTTAACAAATGATGATTTTCTCAAAGTAATTTCTAACAGCCAAAAACCCGCAAAAGACCTTTCAAAAAAACTTCAGGGCATTTCTCCGAAACGCTTTCAGCGGTTTTTTGGATATCATGGAGAATCAGCTGATCTAAATGATGAGAATTATCTAAAGACATTCTGGAAAACTTTTCAAGCGATGGTTAATGATATAGATAAACCTTATGCATACTTTATTTCCACAGACAATGAAAATTATCTTGAGATTTTTCCTTTACAAAGTGAACAGTCAGAAAAGATCAATGTTTCTGAAGGTATAATAAGGCTTGCTGAAACGAAGCGGAAAAGGAAAGAATTGAATGATACAAGAAATCGCTATAAATCAGCTATCCAAAAAGAATGTAACAGGCTTGACAAACTATTGGATAAATTGAGAAAAGAATATGAATCAATAAAGGACTTTGAACAATATAAAAAAATGGGTGAGATCTTAACCTCCAATTTGTACAGACTCACAAAAAAGACTGACCGGGTAGAAGTATATGATTGGTATGAGAACAAAAATAGTACAATAAGTCTTGATCCTACTAAAACACCCGCAGTAAATGCACAGATGTTTTTTAAATACTATGAAAAAGCACAGCGAAAATTCAAACATTTGAAAAAAAGAATGCGTCATATAAATAGACAAATTGAATATCTTGGTGATTTGCTCGATACCGTAAAATTATGTGAAAGTAAGGATGAATTAGACTCCATAAAAGAAGAACTTGAAAACATAGGTCTGCTAAAAAGAAAAACCAAAACTAAAACAAAAAAAGAAACAAAATCAGGCCCGAAAGTTTACGAAAAACACAATTTCAAATATCTGGTGGGCAGAAATAATATTCAAAATGATCAAATAACAAGGGATGCAGCAAAGGATGATATATGGTTTCACGCAAGAAACATCCCAGGTGCACATGTTATACTTAAAAGAGCAGGCAGAAAGCCAACTAAAGCAGCTTTGGAATATGGTGCCTATCTGGCAGCTTCCAATTCAAGGGGACGTTATGATAAAAAAGTGGAAGTGGATTATACTTTAGTAAAATACATAAGAAAACCAAAAGGGTTACCGCCTGGGAAAGTATTATACGATCATTTCAAAACAATAGTAGTAGATTTTACAGATTTTGAAGTAAAGAAACAGGAGGAATAGGATTGATAAGAATAGGAATAGTGCTTTTTTTTGCAGGGGCAATTTTTACATATCTGCCTCTCTTTTTTGGAGAGGGTTTTACCGTTCTCATATTTTCAATTATCGGTATGCTCATAAGTCTTTATATCTGGTATGCCCTTGCCTGGAATAGAGATCAACATTTCAAAAGAATTAAAAAAAGAGGATTGCTAAAAGAAGAAAATGCCTTGGATTATAAATTAAAGAGAAATAGCGTAAAATATGCTATTTTTTATTCCATATCTTATGTGACTATGAATGTTTCAGGACTATATTCTATGCAGGTAATCATTGAAAATATTGAGCCTCTTGAAGGTGACATTAATCCTGAAGAAATAATGAATTTACTAAGTGACTCATATTATCCGATAATCTCTTTGATATTTGTCGCAGCGAGTGTTATAAGTTTTGTGCTCTTTTATAAATTGATCGATCTTATATACAATGATGAAGCAAAAATGCAGGCTCTTGAAAGCAAAAAAGGTCAGATTCCATTATTGATAAAAAATCGTATTTCTATCTGGTTCGTTGTACTTTTTACTATGTTAACCTATGGTCTGTTTAGCTGGTATATTAGATACAGGATTATGGCCGTTCAGGTTATACATGCAAAATTGGAAGAACAATTCAGTACTATGAAAAAAAGATCTATGGAAAAGGCCAAAGAGTTTGAAGAAGAAAAGAAGCGCAAAGAAAACCTGACCACAGAACTGGAGAACAAATACACCAAATTATTAAATGAAGAAGAGGATTCCAAAAAAAGAAAAGAGATTATTGCTTCTCTTTTCAGAGATTTGGGAGAAGTCCAATCTAACAAAGCCCATGAGATAGTTAAACAATTACTGGAAAAGAATGTTCTCAGTGAAAACGAATATCGCAAATTGAACAGATTATTAGCTTAGAGAGTGGTGATTTTTTGAAAAGAGTGCAATCAATAACAATTGTTCTCCTAATTATAAACATATCAATTTATTTATTCATTGCTGTCGCTACCATTGGCAGGGGTGATCTTCAAACAATCATTTACTATTACGGAGGAATAAGTCAATGGGCATTAAGTCGGGGATTAGTTTATACGATAGTTTCAGCGCTTTTTTTGCATGGCAGTTTTTTGCACATTGCTTTTAATATGTTTGCCCTATACCAGCTCGGACTTTTAGTTGAGAGGGTCTACGGTCAGAAAAAATTCCTTATTTTCTATTTCGGAACCGGTATAGCAGGGAACCTTTCCGCAGCCTTTTTTTCACCATCCGGTATTCCTACTATAGGTTCAAGCAGTGCGATTTTTGGATTAGTTGGTGTCCTCTTCATCCTTGGATTTAGAAAAGATACTCCGACTATACTGCAATCAGTAACAGGGTTTTCACTATTACCAATTATTATCATTAATCTTATTTTTGGATTTACAGCACAAAATATAAGTAACTCAGCACATATTGGCGGTTTACTCAGTGGCATTGCGTTGGGTTGGTTTATCGGTCCAGGTTACTCGGATTTTAAAAAATTTCGTAAATCTACTAAAGTACGAGAAAAATCTCCTCAATCAGTAGCAAGAGAAATATTGATAAAATATGCTAACATTTTTAATTCTTTGAAAAATGAAGATGGTGAGGAACGAAATGTACGTGTTGCTCAATTAAGAAGTGAGTTAAGTAATTTGAACGATTATGACCTCGCCTACAAAGTACTTAAAGAGCTTTATAAAAGAGATATGATAACCACCAGTGAGTTTGATAAGGTTCGAAAACTAATTTAGTGTGGTGAAAAAAATGAAAAAATTCCTGATAATGTGTATTTTTTTATTCATGGCATTTACATTACTTTTTGCCCAGGATAATTATGTGCCCGTTAAACCTTTTCCCGCAAATAATTCATTAATCATTCCTGTGGATAAACAGGTAAAACTTTCATGGAACTGTCCAAATCCCTACAAAAAAACAATAACGTACACCGTAAATATACTTATAAATGGCACCGAAGAAATATCATATGATAATCTCAAATCCAAATCAGTAAATATTGAAGTGGAATCAGGAGATGAAATTGAATGGACTGTTACATCAAAGGTTTATGAAAAAATCTATCACGGTCCTGTATGGAAATTTAGTGTTCCGGAAGATTTAAAACGTACATATGAAGCATCAAACATAACTTCCTTTGCAGATGTAGTTTTGTCAGATAACTCTTTTAAAATTGTTATAAATCAAATCGTTGAAGGTAAATACAACCCTAAAATTATTACTGTTGCAAGCAATGGAGATCTACTTAAAGAAAAAGATATCCTCTGGAATGACTTTTTTGCAAATCTTATTGTTAAAAATAAATTGATAGGACACACCTTTGATAAAAATGGATACAAACTTGCAGCCTACAATATATCCACTGATTCAACCAGTTTAATCAATAACGAATTTTTTTCTTCTGTACAGGAGATCAAAGATATTAATTCAGGTTTTTTAGTTACTGGAATAAGTAATAAACAATCAAAAATACTTCTTTTAGATAATAGTATGCAGCTTATTGATACATATTTTTCAGATGTTATCGCATATTCTTCCGACTATTTAAACGATTACTTGCTTGTTGTAGGAAAGAAAAAGGTTGGAGATATTTATTTTCCTGCACTTTCCTTCAAAAAGAATGAAGAACAATGGCTTTGCTTAACCATAGAAATTGCAGGGGCTTTTACCCATTGCAAGATAACGAATGATGGTTTTTACGTTCTCGGTCAAATTTCTTCTTCATACGAACATAGACAGGATCTTATTGTCAGAAAGTATGATCTCTCGGGTAATCTGTTATGGAGTAATTTTATCGACAATTACGGTGACGATATACCCGGTGAACTAATCATAAAAGATAATATGCTAAAAGTGCTGGGAACATACTATACAGAAAACAGTTATTCTTCATACATTGTCAACTATGCTTTTGACGGAGAGACTGCTGGAGTAAGTTTCTTTGAATCTGAGTCTAATGAATTCCCGGCAAAGCTTATACATACAGAAATAGGGAGTTTTATATTCGGAAATTCTGAAAACAACTATAAAAGAAAAATGTTCATGCGTTTTATTGGTAATTAATGATCTCCAGATTCGTAATAATTATCCTCTATTAATGCATAATCTCCTACAAATACAATTCCGGGACCTTCCATTCCATTGAAGTAAGTGTTGTATTCTGTAGTGTATGCGGCTGCATTTAAAAAATAAATGCTATCTCCATAACCTATTGTTTTTGGAAGTAATATGTCTTCGTAAATTGTATCCACCGAATCACACGTAGGGCCTCCAAGTTTAAAGCTCTTAACAGTATCATTTTCCTTTCCTTCAACTCTTACTTCATATCTAAAATTTTCCAGCGTTTCCGCAAGTCCGTGGAACACACCAGCATCAATATAAACCCATTCTTCTTCACCTTTTATACTTCTTAAGATCACTTTAGTTGCCAATATCCCGGCGTTTCCTACCATGGATCGACCTGGTTCAACGAAAACTCTTAAGTCTTTTACTGATGAAAGATATTTAGCTATTGAACTATTAATTACTGTCGAAAATTCATCAATTGTCGGGATTGGTTTTATATGTTCTACCGGCATTCCACCGCCGATATTTAACATTCTTATGTTGATACCTTCTTCTCTCAATTCATTTATCACAGCCGAAGCATCCTTTATTGCTATTTCCCAGTTCAATGGATTGTAGTTTTGTGAACCAACATGGAAGCTTACCCCAAAAGCATCAAGTCCTAATTGATCAGCATATCTTAATATCGATAATATATGCTTAATATCGGTGCCAAACTTTTTCGTTAGTGGCCAATCACTATCCTGCCCTCCTGTCGAAATTCTTCCATAAACCATTGAACCGGGGGCATGGGCAGCGATTTTTTCAACCTCCATTTCAGAATCTACCGCAAAATACTTTATGCCATTTAGATATGCATATTGAATATCTTCAATCTTTTTTATTGTATTACCAAAGCTCATTCGTTCGGGGGAAACGCCATAGGAAAGAAGTTTATCTATTTCGCCTTTTGAGGCAACATCAAAATTACTGCCGAGATTATTCAGGATATTAATAATTCGTTGATTGGAATTAGCCTTTACAGCATAAAAAATTTCTGAATTCTTGATGTTATTTTTGATACCAAAGTAATTTTCTCTTACATAGCTTAGATCCATAATTAAAACCGGGCATTTTGCTTCCAGTGAAATCTTCCTTACCACCGGAGTTATTATCACTTATCATTCCTCCCAATAATAATATTCAAAAAATTTTATCATCAAAAACATTAAGTCTGCAATAAGTTAAGCTTTTTTTTGGATTCCAATAATATTACCGGATCATGAAGAAAGCGAAAATGGCTGTATCACTTTAATATAAGCTCACATATTGTCTCAAGAAATTCTTCATCTGCGGAAGTAAAAACATCAACATGATGACTGTCGATATCAAGCTCACCTATAACTTTATTTTTTTTCATTAGTGGTATCACTATCTCTGATTTTGTCTTCGAACTACAGCTTAGATAATTTGTTTCTTTTGAAACATCTCCTACAATGAAATTTTCTTTTCTCTCTGCTGCCTGACCACATATACCACTACCGAAATCAATTAACATATGTTCTGTTGGTTCACCCACATAGGGCCCAAGTTTTAATTTATTATCATTGTTCACTATATAGAAACCTGTCCAGTTGTAATAATCAACATAATGATCAAGAAAATCTACCGTTAATCTCAGTCTTTCGTCAAATACTTTACCTTCTAGCCTTTCTTCTAATATCCTAAATAATTTATCAAATCGTTTTGATCTCTTTTCATTGTCCATTCCATGAGTAACGCAAATACTTGAATACTCCCTGAATTCAAAGGCACTTTTTCTGACGAAATCATCAATATCTTCAAGTTTTTCCTCATTGTAATAAGCAACAAGATCTATGAAAACAACGAAACCTTTGCTTGTTGGAATAAATAGCTGTTTTGTTAGCCCCAATCCACCCAAAACCTGGATTACAAAATCTTCTTTGTTCAGTTCCAGATCTTCGACCTTCTTTTTCAATTGATCAACCGCTTCATGCTTTTTTTCTATTCCTATTTGATTCCATTTTTGATATATCCTATCCAGATATCTTCTTTCTGTTGATAACAAAATTTTCTTTTCTATATCCGAATTCAAACAATTTTTCATTCTGTATTCCTCGAATACTCTTGGATGGTCTCCTGTATATTTAACCCAGAACTCGTGCCATTTTTCCTTTGGCCAGCTAAGAATTCTAAAATATTCTCCAGTGAAATCTCTAATAATACTCCGCATTGTTGCACCTCCATCGGAATTCTTTCACTTTACTTATCTCAAGTTGAATTTTTAGAATTTGCCAAAACAAATTCTACCAGGTTTATAAACTCAACAGAATATACTATGATTGTGAAACACCAAGCAGTATAACAGCATCCAGGTAATCCGGGTAAATTCTTTCCCTTGAGATCCACTCTATTAAACGATAATATAAGCCTAAGCCTTGAAAAGAATAGGTTTCAAGAAAGTCAGCATTGTGATAAGGTTGTGCTAATTCAAATATCTTAACAAGCTCAATGTCTTTGTTATTAACAAATACGTAGGTCTTTCTTTTTTCGAATATTTCAAGGTCAGGAACTTTATCGCAGGTCAGTACATCGTAACCTGTTCTTTTTTTCCATTGTCCTTTCACAATCTGAGAGAAATTTCCATAGCGGGAGAAATTGGGAATATTATTTATAATTAAAATTCTGGGTGATTCTTTTTTATCAACAGAAGGAGCTTCATTCACAGGAACGACATTGCCGCTTTCATCAATTCTATAGGGAAGGGTATTAATTACTAAACCATTATTACCTGTTACAAATGAATACATTAAACTCATTAATGGGAAAAAATCAAATTCGTTTTCAGTTTCGTCCATAATAAACTTGACTGTGCTGTATAATTTCTTGATATTAAGACTCATAATCTTTTCAACCAGTTTTTTCATAACATCTTTCTGTCTTTCTATTCTTCCAAGATCACCGTCATCATCAGTTCTAAATCTCAAATAATTGAGTAATTCTTCTCCTTTTAACTCATGATATCCTTTTTCAAAATGTATATGAAGATCTTGTTGAAAATCATCATGGTGCATTGCTTTTTCTACCCAAACATTTACTGGCCCTGTAAACTCAGTTATTCTTATTACGGTTTCAAAATCAAGCACCATATAACCTGCAATTCTGTTAACATTGATAAGTTCTCTGACTTTGTCAATGAATGTTTCAATACCATATCCAAGGTAAACTGAGTTTATTTTGTGCTCCTTATCTTTTATTTTTACTATGGTATCGCGTGGGATACTAATTATTTTAAAATCATTGTTTTCATCTTTTATCATTGTAATTATGAAGTCTGTTCGTCCACCTGAAGATAGCTTTCCACCTGAGTCTTTGCCAACTATTATAAACGCAGTACTTTCATCAAAATTCTGATCCTCGAAATAATCGCCCAGGGAATTAATAGTGAGAAAAAGATAAGAACATAGCACAAATAATGCAACAATGATAATTAAGTAACTTAATAATCTTACCATTCTTCAAGTTGCTTCCTCAAATCATTTAAAGATTCAGGATCAATATATATCTTTTCTACCGGCTCGTTACTGTTTGAAACATAAATGCTTATTGGTTTTTCCGTCATACCTTTTAGTTTATACGGAACTCTTTTCAAGTTGGCCAGTCTATCCAGCAATGTAGCCATTGCCACTGCGCTAATTTTTGCAATGGTATCATTATCCTTGATAATATTCTCAAAATCACCAATCTTCCAGTAGTCAAAAATCTTTAAGCCTCTATCAGAAAGCAAATCTAATAATCCATCCATATCCTCTACTTCGTTTCCTAAAGAATTGGATAAGGAACTTATCGTCTTTTCGCTTAAAGTGAAGTGATATTCATACTCAGCATTTATACCGAGCCATTCATCAATCGTTTGAAGAGTCCTTCCAACATCATTCCCATCCAGTGTATTTTTTCCATGAAGTGATGCGTACAGGGGAATCTCTACAGCCATAACGTTATCTTCCTTAGTTCTAATAAGGTAAAACTTTGCATTATTTTCTTCCTGTTCATACAGTACCAGATAGTCTACGCTTTCTGCATTAAATATTTCACTGTTTCTAACTCTGGAAATCATATAGTAAGTATAAAAAACAGCAATTACTACTAAAAGTATTATTAGCAATATCAGGGCGGGCTTTTTTTTACTTCTTTTTTTTCTTTTCACCTTTATGGCAGGCACTTTGAGCACCTCCTATGATATGATTCCATGTTTCCACAATTTTTGGTAACAAAAATGTATCTTCATTCAGCGCCCATTCGATTTTAGAACGTAATGTTAGCTTATATGCTTCTTCAAGGTTCTTATATGCGATATTTCTTATAGTATTGCTTATAGAAAATGTTCTGTTTTCTTCGCCTATATCTGAAACCATTAATATCTTGCCAATTATATTGAGTTCTTTATGTCCAGTGACATGCCAGTAAATTGCGTTGAATACGTCTTCATCGATATTAATATGTTTTTTTAGATAAAGCGCTGCATCTTTCCCGTGCAAAAGTACTGGTTTCTCACTCTCAAATACATTTTCCTTTTTACCATATCCCTGAAACATTAACAACAAACTTTTAGGTTCTATGTCCCTGAACAAGTCATGTCCAAGTGAAGCTATCCTTACTTTATTGACATCGGTACCGTAAATCGCTGATAGTGATTCAGCCAATCTCGATGTACCCTCTATATGTTCCAGTCGTTTTTTTGACACAATTTTCTTTAAAAGTTTTTCTAACCATAAATTGTTCTGATAATTATTCATTTATATCTCCAGCACTAATTCTTCATGTACGTTTTACCAGACCTCGTTAAAAGCATTATAAACTTCAAGGCCGTTCCATTCCGTAATTCGGTTTTCTAATGACTCAAACAGTGAATCAATATCCGGTTTTGTATTTGCAATTATGCCAACTGTTATTTCGAGTTCCCTTTTTGAATCATGAACTCCGGTTTCTACAACCGATGCATTATAATTTTTCCTAAGATCATTTATTAGCCTCTTTGTAATACTTCTTTTCTCTTTTAGCGATTTTACTCCCCTTAATCTTATCAAAAAAGTTGTATACCCAAAATGCATATTGTCACTCCATAAACATATTTAATCCGAACCATATTTAACAACAAAGCTGTTTGTATAGTTTTATTTAAAATACAAAAAAGGGGCAAAATGCCCCTTACTGTTTAGGAGATCTATTTGCCTTCCTCTTCTCGCTCGCGTTCACGCTCAACAATTATTTGCTGTTGAACATCTGAAGGTGTTTCCTGATATCCACTAAATTTCATCGTGAAGTAACCTCTACCACTGGTTAGTGAATTCAGTTTACTTGAGAAATCAAGCATTTCAGATAATGGAACCTGAGCACTTATTTTATTTAAACCTTTGCCCTGAGGTTCCATTCCGAGAGGTCTTCCTCTTCGTGATGTAACTTCTCCCATTACGTCACCTGAGCTGTCATCAGGCACAAATATTTCAGCTTCCATAACGGGTTCCAGAATAACAGGGCTGGCTTTTTTCATACCATCCTTAAAGGCGTGTATCGCAGCGACCTGAAAACTCATATCTGAAGAGTCAACATCATGATATGAACCATAAACCAGTGTAACCCTAACATCAACAACAGGATATCCTGCAACTACTCCATTCTTCATTGCTTCTTTTACACCCTTCTCAACTGCAGGAATATAGTTTTTAGGAATAACACCTCCAACTATCTTATCAACAAATTCAAAACCTTCTCCTCTTTCAAGAGGTTCAATTTCCAACTGAACATGACCATACTGACCGTGGCCTCCAGTTTGTTTCTTGTGTTTATACTCAGCTGTAACCTTTTTCTTCAAAGTTTCTCTATAGGCTATTTTAGGTTTACCAACCTCAACATCAACCGAGAATAATCTCTTTAATCTTTCAACCATTATATCAAGATGTATGCCACCAAGACCCGAAATTACTGTTTCTCCTGTTTCAGCATCATGTTCCCAGCTAAATGTAGGATCAGATTCTGAGAGTCTTGAAAGACCATTACTGATTTTGTCGATGTCAGATTTCGTCTTTGCCTCAATTGATCGGGATAACATAGGTTCAGGTAGTACAGGTGGAACAATCTTAAGTGCCCTATCTTTATGTGTAAGGGTATCGGTAACCTTGCTTTTTTTAAGTTTAGCGAATTTAATAATATCTCCAACTGAGGCTTCCTTTACCTCTTCATCTTCGCTACCTGTTGTAATTTGTATATGACTAGCCTTTTCCATCGAATCTTCATTAACTACCAGAAAATTTTCTCCCTGAGAAACGTAGCCAGACATGACTTTCACGAAAGTTAGTTTTCCAACAAATGGATCCACAACTGCCTTGAAAACATACCCCACAAAAGGATCTTCTTCGGAGAATTTAACCTCAATTTTTTCTCCGCTGGATAATTCTGCATCAAGTTCATCTGCCTCAAAAGGGGTTTTTCCAATATCAATTAAAACATCTAATAGTGGCTCTGCTCCTATGTTTTTTGCAGCTGAACCAAATGTTACTGGAATTATCTGATTATTGACGAAAGCTTTTCTTAACGTCTTTTTCAGCTCATCCTGGGTGATTTCTTCTCCCTCAAAATACTTTTCCATCAATGCTTCATTGTTTTCTATAATGTCTTCAATCATCTTTGTTCTTGCTTCTTCTACCTGTTCAGAAATATCTGCAGGTATCTCTTCAACGCTGTGTTTTCCCGTTTCTCCATCATAGATGTAGGCTTTTTTATCAATCAAATTAACGATACCTTTAAAGTTCTCAGCCTTTCCTATGGGCAACTGAAGTAATATAGGAGTTCTTTCAAATGCTGTTTGAATTTCATCAAGTGTTTCCTCATACTCAGCTCTTTCTTTATCAAACATATTGAAGAAAATAATCAGACCTTTTCCCATATCCTTTGCCACTGTTCCAAATCTTCCTGCCTGTACTTCCAGTCCAGCAGTAGAATTAATTACGATTACCGCATTTTCAGAAGCAAAAATGCCATTAGAAACAGCTGCCTGAAAATCTGACATTCCAGGAGTATCAATAATATTTATTCGTTTACCCTTTTTCTTCAATCCTGTTACACCAAGGGAAAAACTCGCGGTTCTTTCCTTTTCAATTTTCTCTGAATCAGTTAATTTTATGCCACTTTTCTCAACAAGATTTTCTGTCAACAGTAAAGAATCAATAAGATGAGTTTTACCGCAGCCATGGTGCCCGATAAAAACTACATTTCTCTTTTCATTAACAGGAATATTTTCCACTGATTACACCTCCAAATACTATTTGCTATCAATTGTTATTGCGATCGGAATAACTGGTTCTCCAGATGCTGGAGTGTTATATAGCTTTCCATTAATCACAAGAGCAGAGGAACGTCCACCATCCAAACACATTAAATGTTTGAAACTTTTATCCGAAAAAAATTCTAACATTTCTTCAAAAGTCAAACCATAGCTCTCTGCCTGATAACCATCCACAACTATGAAAACAATATTACCTTCATTTGTTTCGCCAACAAGACTCCTGGGAGCTTTTGTGTCGAGAATTGATGTGTTATAAAAATTGCGCTCAAAACTCGAAACTACTCTGTTATTGTAAATGATAAGCGGACCACTTTCTACTGCAAATTCAAAATTACCATCAACAGTGCTAAAAATATCGAGTTGTACTTTATCACCAACTGCAATATCTCCCAATTTTTGTTGCCCTACTGTAGACATAACAATCATTGCAGTGTTTACTGAAACCCTTTCTTTGTAGTCACTGTCCGTTACTGTATTATCCGAAACAGTTACATAACTGTAATCTTCATAATAAGGGATCTTCCCATTAAACTCATCATTGTAAACTATTATGCCTCCACGATAGGGTGTGTTAACCCCGTTAACAATTGCTTTTCTGTTATTCACATCAATAATATATTCGATATCCATTCTGCCGATTCCGTATTTACCATCCAGTTTGTAGAAAAGTGGCCGATCATTCGAAGGCAAGCTTAGTACAGTATTGTCTTTTATCACCAAACCGACTGGATGGTTTGTTCCAGGGTCATAATACCCGCCATTAATCACAGCAAAGGTTTTTCTACCTCCAAAAGATGTAATTCGGTCGGTTGAAGGAATACCATTTTGAGCAACCTCAAGATTGATTTCTGTCTTTGAAGGATCAAGCTCAAGTATGGTAAGAACAACCTTTCTGGAACCTATATAATCCTCAACAACACTTAGTTGATATCCTTCACCCTTTTGATTCTTTATTGTTTTACCAAAATCCTGTTCACCTTTTAAAATAAATTTATTGCCTGTTTTAAGTATATGAAGATTCTCCGATCCTTCATACCATTTAACAACCAGTTTCAAATATTCCTGGCCTTTATAAATCTCGACATCACTTGGCTTTGAAAAAACGAAAGTCTTTGCTGGTTTAATGGTTATTACAGCAGAATTGTTATCAGTTATCCAAAAATCAATTTCATCTGTAAAAAGTTCTCTATTAAATTCCAGTATTATCTCTCTGTTATTCTTTTCAATGCTAATCAATTCAGGATAATAATCATACAGTACGAGTAAATTTTCTTTTGAAAATGAGTTAATAGAAAGCAATTTATTAAGAAGCTCAACAGACATATAATAACTCTGTCCTCTTCTAACTACAGAATTATTATATTTCTGTCCGAATTCTACATACACCTCCCCATTTTCAGGATACAGAGATACTATAAGATCATTCGGAAATATAGCCAATGCTTCACTGCCATCACTTGACTTTGAAATCCAAGAACTATCATACATATTCAGTACCTTCTCGATGTCAACAAAAATGCCAGAAGAATCTTGTATAAACGCATTTTCAAATCGTTTGCTTTCATCATTTAAATGACATATTAATTCATTTGAACCTAATGTTAGTGTTATTAACAGTACTGTGATTAAAATCAGCCAATTTTTTTTATTCATTCATATCCACCTTAATAGATTTTATAAATAAGTTGTTGAGGTTCAACGCTTTTATCTGTTATCTCAATAGAATTCTTAATCAATTTTGCAGATTCATAATATTTTTCCTTATCAGTGAAAAATACTGTTGCAAGGCAATCGCCTTTATTCACAAAATCTCCGATCTTTTTTTCAATGATTATTCCTACTGATGGATCAATACTATCCTCTTTCTTAACACGTCCAGCTCCCAATATCATTGATGCATGACCCATATTTTCCGTTTGAATGCATTTAATGTAACCTGATTTTTCAGAACGAATGCATTCTTTATTATTGGCTATTGGAAGCACTTTTTCACCTTTATCCCTAATATCAAACGTGCCACCCTGTGCAATAACAAATTCATTGAACTTCTGTAGTGCTTCTCCAGAAATAATTACATTATTCACCATTTCATCTGCTTTATTTTCATCAATATTTTTTGCGAGTTGAATCATTCTCGAAGAAACTGTTCTGCATAACTCACTCAAATCTTCGGGACCTTCCCCTTTTAATGCTTCTATAGCTTCTATCACTTCAAGTGAATTACCTATGGCTTTACCAAGTGGTTGATTCATGTCACTTACAATTGCACCCATAATTCTTCCATGTCTCTTTCCAATATCTATCATTGCTTCCGCCAGTTCAACAGCTTCTGAAACCTCTTTCATAAATGCCCCGTTTCCTGTTTTGACATCAAGTATTATAAGATCCGATCCGATAGACAGTTTCTTACTCATAATGCTGGAAGCAATCAATGAAATTTCATCTACCGTTGCTGTTACATCCCTTAATGAGTAAAGTTTTTTATCTGCCGGAGCAATTTTTCCAGTTTGTCCAACCACAGAAATACCATGCTTTTTTACTATATTTGTAAATTCATCTTCACTCATGGAGGTTTTAAACCCCGGTATAGATTCTAATTTGTCAATTGTCCCTCCAGTATGACCCAGTCCTCTACCAGAAAGTTTTGCAAAAGTAAGTCCGAGAGCTGCTACTATGGGACCAATTACAAGGGTTACTTTATCACCAACACCACCGGTTGAGTGTTTGTCCACTTTTATTCCTTCAAGTTTCTCAAGACTGACTTTGTCTCCTGATTCAACCATTGCTTCAGTAAGATCATATCTTTCCCTCGGTGATAAATGGTTAAAATAAACTGCCATTAACCATGCAGAAACCTGGTAATCGGGAATTCTACCATCCACATAACCATTAATTATCTCTATTATTTCCTCTTTTGTATTTTCTGTATTATCGCGCTTTTTTTTAATTAAATCATACATTCTCACGATAACACCTTCTTCGCAGGGATTTTGACAGTAAATGTTGTACCTTTACCAAATTCACTTTCCATATTCACTTTTCCATTATGTTTTTCAGCAATAAATCGTACTATTGCCAGTCCCAGTCCTGTGCCTCCCATACTCCTGGACCGAGCTTTATCAACCCTGAAAAATCTGTTAAAAACCCTTTCTTTCGCTTCTTTCGGTATTCCTATACCTGTATCTTTAACCTGTATTATCGCGTTTCCTTCATCTGTCCATGCTCTTATCCAGACCTTTTTTTCGCCATGCTCCTTAATTGTCGTGTATTTAATTGCGTTATCAGTTAAATTCAATAATAGCTGCACCAATCTATCAAAATCTCCCACCAGGGTAATATCATCCTTAGAATCGTATATTAGTTCTACTCCTGATTCTTCAGCCAGTGGCTCAATTATTTCATTCACATACTCTAAAACCTCATCAAGATTAACGTTTTCCATACTAAAGCCTGAGCTAGCGGACTCTAATTTTTCAAGATCTAGCAAATCATTTATTAAACGAGTCATTCGACCTGATTCTTTCTCAATAATGTTGACAAATTGTTTAACAACACCA
Source organism: uncultured Thermotogaceae bacterium (assembly GCA_964441735.1). Taxonomy (GTDB): domain Bacteria; phylum Thermotogota; class Thermotogae; order Petrotogales; family Kosmotogaceae; genus JASMTM01. The sequence continues at coordinate 23,301 of CAYTVB010000007.1, forward strand.
CTCTCATCACCGAGTTCCATGTCCATAAGAGTCTCCGCATAACCATGTATTGATGTTAAAGGGGTTTTCAGTTCATGAGAAACATTTGAAATAAATTCTCGTCTCATTTCATCTAGTTCCCTCTCTTTAGTAACATCTCTCAATAAAATCATATAGTTGTTTTCATCACCATAAATAACAGGTATAATCTGACACTCATAATGTCTTCTTTTCGGCAAAAAGATAACGATCTCTGCCTTTTGGGCTTCATCATTTTTTATAACTTCATCAAGCAAATCGGTGATGTTGTAATTATCAATGACTTCACTTATTTTTCGGTTCATCGTTTCTGGACTTTTAGATATTTCCCTGGCTGCTCTGTTGAAGTAATTTACTTTTCCTTCTTCATTTACTATGAATAGTGCTTCGTCGAGGTTATTCAACACCAGAGAGAAATATTCAAGTCTTCGCTTTATCAGGTCTATTTCACGGTTTTTCTCAGCAAGTTTTTTTCTTAATTGATGGTAAATGAAAATTGGTTCAGCGTTTTCCGGTATATCAAGAAGTCTTGCATATCTTTTTCTTGCCTTATTGTAAACAGATAATTTGTTTTTCAAACTGAAAAACGCATATAATAGCAGCGCTAACAGCGCTGCTAGTATAATTACCAGAATGTACAATGTAATTATTCTTCCTTTCCAGGATCTCTAAATTTATATCCCTTTCCTCTCACTGTAATTATGTATCGTGGATTCGATGGATCTTCTTCAATTTTTGTTCTGAGCCTTCTTATATGAACATCAACTGTTCTTGTGTCGCCGTAATAATCATATCCCCACAATTTATCAAGTAACACATCTCTACTAAAAACCTTTCCTTCATTTTCTGCAAGAAACCTCAACAATTCAAACTCTAAAGGAGTTAAACTCACCAGTTTTCCTCTTACTCTAACCTCATATTTCTCTGTATCTATTTCCAGATCACGTGCTGTGATTTTTTTCGGTCTTTCTTCTTTTGCCTGTACACTCTGCTGGATCCTCCTAAAAACGGCTCTGATTCTTGCGAGAACTTCTCTTACACTAAAGGGTTTTGTAATATAATCATCAGCTCCGAGCTCAAGTCCAAGCACCTTGTCAAACTCTTCGCTCTTGGCACTTAAAAATATAACAGGTGTTCTTCGATATTTTTCCATTCCCCTTAATGTTCTAACAAGTTCAAAACCATCCATTCTGGGCAACATAATATCTACGATAAACATATCAATGTCACTATCTTTAGCTATTTTCAAGGCTTCTTCCGCATCATAAGCTTTTAGAATATCGTAGCCTTCTTTTTTCAAGTTAAATGTCAGCAACTCTACTATCGAAGGTTCGTCATCGATTACAAGAATATTTTTCTTTGCCATTTTTTTCACTCCTTCCTTAATGAATTAATGTGCTCAGCATATTTTAATAAATAACCATTGATACTTCCACTGTTTTCAAAAATGTCAATAAGTTCTTCAGACGCTTCATGATTCAAATTAGCTATACTGTACTGTATTATTGCTTCTTTTACACTTTCAAATATCGTTTTTGCTCCAGTTATAGTGTTCAATTCTTTTCTGAGTGTTTTTTCCATTTCTTTCAGCGATTTTAAGTCCATCATTGGTTTGTTTTGAAACGCTGTTCCAGGTTTTGGTATTAAAGGGTTCAAGCTAACTACTATTCTTTTATAACCCTTTTCCTTTGCGTTTTTTACAATATGAACAATACCTTTTCTATCCTCTTCTCTCTCAAAGATCGCTCCATAAATAAAATACAGCTTAATAACCTCATAACCCGTTTTAATTCCCAAATCCATTGCGTTTTCTATATGACCTGAATCTATGCCTTTCGAGAATAAATTTCTAATTCTTTGAGTTCCACCTTCTGGAGCGATAGTAAACTGTTTCTGCCCTCCTTTTTTCAGTATTGCCAATAACCGCTCAGTAAGTGCATCCGCACGCAATGATGAAAAAGAAGGCGCAACTTCATATTTTTCTATTAAATCAAGCAGTTGATCAAGATTTGTATAATCAGTTACTGTTGACGCGACAAAACCAATTTTGTTTGTAAAATTGGCGAAATTCTTCATAGTTTCTTCTATTTGTTCAGACGAAGCAAAACGTGCTCTTCCGAATAAATGCCCAACAGAACAAAATTTACATTTTCTATTGCATCCTCTGCCAATTTCAATAAGTAATCTATTAGAAAATGCCGAATGCGCAGAAAGAAAGCTGCTTTTCGAAAGATTGTCATTAATTATTGAGCTGGTAAAACTAAATTTCGATAATTTTTCAATAATCTCTTGTCTATTGAGAGAACTTTTCAAAGACCAAAATGCCTTCAAAAATGATTTATCAAGATCGCCTTTATAAACAAAATCAGCTATCCTATCCAAGAAAGTAGGATTGGTATATGTTAATGCTCCACCTACAATAATAACTGGATGATATGGACCTCTTTTTTCTTTTTTAAGAGGTATTCTAAAATTCATCAAAATATCAATGAAATTCAGCACATCCGTTTCATAATGAATACTGAAAGCCCATATCCTGAATTCATCTAATCTTTTAAGTGAATCTAATGAATAAAACCTTTTAAAAGACCGTTCGTAAAAAAACCTTTCACAGTTAATATTTCTTGATTGATTAAATCTCTTAAATAATTCATGAAACGACAAACTGGAACTCGCTACTTTATATGAATTTGGATAAATCAATGCTGTTGCCAAATCACCAGAAATCTGAATATTATCAACAAATTGTTCAGCTTCTTTGAATTTTGAGACTAACTGATATTCTTTCCAGGCCTTTTTTTCTCTGGGCCTTCTCACTCAATCATTCTCCCAAAGTACTCCATGGACACAGCGACTCTTTCCAGATTAAAGTTTGCAATATCTTTGTTGTTCTGTTTTGCTCTGCCCTCAAAACAAACCTTGTTATTTTTAACTTCCTTTATATGCAATTCTACAACAATTTCTTCATTTAACTTAGCTGGGTTTTCATGTTCAATATCCGTTCTAGAAACAACAAATAACGTATTCTCATCTTTATATTCAGATAACATCTCCAATGAACACTTGAATATAAGTTTCATTAAACCACTTGTCGAAAGTAAATCAAAAACAATTACACTTGAATATTCATCCCATATTAACTCAGGTTCATCTAGATTCAGTGTAAAGCTATCAGTTTTATTTTCAAGATTTTTTAGTTTCTCCATTACCATCATCTTCTTTTTCTTTTGACGTATCTTTTTCAGAAACTACCTTATTTTCGCCTTCTTCTTCAGTTTTGGTTTTCTTTTTTTCTTCAGTTTGTTCTTCTTCAATTTCATCTTCTCTATAGTAGTTTCCTTCTTCTACAAGGCCAATTATTTCCGCAAGCTCTTTTCCAGTAATAGTTTCCTGATCAATTAATCTGTCAGCTGCTTCATCCAGCTTATCTTTGTGCTTTTCCAGAATTTCCTTTGCTTTGTCGAAAGTATCCATTATTACCTGTTTTACTTCGTTATCTATTTCGCTTGCAATCTCTTCACTATAATTTCTCATCCTGGTCAATTCTTTTCCAAGGAATACTTCATTTTCTTCTCTTCCCCAGGATATTGGACCAAGCTTTTTACTCATTCCAAGCTGGCATATCATCCTTCTTGCAATATCAGAAGCTCTGTCCAGATCGTTTGCAGCACCAGTTGTAATTTCATCAAACACGAGTTCTTCAGCTGCACGACCACCAAGCATTTGTGATAAATTATCCATCAATTCGCTTTTTGAAACAATATATTTATCCTCTGTCGGGAGGCTTTCCGTGTAACCAAGTGTTGAAGTACCCCTTGGTATCACAGTTACCTTATGAACAGGGTTTGCATTTGGCAATGAAAGACCTACTATTGCATGACCCAGTTCATGATATGCGATAATTCTTTTCTCCTTGGGATTCATTATTCTCGATTTTTTTGCAGGACCTGCAATTACCCTATCAATCGCTTCTTCAAAGTCATGTAACGTTATTAACCGCGCCTCTTTCTTGGCTGCAAGAATAGCAGCTTCATTCACAAGGTTTTCTAAATCTGCTCCTACAAAACCTGGTGTCCTTCTCGCAAGCAATTTGACATCTACATCAGGATCTACTGGTTTTCCCCGCATATGAATTTTCAATATTTCCTCACGACCCTTTACATCAGGTGGATCTACAACTACTTTTTTGTCAAATCTTCCAGGTCTAAGAAGCGCATGATCTAAAATGTCTGGCCTGTTAGTGGCAGCCATTATTATTACATCGGTCTTCGGATCAAAACCATCCATTTCTACAAGTATCTGATTTAATGTTTGCTCACGCTCATCATGCCCCCCACCAAGACCTGCACCTCTCTGTCTTCCAACAGCGTCAAGTTCATCAATAAAAATAATGGCGGGAGCACTCTGTTTTGCATGATTGAACAGGTCACGTACTCTTGCTGCTCCGACACCTACAAATAATTCTACAAAATCAGAACCACTAATGAAATAAAAGGGTACGTCCGCTTCTCCAGCCACAGCTCTTGCAAGCAGCGTTTTACCTGTACCGGGTTTTCCTACAAGCAGAACTCCTTTTGGCATCCTCGCTCCTGTACCTTTAAAAAGTTCAGGATTCTTTAAATATTTGACTGTTATTTCCAGCTCTTCTTTGGCTTCATCAACCCCTGCCACATCTTTAAATGATACTTTTTGATCATTTGATAAATACTTCTTTGCAGGACTTTTTGTGAAGCTGAAAGCTTGTGAATTTCTGCCTGAAAATGATCTCATGGCAAAGAACCAGATAAAGATTATTATTGCAAGAGGAATAATTGTTCCCAGGATATTTACCCAAAACATTGAACCGCTAGAAGGTTCAAATTTCACTCTTACTCCATTATTTGAAAGTTCATCAAGTAGATTTTGGAATTTGTCAGTAGAAATCATTTGTGGGGCAACATATGTCTCTATTGATCGCTGCTGAGAGTCTGTAGTCAATGTATATGTTACTTTTCCATCCTCGTAAACGACCAATCTATCTATTTTGTTTGATTTTATATCATCTACAAATTCACTGTACATTACAGTTTCTTTTGTATCTGAAGGGTACAGTCCTCTTAATGCCAGAATCAGAAAAATACCGAAAATTACATAAAAGAGGATCATACCGATTCTGGGTTTTTGGTTCACTAAACTACCTCCTTTCGAATCCTAAAACAACTACTTTTCCGGAACTTTTTTTTACAAAACAAGTTTGAGAACTTTTTATTCCCGGAACCCAGAGTATTTCATTATCTCCATTTACCAGAACATATTGCTCATCAAAAAAACCTTTAAAATTTGATTCAACCAGTATCCGCCTAACCTTTTCTCTGGAACTTTTTCCAAAAGGTATAATTTCATCATCCCATTGTATATTTCTTAACTTAAGTGGAAAATTCAAGCGCCTTTTTGAACAAACACTTAGATACTTCCCATTAACTTTATTCGGCCATTTATTATCCTCGAATATCTTAATGTATCCTCCGGGAACCTTCTTGTAAAAAGGAATTTTGTCGATGGAATATGTTTCCCTTTCTTTGATAAAGGGGCCTTTATAAAAAAATACCTGTCCACCATAAGCAAAAACTTTTAGATGATCCTTAAATTCTATCGTCCAGTTATTTTTGTTATTTTTAAGCTGTTTTTTTACTGCGTTTATCCGCTCTCGTGTCGGAGGATAGTTGTCTTCTGAAAAACAGGTAACTACATACCTAATTACCTCTGACAGAACAACTTCATCCAGAATTTGTAAATCATACAAATCAACCACTGCCCTGTTTTTTTCCCACTGTATATCGTTTATAGCTTTCTTAACCGCTTCATAAATATAATCATAGCTCTCCTTTACGTTCAGAAAAAACCTCCACACAGAATCTTCAAATGAAGGGTTAAGCTCTTTTAATAAAGGTATAACTTTAAGCCGAACAAAATTCCTGTCAAAGACCTTAAGATAGTTGCTTTTATCAGTTTTAAAATTGATCATATTGATTGTAACATAATCTTCTATTTCTTGCACTTTTAATTTAAGGAAAGGTCGTATAAAACAACCTTCTGCAGGTTTTAGTCCAAGTATTCCTTTAAGCCCCGTTCCTCTTATAATTCTCAATATAATATTTTCCGCAAGATCATTTAAATGATGTGCCGTTGCAATTTTATCCAGATCATGTTTCTCTTTGATTCTTTTTAAAAAATCTCTTCGTACTTTCCGAGCAGCTTCTTCAGGAGATAGTGCTTTATTTTCTTTCATGAATTTTCTTACATCTATTTGTTTGAAATGAAAAGGTACATCAAATTTTTCACAGACACTACCTATCATCTTCGATTCATTTATTCCTTCTTCACCCCGCAACATATGATCAAGATTGGCAACATGAATTATACAACCTAGCTCTTGATGGTGCTTAATGAAGAAGTCAAGCATTGTCATTGAGTCTTTGCCACCAGATACTGCAAGCAATACCCTTTCTCCTTCTTCTACAAGCCGCCATTTTTTTATAAAATCAACAGTTTCACTTTCTAACTTATGCATAAAAATCACCACCAATAACAAAGCGCCCTTAAGGGCGCCTGGAGCCAACGAAGGGACTTGAACCCCCAACCTGCTCATTACGAATGAGCCGCTCTGCCGGTTGAGCTACGTTGGCAACAGAGTTATTTTAACTCAGTAAATAAGAAGTGTCATTTTTTTATTTAGCGTAAGCTACGCTCCTTTTTTCTCTTATCACTGTTACCTTAATTACGCCAGGATATTCCAGTTGCTCTTCTATCTTTCCTGATATATCAGCAGCCAGTTTATCTGCGAGAATATCATCAACTTTATCAGGTTCTACCATTATTCGAACCTCTCTCCCTGCCTGTATTGCATAGGCTTTTTCTACATGTGAGAAACTACTGGCAATATTCTCAAGATTTTCCAGACGCTTTATATACATTTCAAGTGATTCTCTTCTGGCACCAGGTCTCGCAGCTGATACTGCATCGGCTGCTGCAACAAGAACCGCTTCAGGAGTACTGGGTTCAACATCATCATGATGGTGCTGTATCATATTAATGACGTCTTCTTTTTCGTTATAACGTCTGGCAAGGTCCCCTCCAATAATTGCATGAGACCCTTCTATCTCGTGATCGACAGCTTTTCCAATATCATGCAGTATTGCTCCACGCTTAACTCTTTCAGTATTTAAACCAAGCTCTGAAGCCATTAATGTTGCTATTTGAGCAACCTCTATGGAATGTCTTAAAACATTTTGACCGTAACTCGTCCTGAATTTTAGCCGTCCTATTAGTTTAACCAACTCTGGCTGCATCGAAGGAATTCCAACCTGCATAAGTGCATCCCGTCCTGCTTCTTTTATTTCCAGATAGATTTCCTTTTTTGCTTTTTCATATATCTCTTCAATTCTCGTGGGATGTATCCTTCCATCTTCCACAAGTGTTTCAAGTGCTTTTGTAGCGATTGCTCTTCTCAATGAATTAAAGCATGACACAACAACCACTTCAGGCGTATCATCGATTATAAGATCTGCTCCTGTAAGCTTTTCAAAGGCCCGTATATTTCTACCTTCGCGTCCGATTACCCTTCCTTTCATTTCATCGGAAGGTAAACTGACTGTACTAACTGTGATATCACCTGTTATATCTGCAGCATATCGCTGTATAGTATTTACCAAAACCCATTTTGAATGTTTAACTGCTTCTTCTTCAAATTCCTCTTTTATTTGTTTATAGCGCTGAGCAACCTCATATTCATACTTTTTTTCAGCACGATCAAGTACAATTTCTTTTGCCTGTTCGGGTGTAAGTTCTGATAGCTCGTATATTTTCTTTTCTGCTGCCTGTTTTACTTTTTCTGCCTCTTCTTTTTCTTTCTCAAGCTCTTTTATCTTCGTTTCCAGATTGGTTTCTTTTCTTTCCAGATTATCTTCTTTTCGGGATAAACGCTCTTCCCACTGTTTCATCTCTTCACGTTCTCTTTTTAGTTCTTTTTCCTGTTCTTCACGCAGACGATGTACTTCTTCTCTGCCTTCGATAATGGTTTTTTTCTTTAAATGTTCAACTTCTTCTTTTGCTCTTTCTTTGATTGTTTCTGCATCTTGTTTAGCCATCTTTAACTCTTCGCGAATCTTTCTATCAGCCTTTTTCCTGGCCAAAGGTAGAGCTATTAATAATCCTATTATGCTACCTAAAATTAATGAGACTATAATTGCGACTGATAATAACATTTATTGCGCTGGTATATTGTTATCAATGATTTTACCAGCTCCCTCCTTTCATGTCTAATTTTTCAAAGATCCGGCTATTCTAGTCCCTGTCTTTCAAATTCTCTTTCGATATCTTCAATGTAGTATCCTTTTCTATATAACCTCTTCTTAAGCTTTAACAACTCTCTTTTATCCAATGTTCTATGGGTTCTATAGTTTTCCACAACTGTCTTTAGTGTTTCTAAAAATTGATTTTGAAATCCCTTTAATGTATCTGTTATTAAATGGTCTTCAATTCCAAGTTTTCTAAGTTCTTTTTCGATCCTATAAGGACCTTTCTGCTTTATATTTAAAGAGTCTTCAATGTACATTCGTGTAAAACGCTTATCATTTATAATATTCTTTTCAAGTAATTCTTCAACAATATTTTCAACTACTTCTTTTTCAAATCCTTCATCTAATAATTTCTTTTCTACTTCATATTTCGATCTTTCGCGATACTTGAGATAACGAAAGGCTTTTTTCATTGCCTCTTCTTTTCTCTCTGAATCATTCACCCTTGTTCTCTTCTTTCTTTTCTCCTTCCTCATTTCCAATTTTTGGTAGATTATTTTTGCTTCTTATTCTGTTTTCAATTTCTCTTAAAATCTCCGGATTGTCCTTCAGGTATTCTATGGCATTACTTTTTCCCTGTCCAAGACTCATTTCATTTCCTTTCTCATCAACATAGTTATACCACGCGCCCTTACGATCAATTATATTATCATCAAGCGCAAGATTGAATAATTCGTTCTCATGTACAATTCCTTTTCCGTATATAAGATCAACTTTTACCTTTTTGAAGGGTGGAGCAACTTTATTCTTTACAACTTTTACATTTACTTCATTACCAACATTTTCGTCTCCTTCTTTAATCGAAGAGCCTCTCCTAATTTCTAACCTCACAGAAGAATAAAATTTAAGTGCAACTCCTCCAGTAGTTGTTTCAGGATTACCGTACATAACCCCAATTTTCATTCTTGTTTGATTGATAAAGACAACTATAGTCTTTGATTTGTTTACTGTACCGGCAATTTTCCTTAATGCCTGGGACATCAATCGAGCCTGAAGCCCTACCTGCATGTCACCCATTGTTCCTTCAATTTCGGCTCTGGGAACGAGCGCTGCCACTGAATCAATCACAATAATATCCAGTGCGTTCGATCTTATTAATCCATCAACTATCTCCAACGCTTGTTCTCCATAATCTGGTTGAGATATCAAAAGGTTGTCAATATCTATGCCAAGGTTCCTGGCATAAGTAACATCCAGTGCGTGTTCAGCATCAACAAATGCAGCCAATCCACCATTTCTTTGAGCTTCAGCTATTGCATGAAGCGCTACAGTTGTTTTTCCACTGGCTTCTGGACCATATATTTCAACTACTCTCCCTCTAGGATAGCCACCAACCCCCAGTGCAACATCTAGAGCTAAACAACCTGTTGGAATAACCTCAGCTGCACCTTTCTGATCTTCGCCAAGTAACATAACTGAACCTTTTCCAAATTGTTTTTCAATTTGTTTTATCGCTTTGTCCAATGCTGTCTTCTTTTCTTTAGAAAGGTTTTCATCCTTCTTCGGACTCATGTTCTATTAAACCTCCTTCAAAATCGCATGAATATTGTTTTTTATATATAGCACCCTTTGGTGTCAAAATTGATTTGTACAATATTACTTCGTTAACTGGAAATACTACCTCTTCTAATGAAATAGTTTTAAGTAATTTCATCCAGTACGCCGGGCTGTATTTCATCCTACCCACTGTAATATGTGGATGAAATCGTCCTTCAACCGTAAAACCCAAGCCATCTAAAGCAACTTTTATTTCTCTGAATAGCTGAGCAAGCAAATCGTTTTTTTCAAGACCAATCCAGATAACCCTTGGAAGATTTTTCCTTTTAAAATAACCAAGCCTGTTGGTCTTTACTGTAAATGTAGGGAAACCTCTCAATCTTTTCAAAATCATCGAGGCAACAGCTTGTACTTTTGGTTTTTCCAGTTCTCCCAAAAAAGCAAGTGTTATATGGGTATTACTTCCCGAAATCCAGTTTGCTTTAAAACCCATTTTTCTTAGTTTTTCACCCACTGAATCAACGAGATCCGCAACTTTTTTACCTGTATCTATAGCGACAAAAGCTCGCAAATCATTTTCCTCCTTCAGAGAACACATTGCTATCTAATAAATAAGTCAATCCGCTTAATGCTGTTATTAATATAACAGACCATTGAAATATCTGAAAAATAACTGGAATATCAAACGCTACAATTTTTTCTAAATATACAAATAATATAAAGGTCATCTGAAGTACCGTTTTTGCTTTTCCAAAGTAATTTGCTGCTATTACCTTTCCTTCAGAAGCTGCATGCATCCTCAAACCTGAAACAAGAATATCTCTCGCTACTACTACAAACACCAACCAAAAACCTACATATCCCTGGTGAGCGAAAATTAAAAAAACCGAAGTAACCAAAAACTTATCAGATATCTGATCCATGAATTTTCCTAAATTGGTTATTTGATCCCTTTTCCTTGCTATGTATCCATCAAAAAAATCTGTAAGTGCTGCAATCAAATAGAGAACTGCCGACAACAAAATCCAGTTAACATTCTCTGCACCAAAATAAATGGTGAAAATTACGGGAAATGTAATAACTATTCTTGATAATGTTAATGTATTAGGCAAGTTCATTTATTACCTCTCCCTCAAAATCATGTTCATATGCATCAATTATTCTACATCTCATAAAAGTTCCTGGCTCAATTTTCTCATTCAGAAAAACACAACCATCAACTTCAGGTGCAAAATGATAACTTCTGCCTATACTTCTATCTCCCCATACTTCATCAACCAAAACATCAAATTCTTCACCAATCTTCAATCGATTTCTTCTTAAAGAGATTTCATCTTGAATTTCCAGTAGTTTTTCCATATGAGCTTTAGCATTTTTCTCTATCATGGTTATCGGCAGTGTGTATGATTTAGTACCTTCTTCGGGGGAATATACAAAACCACCCAATCGATCAAACTCTATACTTTTTATAAATTTCAACGTTTCATTTATTGTATCCAATGTTTCTCCGGGATGACCGAACATGACAGTGGTCCTCAATATACTCTCAGGAATTTCTGTTCTAATCTTATAAAATAATTGACTGAGTTGTTTTGTTTTTCTGCTCCTTCCCATATATTCCAGTATCTTATTTGAACCACTTTGTATGGGTACATCAAAATATGGTAAAACTTTCTTTTCCTCGCCAATTGCTTCTATAATATCAAAATCTATGTGATCAGGGTGAAGATATAACACCCTTATCCAAAAATTTCCCTGGAGATTTCCCAGCCTCTTTAACAAATTCGACAGGCTTTTTTTACCATATATATCTATTCCATATTGTGTGGTATCCTGTGAAACCAAAATAACCTCTTTCGTACCCGTTTCTATTAGTTGTTCGACTTCCTTTTCAATACTTTCAATCGATCTACTTTTCGACACACCTTTAAAAAGAGGTATTGAACAGAATGAACACTCCCTATCACAACCATCTCCAATTTTTACGTAGGCATATGGCTTGCTATCAATTCTACAACTGTACTCATAAATGGGATCAGGTTCAGAGCGATAAAAATATTAACCGTTATTTATAAGCTCAGCAATCTTTTTTGGAGTCACAACACCTATCAACCCATCAATTTCAGGAATATCATTATAAAGCTCGTTATAATAACGTTGCACCAAACAACCGATAGCTACTATTTTTAAATCTCTCTTTTTTTTCAATTGACAAAACCTTAAAATCGTTTCTATGCTTTCTATCTTTGCTTCTTCTATAAAACCACAGGTATCTATGATAATCAAATCTGCCCTGTCGGTTTCTTGTACTATTTCAAATTCTTGATCTGAAAGAATAGCTTCCAGATTTTTCATATCAGCTTCATTCTTGGCGCAGCCAACAATCTTCAATCCCACTTTCATCTATAATAATCCCTTCGCTTTTTTAAATATAAATCTCTTATACTAGTTAGTTCTTCCTTATACTCTCTATCTCTGTAATTTGGATATGTATAGTCAACTTCTTTAAATTCACCATGCACATACATTAACGTTACTTCCGCATAAATACCTCTGCCAATATAAATTCTATTGGCCCAGTGCTTTGTAGAAGCCAATACAAATTGAGCATGCTGAATAAATCCGGGATCAATATTTATTTTTCTGTTACTGTCCACCTGAAATTCTAGTTCCATTTTGTTTGTTAGAAGTTTGATTTCAGACAGTTCAGAAGGATGTATTAACCGCTTGAAACTTAGAAGTTTTCCCTGAAGTTTATTACCCATTTCTTCATTGTAATACAATGTATATTTTTCAAAATCCAGGGTTTTAGAAATATAATCTATTGGCCCAAACCTTTTTTCCATTACGGGTTGAATTTCAGTGAATCTATACTCAATGTGTGATGAAAAAACGAATATTACTAGATTAACTAATTCTGCATTGCGTACATCGCCCATATTTAACACCTCATACATGTAACATAAATCGAACTAATTATTTTAAACGGGTATATTGTTATTCTTTATTTAAAATTATATCATGGTATGGTATACATTTCATTTTAATCCAGTCAAATCACCAATTCTAACAAGAGTCATCAATAGCCAATTACAAAAAATGTGATATAATTTCACAAAGTAAATATTGATTGCACTCAAAAATGAATTTTTACTTTTTGGAGGTAAAGATATTGTATAAAAAAATACCCAAACCAACTATTAAAAGATTGGCAATTTATTATAGATGCATCGAGAAACTTCTTCAAGAAAATCAGTTTAATATATCATCAAAAGAACTTGGTGAACATCTTGGGATAAAAGCGAGTCAGGTAAGAAAAGATTTATCTTATTTTGGAGAATTTGGCAAAAGAGGTGTTGGTTACAATACTTCTCAGCTACTGGACAGCATAGGAGAGATTTTGGGAATAAGAAAAACCTGGAGCGTTGTTATTGTCGGAGCTGGTAATTTAGGGAGAGCTATTTGTAATTTCGAAGCACTTAAGGAAAGTGGCTTTATTATTAAAAGTGTTTTTGACAAGGACAAAAATAAAATTGGAAAAGAGTTAGATAATGGACTTATCATAAAAGACATCGATGAATTGAATGATTATGCAATTGATAATAAAATTGACGTTGGAGTTATCACTGTGCCTGCTAATAGTGCACAAGATATCGCAAATAAACTGGTAAACTTAAAAATTAAGGGAATAATAAACTTTGCCCCGGCAAAGTTGAAAGTACCTGAACAAATTAAAATCGAGGACCTTGATATTTCTGTTTATTTTAGATCACTATCATTTCAAATTAGTATGCAGCAAAGAACTTCAAAAAAAGAACAGGAGTAACATTATGCTGGTAGCAATTGTAGGTGGAAGTGGAGCTGGAAAGACATCAGTGGCACAAAAAATCAAATTCAATTTCGAAAACAGAGTTGGAATCCTTTCTATGGACGATTATTATAAGAATCTTGAACCTGGCATTGATCCCAGAGATGTTAATTTTGACAATCCCAATGCCTTTGATTTTGATTTATTTACCAAACATATCGAAGATTTAAAAATGCAAAAAGAAATTAAGGTCCCAGTTTACAATATGGTTACATATCGACGGGAACAGGGCGTTTATAATACTTTTGAGCCTACTCCACTAATACTTGTTGAAGGAATACTGGTGCTCTACAGCGAAAAACTCAGAGAACTTTTTGATTTTTCTGTTTATATCGATGCTCCTGCCGATGAACGCTTGATAAGACGCATCGAGCGTGATACTAAAGAAAGAGGACGTTCTCTTGAAAGTATAATTAAGCAATATAGGCGTTTTGTTGCTCCAGCTTTTAAAAGTTTCATAGAACCACAAAAATATTATTGTGATATAGTTTTACCAGAAGGTGTTCAAAACATCGTTGGTTTGGGAGTAATTATTAACGCTATTGAAAACATGATAAAGTACTGATGAGTGAACCAGGAGGTGGAGCAGTGAAAAAGCATACGCTATTGTTAATAGTTTTTCTTACACTAATAATAATAGCCTTCCCGGTAAACAAACAAACTATCCTAAACGATTTTAATGAGTATATAAATGATTATAAAAAAGAAAAATCATCCCTGGAAGAAGTCATCCAGTTGAAAACTGATTTAGAAAACCTCGCTCTATACAGGCTCTATAAAATTCAAATGGTTGGTAGTGTTGAAAAAAGGGAAAGTTCAACAACTATGGCCGAGTTGCTATCTTCTCACATGGATTCACTGCCCCAGGATTATTTTTCTGATTATAATAACAGAATAGCTTATTCTGCTTTCCTTGCATGGGTACTTTCTGAAATCTCTTACTCTGATTTTCAACTTGGAACAATAAATGAAATGCCAGCATATGCAAATAGTTTTTCTAATTATGTAAATTTAGCACAAAATCGGGCCACTAAAGTATATAAAGCATGGATTTTATATTCTTTGGGCCTCATCAGCGAAAAACCTATTGGTTACCCTGATAGCTTAGACAAAACAGATTCATTCGATCAATGGAATATTAGTGTAACTGAAATTGATAAAGGATCAGCTGAAGATGTTATTGGATTTACAGGAGAAACACTTATTCAAGAATTAAATCGGGTAATAAACAATCTCTCCGAAAATGCTTATAATGCATCATCAATTTTTGTTGAAACGGTACTGGAAAGAGTCAAAATAGTAGCAAATAATGTTCCGGATAATATTCGTGAAAAGGCAAGTAAGTTATTTGAATACTGGATTTATCGTTCCTTTTCTTTAGTAAATGAAGCTCCTGCTTATCCAGAACAATTATCAGTCAATGAACTAAATATTTCTGGCTTTGAAAATCCTTTTAATGATACCCAAATATCTTTTGGGGAAGTCACTGACTTTTTAGACAACAATCCAGATGTAAAAACGCAGATAATTACTAATTTAAGGGTTCAAAAGATGATGATCCAGAGAGAAGACTTTACGCCAACAAAACTAATTGAGAACGATGTTGAAAACGAAGTAAATAAAATTAAATCCACAATTGCAATCCAGATGGGTAACACAAAGGATGAACTGTCTAAAATCCTGATTGATTCAAGAGAAAACGAACTTAGTCTTCACTGGCTTAGATTTATTGGATATATAATATTTGCAATCCTTTCTATCAGTTATTTAAAAATACTGAAGAAATATTTCGTTCCCGTGATTATCACTGCAGAAATAGTTTACGTAGTTTTCTTTGCGAACCTTATAACAAATGTTGTGAATATTTCTGTATATTCTTCCTTTGTTCTTCCGTTACTGATCTTTACTGCAATAATATATATTTCAAAATTATTGACACGAAGAAAAGAAAAAACCATACTTGACTTTTTAGCGTTAACGCTGGTAATTCTAATTATGATTATCCCTTTCATGAAACTTTACAACAATCTTCCAGAAATAGCATTAGACGAACACCCTGAGTTTCATGAGTCTGTTTATTACGGCACTCTAAAATATGATCTTTTTGATTCAGATAATGCATTACTAAACAGAGAAATAGACAATCTAACATCACTGATTTCTAGCGAATTTACAGAACTCAGAAGGGCTTTTGGAGTATTACTGGGCAATACATTTAATAGCCTGGTTCAAAAGAGTGGTTCAGAAATCACGGTCAGTAACAACAGGATGAGAGTATTAATACCTTCGTATAGTGAGTTCTTTTCGATTGAAAATCACAACGAATACATAAAGCAATTCGATGATCTTCAAAAAAGAATAAAGCAATTCTCCAGAACAAGTATGAGAAACTATAAAAACTACTTGAATTTAATTGAGCAAATAATAAATCAATCAGAAGTTATTGTAAAATATGCAAGCAGTCCTCTAAAGAACGATTTTGAAAACTATTTGTCTAACAAACTCGGTGAAAGCCCTAAATTTGAAGAATCACTTGCAACCATAAATAGTTCCCTGAAAAAAGAATTTGAAACTAAACCTGAATCGGGAATTGTAAAAACATATTCTTCTGTTGGATTTCAAGGTATCTTGATTGGTATTATGTTACTGGGACCATTTGCTGCACTGTTTAAAAAGCCGTTGTTCATAATTTTGATTTCTGTAATTCTGATCATTGCACTGATCGTTTATTTATCAAACGCAGAAGTATTGAATATCTTTGTTCATGCGAATGCACCTGTATTAGAAACAGAAACAAACTCAAATATTAGTGTTTTGTTTTTGATCCTTTATAGCTGTATAATAGTTGTGTCACTAATTTATGCATTTACACTCTATAAGAAAGGGAGGGAATTAACGTGAAAAAGCTTTTCTTTGTATTAGCTCTTTTGTTAATATTCACGCTACCAGCTTTTGCTGCTATGAAAGTCATCATGGTTACAGACGTAGGAGGTCTCGGTGATAAATCCTTTAACGATGGAACATGGGAAGGTATTCAAAGAGCAGCAGATTTTCTTGGACTTGAAACTGAAGTAGTTCAATCACATGAAATGTCTGACTATATTCCGAATCTTTCAAACGCTGCTGAAGAGGCCGATATTGTTTTTGGTGTTGGATTTATGATGCAGGACCAGCTCGCTAAAGTAGCCCGCCAATACCCCGGTACTTACTTCGTAGGAATTGACATCTCTTATGAAGAGACAATAGAAAACGTAGCAACCTATATCTTTAAGGAACAGCAGGGGGCATTTCTTGTTGGTTATCTTGTTTCAGGTATGACCGAAACAAAAAAAGTTGGTTTTGTTGGTGGCATTCCAATACCACCAGTAGAAAGATTTAGATACGGATACGAAGCAGGTATTAGAGTTTATGAGGTAATTAAAGGAAAAACGATTGACCTCGTAAAGGGTTACACCAATGACTTCAACGATCCAAAAAAAGGAAAAGACCTTGCACTTTCTCAGTTCGCTGCTGGTGCTGACATAGTATTCCATGCATCTGGAGCCTGTGGTAATGGCGTTATCGAAGCTGCTGCTGAAATGGGTGAAGGTTATTTTGCTGTTGGAGTAGACTCAAATCAGGATTACATGGCACCCGGATATGTTTTAACAAGTTCTCTGAAAAGAGTGGATAACGCTGCTTATCAGGCAGTTCTTTCAATTGCACTTGGAACCTTTGAGCCAGGCACACATATACTCGGTATCAAAGATGATGGTGTAGGCATTACAGAAATGGAATACACAAAACATCTTGTGCCAACAGAATTACTCAATGAACTTGACCATTTGAAACAGTTAATCAAAGAAGATAAATTAGTAGTACCTGAAACTCAGGATAAACTTGATGAATTTGTCGTTCCCGATATCGAGTTTCCCTGGTAATAATTAGAATTAAAGGGCGCCCAAAGGGCGCTCTTTACTCTTTTCTAATGATACTAAAGATCGGGAGATTTTTCTCCCGATTTTTGGTAACATTAGATCCAGTGGAGGTGTGTTGAGTGAGCAAAGAAACTATAGCAGAAAATCAAATAAGTAGACAATCTCAATATGCCGTTGAAATGAAGGGCATAGTAAAGCGTTTTCCATCTGTAGTTGCAAATGATCATGTTGATTTCAATGTAAAAAAAGGAGAAATCCATGCTCTTGTCGGAGAAAACGGAGCCGGGAAAACCACATTGATGAATCAACTTTATGGATTGTATTCTCCTGACGAAGGTTCAATTTTCATAAATGGAGAAAAGGTTTCTTTCAGGGGACCAAAAGATGCCATTGAAAAGGGAATAGGTATGGTCCATCAACATTTCATGCTTGTAGACAACCAGTCAGTAGCTGAAAATGTGGTTTTGGGTTCAGAACCCAAAAACCTTTCTTTGTTCTTCAACAGAACGAAGGCAAGATCAATCGTTAAAGAACTTTCAAAAAAATATAAACTCCTGGTTGATGTTGATGTTAATATAGAAGATATTTCAGTTGGAATGCAACAAAGAGTAGAGATACTTAAAATATTATATAGAGGGGCAGATATTCTAATTTTCGATGAACCTACGGCGGTTTTAACTCCACAGGAAACAGATGAACTTTTTGAGGTTTTAAGACTCTTGCAAAAACAGGGTAAAACAATAATTTTTATAACACACAAGCTTAATGAAGTTATGGCAATAACACAAAGAGTTACAGTCATGAGGCTTGGAAAAGTAACCGGTAGAGTGAACACAGAAGAAACAAATCCCAAAGAACTTGCTGAAATGATGGTTGGCAGAGAAGTTCTTCTAAGAGTAGAAAAAGAACCTGCTAAGCCCGGTAAGAAGGTATTAGAAATAGATAAATTAAAGGTAAGAGATAATAGAAATTTACCCACAGTTAAAGGGTTATCGTTTCATGTAAAAAGCGGCGAAATACTGGGTGTAGCAGGTGTGGCAGGTAATGGTCAATCTGAACTGGTAGAGGCAATAACAGGGTTAAGAAAAGCAGAAGAGGGAAAAATAACACTTTTGGATGAAGATCTTACAGATTCTTCACCCTTAGAGGTCCGTTTAAAGGGATTAAATCATATCCCTGAAGACCGCTTGAGGCGGGGACTTATTACTGATTACCCGGTTTTTTACAATATGATTTTGGGTAAACACGAGAGTAAACCATTTTCTGAAGAAGGGTTTCTTAATCATGAAGCAATCAAGGATTATGCAAAAAGCTTGACTGAAAAATTTGATGTAAGACCCAACAATCCTGAAATACTTGCAGGAACGCTTTCAGGCGGTAACCAGCAAAAGGTTATCGTGGCAAGAGAACTGGATAATCAACCCAGAAAACCAAAAATAGCAGTAATATCTCAACCAACAAGAGGGCTTGATATAGGAGCGATAGAATTCATTCATAAAACAATTATTTCAATGAGAGATGCAGACATAGGAATTTTATTGGTTTCAATGGAATTAGATGAAATTTTCTCACTCTCAGATAGAATAATAGTAATGTACGAAGGAGAGATTATGGGTGAAGTATCTCCAGATGAAATCAGCAGGGAAGAAATTGGTTTGATGATGGCAGGTCATAAAAAGACTGAAGTTCTACCTGAAAGTGGTGATGACAATGAATAAGAATAAACTTTACCCTTTTCTTGTACCTGCAGTATCAGTGTTGATAGCTCTTGCTATAGCGTCCATTGTAATTATACTAATCGGGAAAAACCCTATATATGCCTACAGAGTAATGATAGTTGGTGCATTTGGGGGAGCAGAACAACTTGCAAATACAATCGTAAAAATGACACCATTGGTCTTAACAGGCCTTGCAGTAGGATTTGGCTTTAGAGCTGGTATTTTCAATATTGGTGCTGAAGGTCAGATGGCAATGGGAGCATTGGTCGGAGCCATGGTGGCCATGAATATTGGTTTCCTGCCTCCATATCTCGCGATTCCACTTGCTCTCATTTTTGGAATGCTGGCAGGCGCAATCTGGGCATCAATAGCGGGATTTCTAAAAGCGTTTACAGGAGCCCATGAGGTTATTTCAACAATTATGTTGAATTGGATAGCTGCAAACATTGCTATTTTCATGGTTTCTGGACCCCTTGCTATAGGTTCGGGAACTCCAAAAAGTCATGACATTTCTGAATCATCAAAATTGCCAATAATTCTAAAGGTGAAGGCCACAGAAATGAGTATAGCAGTGTTTATTGCTATAATGGTGGCCATTGTAATGTATATACTTCTTGAAAAAACAACCTTGGGATATGAATTAAAGGGAGTAGGTTTTAATCCTTATGCTGCTGAATATGGCGGAATAAGCATAAAGAAAAGCATTATTTTAACCATGGCCATTAGTGGAGCTCTGGCTGGTATGGCAGGAATAATAGATATCCTGGGTGTTCCTCCAAGTAGATTTGTGGGTGAATTAACTGGAGGACGTGGCTTTGACGGCATCACAATTGCCCTTATAGGTAGAAACCACCCAATTGGAATAATTTTTGCAGCTTTGCTTATAGCCTCCCTCAGAACGGGTTCAAATGCTATGCAAATAACAGCTCAGATACCCAATGATATTGTTTTAATTATCCAGGGAATAGTTATCTTCCTGGTTGCTGCAGAAAGAATAGTTTCAACACTATTAGGTTATCAAAAAAAGAGGAGGGAGGTCGCATGAACTGGATTGAAGCAATTTTAGAAATATTAGTAAATCCTCTTTTTTATAAGATGACACTTCTATCTGCAACTCCTCTTATATTTGGCGCGCTTGGAGGAACGTTCAGTGAGTCAACAGGCGTTGTGAATATAGCGCTCGAAGGAATAATGCTAATGGGTGCTTTTATTTCCATTGTTTTCACTTATCTTACAGGTAATCCCTGGTTAGGTGTCTTAATGGCAGTTATCGTTGGCATTGGATTTACCTGGTTCCATGCATGGGCAAGTATCAGATGGTCAGCAAACCAGATTGTGAGTGCTACTGCGCTCATTATAATTGCTCAAGGTGTTACCGCTTTCTTAATGATGCCTATATTTGGTCAGGAAGGTAGAACAGATATCATAGGTAGAGTCCCGAATATCAAACTTGAATTCATGGAATCTATTCCATTTTTTGGCGAAATTTTTGGGGATCTTAGTGCCTTTGTTTATATTGCATTATTAGCTGTTCTGATTTCATGGTTCCTCTTTTATAGAACACCGCTTGGACTAAGAATGCGAGCAGTGGGTGAAAATCCAGAAGCTGCTGATACATTGGGAATAAATGTATATGGTATTAGATATTTTGGTGTTTTAATGAGTGGTGTGCTGGCGAGTCTTGGAGGAGCATTCCTTTCTGTGGGAGAACTCGGAAGCTTTGGAGAGAATATGACTCATGGAAGAGGTTTTATTGCTCTCGCTGCTATGATCCTTGGTAATTGGAATCCAGTTGGAGCACTTGGCGCTGCTTTACTTTTTGGTGCAGCTGAAGCTTTGAATCTACAGCTTCAAAGTAGTACAGCTGTTAACGTTTCCAATGCGATAAAACCTTTGTTCAATATGTTACCTTTTGTAGTTACACTGGTTGTTGTTGGAGGTTTTATTGGAAAGACAAGAGCTCCATCAGCCAGTGGAGAACCTTACGAAAAGGAATCATAAATGATTATTTAGTTGTTCAATAAGATATCAAAAAACCCGCCGTTAGGCGGGTTTTTACTTTAAAAACTATATGTAGTCCCCCCCGGACCGTCCATAAGATTAATACCCAATTCTTCCAGTCTATCCCTTATTTTGTCTGCCTGTTCATATTGCTTATTTTCTCTATAATCTTTACGCAAATCTATTAGTAACTTAACTAGCCCATCCACATCTGCAAGCTTCCTTTCACTGTTTTCAAGTATTCCAAGAATGGGCCCAAATTCATTTCTTATTAAATAACTGGATTCAATTTTCTTTTGTTCATCATCTGTGTTTTCAATATGATTCACGAGTTCGAAAATTAGTGAAACCGCCTGAGGCGTATTGAAATCGTCTCTGAGCGCTTTCTTATATTTGTTTATATATTCTTTCATCCATTTTGATTTCTTTATGAGAGGATTTTTTCTTAATTCATCATCAAAGGGTTCAAGTACTCTACTTGCTCTCGAAATGGCTTTCTTTGTTTCTTCAAGCATTTCTTCAGTATATTCAATTGGTGAACGATAGTGTTTGGATAAAATAAACAATCTCACTGCATCTTTCCCATACTTTTCTACAGCTTCATCTATGCTTATGAACACACCTTCTGACTTTGACATTTTAGAGCCCGCGAGCTTCATCATACCGTTATGCATCCAGTATCTTGCAAATGTCTTACCTGTTTTCGCTTCACTTTGCGCTTTTTCGTTTTCATGATGAGGAAAAATTAAGTCCGATCCTCCAGCATGTATATCAAAACTTTCCCCCAGAGTCTCTGTAGACATAACAGAACATTCTATGTGCCATCCTGGCCGTCCTTTGCCCCAGGGACTATCCCAGGAAGGTTCACCAGGTTTGGCAGCCTTCCAGAGTGTGAAATCTTCAGGAGATTTCTTCTTTTCGCCTGGTTCGATTCTCGCTCCCGCTTTCAAGTCTTCCACTTTTCTGCGAGATAATTCTCCATATTCTTTGAAAGTTGAAACATCGAAATAAACATCACCATTAGCTTCATAAGCGTGACTTTTTTTAATTAAAACTTCAATGAAATCAACAATTTTTTCAACAAAGTGAGTAGTTCTGGGATGAAAATTCGCTGCCCGTATTCCCAGAGATAGTGAATCATTCCAGTACTTAATGATAAATCTCTCAGCAACTTCCAGGGAATCAAGTTTTTTCTCATTCGCAACGTTGATAATCTTGTCATCAATATCCGTAAAGTTCTGTGCCATGATAACCCTGTAACCTTCATATTCCAAAAATCTTCTAAAAACATCAAATACTATTGCAGGTCTGGTATTGCCAAGGTGCACATAACCATAAACCGTTGGACCACAAACGTAAATGGTAAATAGTCCTGGCTCTTTTGGCTTCAAAGGTTCCTTCTTTCTGTTTAATGTATTGTAAATGTAGATCATACAGCCTTAACCGCCTTGTCTATTCGCCTGATGACCTCATTTTTCCCCAAAAGATAAATAATATCTATCAACTCAGGTCCTTCATCCTTACCTGTCAGAACCCTTCTCAAATTGTGATAAAATGCTTTTTTCGAAGGTTCCTTTGCCTTTATTGCTTCTTTAACAGCCCCAATAATTGCTGATTGACTCCATTCATCTACATGATCAAGATTATCTCTCATTACGAGAAGCGATCCACTTACTCTATGTTTCTCATCCTGTTCTATCACAATTTTTTCATAATCTGGTTCATCAAAGTATATGGAAAGCTTTTGCGCAATATCCGTCAACGTCTCAGCATTTTTTCTGACCGAATCTATAGCCTTTTTTAGCCATTTTTCATTTAGTTCCATTTCTTCTTTGTTTAACAATCCTGATTTCACAATATGGGGTTTGGAGAGATCAGTAATTCTCTCCAGAGATGATTCACGAATGTATATTCCGTTCATCCACCGGGCCTTATCTTCATCAAATATGGCAGGACTTGAATGTAATCGTTCAATAGTGAAATTCTTAATTATTTCATTGATATTCATGATTTCTTTTCCTTCCGGATGAGACCATCCAAGCAAGGAAAGATAATTGGTAAATGCCTCTGGAATAAATCCCTTTTCTTTGAATTCTTCTACGGAAGTAGCTCCATGTCTTTTTGACAATTTCTTTCCATCTGGCCCCAGAATCATTGATACATGAGCAAATATGGGGGGGCTAACTTCCAACGCTTCATAGATAACCAGCTGTTTCAAAGTATTTGAAAGATGATCATCCCCTCTGATCACATGGCTAATCTCCATATCTATATCATCAATGACTACCGCGAAATTATATATAGGCAATCCTGATGATCGCATTATCACAAAGTCGCCAAGAGCTCCCTTTCTAAATGTCACTTCACCTTTTACCATGTCAACAATTTTGTAGTCTCTTCTGGGCATTTTGAAAAATACAACAGGAGAAAGCCCCTTGTCTTCAAATTCTTTTCTTCGTTCTTTATTGTCAAACCCGGAAAACATATCTTTTTCATAATGAGGTGGTTTTCCCTGTGAAAGTAATTTGTTCTTAATTCCTTCAATTTCTTCAGGATACGCATATACTTTATATGCACTATCATTTTCAAGCAATTTCTTTACGGCATCCTCATATTTATCCTGTCTCTCACTCTGTCTGTAAGGCCCATAAGGACCACCAACATCAGGTCCTTCATCCCATGTCATACCGAGCCACATTAAAGAATTCATAAGTTGTTCTTCTGATTCTTTTGTAGAGCGTTCTACATCAGTGTCTTCTATTCTCAAAATAAATTTTCCCTCATTATGCCTTGCACAATAAAAATTGAATAATGCTGTTCTGGCACCTCCTACATGTAAAAAACCCGTTGGACTAGGAGCGAATCTAACTCGAATCACATCAGTCACCTTCCTTTAACTTCACAGCAAATAATATTCCAGCAATAGTTTTTGAATCTTTTATCTCTCCAGAAAAAATTTTCTTCAGGCATTCTTCCATTGTTAATTCAACTACTTCAACAAATTCGCCAGGATCAGGCTGTGGCTCTCCTTGATCCTTAACATCAGCCTTAAATATATGAATGATCTCATCGCTAAAACCTGGAGATGTGTAAATCTCTGTGAGTTTATCAATATTCTTACAGCTATACCCTGTCTCCTCTTTTACTTCCCTTATCGCACAGTCAAGAGGTCTTTCATTTTCAAGCCTTCCTGCAGGTATCTCTAAAACTCTCTTGCCTAATGGAAATCTAAATTGTTCAACCAGTACAATATTATTCTTATTAAATAACACAACTGCAACCGCTCCTGAGAACCTCGCTACTTCACGGGAAGCTACAGTATCATCAATCAACTTTACTTTATATTTTTCAATGTTAAGTATATTCCCTTTAAATATTACCTTCTTATCAATTTCTTTCTCCATATTTTTCACTCCATTTTGAATCTAATGGGTAATAATTCATAAACGGTGGTATTTATAGTTTCTTCATCTCCAGCAAGTATTACTTCGAAATCTCCAAACTCTGCCATAAATTGTCTGCACGCTCCGCAGGGAGAAATGGGTTCAACTCTGGTACTTGTTATGGCTATTGCTCTGAATATCCTATAACCTGCTGAAATAGCACTAACCATAGCACTCCTTTCCGCACATATGGACAAACCTATAGATGAATTTTCAACATTAACACCTGTAAATATTGTCCCATCATCAGTTAATAACGCTGCTGCTACCTTTAGATTTGAATATGGAGAATAGGAATTCTTCAGTACCGAACGTGCTTTCTCAATCAGCTTCTTCTTCTGATTCATCAGAATCTTTCCTCCTATTAACGTACAGCTTGATCTTCTCTATTCGATTTTTTGTAACTGCCATTATTTCAAACCTGAAACCGTTAATTTCAATTTCTTCTTCTATCCTGGGAAATCGTTCAAGGACCTCAAGTAGATATCCTCCTATTGTTTCAAAATCAGTTTCCGGAAATTCTACGTCCAATTCTCTCTCTACATCGTTGATTGGGGTCATCCCATCAACAATATATTCATCATCTCCAACTTTTCTTATGGTAAGTTCTTCAGATTCAACATCATATTCATCGAGTATTTCACCGGTGAATTCCTCCAGAATGTCTTCAAGTGTTACGATTCCACCTGTACCTCCATATTCATCAATTACAACAGCCAGATGAATCTTTCTTTTTTTGAATTCTCTCATTAAATCATCAAGTTTTTTCGTTTCAGGAATAAAGTAAGGTGGCCTCATTATCTCTTTAACCGGTTTATTTAATAGCAACTCTTCCTCTGATTCATTTGAAAAGAATATGAAAAGGTCCTTTGCGTAACAGATTCCAACGATACGATCAATATTATTTCTGTAAATAGGGATTCTGGAATAACCTTCTTCTCTTACAACCTTTATAAATTCACCAACTGAAGTATTTTCATCTACACATACGATTTCAACTCTCGGAGTCATTATTTCTTTTACAGAGATTTCTTTTAATTCAAGAGAGCGTTTCATCATTATCCTCTCTTCAGGTTGTAGAATCCCGTCTTCATGCCCATAGTCAACTGCAGAAACAATCTCTCCTTCAGTTATAAAAGGCGTCTCGTCCATTCTTTTACCGCCAATAATAACAATAAATATATTTGAAATCTCCATCAATAGCCAGATTACGGGTTTAAGTATTTTTGACAGAACAAAGATAATTACACAAACTCTACTTACCAGTTTTTCTGAATTCTCTCTTGCAAATATTTTGGGAGTTATCTCACCAAAAATTAAGATTAAGAAAGTCATTACACCAGTAACAAGTGCAGCTGCTAAACCCTGTGGGCTATCGGGTAGTAATTGTAATGTCAATAAGGTGGCCTCAGAAGATGCAAGAATGTTCACAAGATTATTCATGACAAGAATTACTGTTAACACCCTATTTGGTCTAATTAAAGCCATATGTAATGATTTTTTCTTTATTTTGCCTTTTTCTTTTTCAATTAAATCTCTAAGTTTCAATTTGCCAATTGAAGTAAGCGCTGTTTCAGAGCCTG
This sequence comes from uncultured Thermotogaceae bacterium, assembly GCA_964441735.1. Taxonomy (GTDB): domain Bacteria; phylum Thermotogota; class Thermotogae; order Petrotogales; family Kosmotogaceae; genus JASMTM01. The sequence continues at coordinate 49,682 of CAYTVB010000007.1, forward strand.
AAAATAACCCAGAAAGAAAAAGCAGGAACACAAGAAAAACTAGATTTAAAATAGTATACAAAGGATCTCCGGTACTACCAGGGTCTCCCACAGTAATTAAACACCTCCGAAATTAGTAATGATATTTTTTCCCAACAATTATGGTCTCTGCTCTATAGATCTGTTCTAACAAAAAAAGTAGAGCCATTTCATGTGTAATAGTCATTGGTGACAGCGACAGTCGTTTCCATTGCTGATCATACATTTCATTGGAAAAACCAAAGGCTCCACCTATGATAAAATTCAAATTTTCTCTACCACTATTCTGCCATTTTTTTATAAAAGTTGCAAATTCCGATGATGTCAAAAACTCGCCCCGGACATCCAGTAAAATTTTTTTCGAATGCTTTTCAATTTTTTTCAAAATACTTTCTGTTTCAATTCTTTTTATTTCATCAATACTCTTTGTTTTTTTATTAACAGCCTGAACAACACTTATTTCAAGGTTTAAATATGGTTTTATCCATGTCAAATATCTCTTGATTCCCGCTTTGATAAAGGGCGTTTTTGGTTTTCCAACAATTATTATTTCAGCATTCATTGCTGATTATTTCGCCGTTTTTAATAACAGCATCAACAATATCTCTGGAAAACATATAGGGAATTTCTCTAAAGCTATCTAAATCCAGTACAACCATGTCAGCATCAAAATCCTGTTTTATTCGTCCTTTTCTATCTTCTACTCCCAGTACATATGAAGAATTGACTGTATAAGCTGATAATGATTCTTCTACCGTTAATCCACACCTTGTGGTTGCCAGATGGATAACAAGCATAGGATCAAAGATATTTGATGAACCGGGATTAAAATCCGAAGCAAGAGCTATTATACAGTTTTCTTCGATCATTTTCCTCCCTGACGCATATTTCTCATTAAGGAAAAACGAAGTGCCGGGTAATATAACCGAAGCAGTATCGCTTTTTCCAAGAGCATGTATTGTTTCATCATCTGCTGAAATTAAATGATCTGCTGAAATTGCACCAAGCTCTACAGCAAGCTTCCCTGCACCCGAAGCAGCCATTTCATCAGCATGTAATCTCAATCTAAAGCCTTTCTCTTTGAATTTTCTTAAAAATGGTTCAACCAACTCTGGTTCAAAGACACCCTTTTCACAAAAAACATCAACCGTTTCTGTAAGTGAATGTACATTATCAATATACCTTAACACCTCATTCAAATATTCCTCTTTATCACGGTATTCAGCTGGTAATGCATGGGCACCTAGAAATGTAGAAATCACATCAACCTCTGCTCTTTTTTTCAACTCATCCAGTACAGTAAGCTGCATTAATTCTGTTTCTTTATTGAGTCCATAACCACTTTTTCCTTCAACCGTAGTTACACCATGGTGAATTAATTTTTCAAGCATCTTCATGGATTCTCGAAATAGTGTTTCTTTATCTGCCTTCCTGACATGATTAACTGTAGATAGAATACCCCCACCTTTTTCCATTATTTCCATATAACTTGCGCCCTGCTGCCTCATTAGAAATTCATCACTTCGGCTACCTACAAAGGGAATATGTGTATGACAATCCACAATTCCTGGTATAATTACTTTTCCATCAATATCTAAAACCCTGTCCGAATTAATTTCATCATGGCCAATATAACTTATTCTTCCTTCAGTTATACCAACATTTACGTTACTTTGTACTTCGATATTACTCATTTCTCTTCCCCTGAGTGCAGAATTACCACCAGGGGTTGCCAGTTCTCCAATGTTCTTTATGAGTAAATCAACCTTCATCCTTCATCATTTCCTCCATAATCTTATGCTCAATTATATTTTTCATATCGAAACCTTCCAGCTTCAAATAAAAATCTGCAACATCCACAAGCGCATCCAGCGGCACCATTCCAATAATCTCAGAACCTATAACGGGTACCCCGTAACGTTCTGCCTCAAGTTTTATCAGTTCAAAAATTCTGTGAATTTTTGACTTCTTATAATTCGTGAGATTCATTGAAACCTGAACGATTCCTCTTTCCTCCAGCGCAAAACCCAGAGCTTTTACATATCGAAAACCTCCGCTTATATGCCTGACAGCTCTGGCAATTTTTTTTGCGATGTCAATATTATCAGTGCCAAGGTTAACATTGTAAGCAATTAAAAATTCACGACATCCCACTGCAGTAACTCCTGCGCTCTCATGAATCTCTGCTTTACCATAATCAGGTTTCCATTCTTCTTTTTTTATTTTATCCTTGAAGCCTTCAAATTCTCCTTTTCTGATTTTTGAAAGATTCTTTCTGTCTTTGCTCGTGGCTGATTTTTCATAAAGATAAACAGGAACATTTAACTCATCTGCTATTCTTTTTCCAAGAATTTTTGAAAGCTCTATACATTCATCCTTTGTGGTATTGGATATTGGAACAAGCGGAATGACATCGGTAGCTCCCATTCGTGGATGTTCCCCGGAATGCTTCCTAAGATCTATGGTTTCTGTAGCTTTCTTAGTCATATTGAACAATACTTCAAGCATAGGATCCACTTCCCCTACCAGGGTAACCACAGAACGATTATGATCGGGATCACTTGAGTAATCAAGAATCATAACCCCCTTAACCTTTCGTGCTTCATCAACTATTGACTCGATTATTTCTTTTCTTTTCCCCTCACTAAAATTCGGAACAGATTCTATTAATTTCATCAAACCATACCTCCTTTTGATACTGTTTTTCGTATAAATTATATCAGACTAACTTTAAGTCTGATTTTTGATAGATCGTGTAGTTACTCTACATCTGTTATTTGATATAATTTTTATTACAGGAGTGAGAACATGAATTTTTCAGTAATTGGTGCAGGAAAAACAGGGAGTTTATTTGTAGCTTTTTTATCGAACAATGGCTATAAAATCAATTATATTGTTGACAAAAAACCAGAAAAAGCAAGGGAGTTGGCCAATTATTTAAACGCCGGCAAGGCCTCTGGTATTGACATTTTCCCCTTACTCAGAGGGACAATTTTAGTAGCGGTTAAAGACGATGAAATCAGAAAAACATTTGAAGGTTTGTGGAATATAAATAAGGATATGGAAAACCTGATCCATTTCAGTGGATTGTTAACAACCGATGTTTTCAAAGAAGCAGCCAAAAAACAAAAGGGTGTAATAAGCCTGCATCCCAATCTGTCTATTAAAAAAAGATTTATGGACCCTGGAATTTTGAATGAAACAATATTTGGAATTGAAGGTAATGAAAAAGGGCTATTATTCATTAAGGATTTTCTCAATAAAAACGGACTGAAGTATTGCACAATAGACAAACGAAAAAAGGTTTATTATCATTGTGCAGCTGTCTTTGCATCAAATTTTACACAGATTATCGCTTTATTCTCACAAAGATTATATGAAAAAGCTGGCATAGACAGAGAAACAGCTTCTATAATAGTAGGAAAATTTCTTGAGAACTTAAAAATAAAAAATGAAACAGAACCATTGGAAAATACTTTTACAGGACCAGCAGTCAGAAAGGATGATCAGACAATACGAATGGAATATGAAGCTCTTGAATCAATCGATCCTGATCTCTCAACTTTGTACAAACAACTGACCGATTTGATTATGAAATATTCATCTGGAGGTGATGAAGACGAATATAAATAAGGTCATTTCTTCTAAAGGCAAAAGAAAACTTTCTATGATTACTGTTTACAGTTATTTTCAAGCAAAAATGGCAGAAGAAGCAGGTATTGATCTTTTACTCGTTGGTGATTCTTTGGGCAATGTGATGCTGGGTTACGAAAATACCTTGCCTGTATCAATGGATGAAATGCGTCTTGCTGTAAGAGCAACAAAAAGGGGAGCAAGCAATTCCTTTATTATCGCAGATATGCCTTTTCTTTCATATCAAACCTCCCTATCAGACGCAATTAGTAATGCAGGACAACTACTAAAAGACGGAGCCAATGCAGTAAAAATAGAAGGAGGCAAAGAAGTAAAAACGATTATCAGAACACTTGTCAATTTTGGGATACCAGTTATGGGTCATATAGGGCTAACACCTCAGCAAATTAACAGAATCGGTACCTATAAAGTTCAGGGGAAAACTGAAAAAAGTAAGACCAGGTTGCTTGAAGAGGCAGAGATTATCGAAAACTCAGGTGCTTTTTCAATGGTCCTTGAGCTTGTTGTTGAAGAAGTAGCAATGCAGATTACAGAAAAAATTAATATACCTACAATAGGTATAGGTGCTGGACGATATTGTGATGGCCAGGTTCTTGTCTGGCACGATTTACTTGGCATAAATACTGAATTTACTCCAAAATTCGTGAAAAGGTATGGTAACCTTCGGGATGTGATAGTTAAGTCCCTAAAAGAATACATTTCCGATGTAAATGAAGGTAGATTTCCAACTGATGAAAACGTTTTTAAGGGGGAATGACAATGGACTTTGACTGGATGGTACTGATAAAAATTATCATCTCGGTAGGTATTTTTATAGCATCAATAATACTGGCAAAGCTTGTTTTCAAAATTATCGAAAAAACCTATAAACAAAAAGAAAAAGAACTCTCTTCTCCCAACACTTTGAAATTGATACTGAATATTGTTTTCATCACTCTGGCAGTATTAATTATCCTATCGGTACTTTTCAACAACCTCATTCCAGCACTCACAGGCCTTGGGGTTGGTGGAATCGTACTCGGTTTTGCGCTTCAAAGACCTTTAGAAAATGCAATATCAGGAATTTTCCTTTTGATTGGGAGAAATCTTAAGGAGGGCGATGTTGTTAAAATTGGTGACATGCTAGGTATTGTAGAAATTGTCAGTATCAATCATACCTATGTCAATACTTTTGATGGGAAAAAAATTCTGATCCCAAATACAATGGTATGGTCCAATCCTATAACTCATTATTGGCCTACAAGTATTCGTAGAATGGAAATCTCCGTAGGTATACCCTATGAAATTGAAGTTTCAAAAGCGCTTTCAATTCTTAAAAGTGTTGTTGAGGAAGAACCACTGATTGTCAAAGAAGATGTAAACAACATAGTTGCATTTAAAGGATTCGGTTCCTCCAGCATTGATTTCACCCTTTATTTCTGGTTTGATCGATCAAATTATTGGGAGGTACAAAATGCGGTTTCTTCTCGTGTCTATAATGAATTAAAGAAAAACGGAATAGATATACCTTTCCCTCAGCTCGACTTACATGTTATTGATCAGCCAGATATGAAAAGGGAATCGTAAATGTACATTGGAGAAAGAATTGAATCCTATACAGAACTAAATTCTACTAATGTTCATGCGTTAAAAAATTCAGAAAAATTACCTTCAGGAGCGGTAGTATGGGCATTGAAGCAAAATAATGGTTACGGGCGTTTCAAGCGTGATTGGTTTTCCCCAAAGGGTGGTTTATGGTTTAGCATAGTTTTCAAACCAAGAAAAATAAAAGACTTTTCATTTTATATAAGACTCTCATCCATAGCAATTATCGAAACCTTTCATCAACTAAATGCAGGACTCAGTATAAAGTGGCCAAATGACATAATTTTCTATGGCAAGAAAGTTGGCGGAATACTTACGGAAAGTCTTTCTAGCGGTAGAAAAATAACTGTGATTGTTGTCGGAATAGGACTTAATGTTAACAATGATATACCCGATGAACTGAAAGAAAAAGCTTCATCATTAAAAAAGATTATCAAAAAAGAATTATCACTTTCATATTTACTGGATAAAATTCTTAAAAAGATGGATCAGCTTTATTCCCGTTATTCAAAACCGGAATATCATAGATATTTAACAAGAAAATGGAAAAAATATCTTGTACACAAAATTAACGATGAAATAAAAATAAATCTGCCGGAAGGTGAAACAATTTCCGGCAGAATAATGAAAATCAGTCCTTCTTTCATTAATATTTCAACTGAGACAGGTGAGATCAAAAAAATATTTGCTGGAGAACTTAACTGCTAGTTTCGCTTAAAAAATGAACGCTATAATCCTCTGTAACCTCTACCTTAAGCTGTCTATTAGAAAAGTTAACAGTGATAACATCTCCTGGATTAACATCAGTTCCAGCTTTTGTGCGTTGTCCATTTCTTAGAACAAAACCATTTTCTATTGCCTTTTTTGCAATAACTCTTCTTTTTATTATTCTGTTTGTTTTCAAAAATTTATCCAATCTCATAATTCACCCATCAAAAAAACATTTGACAAATAATGGTAGATAATAGTATACTATGTATACGAGATGTTTCCTTCCCCGCTATTTTTGCCCCCGGCGGGGAATTTTTCTATTTTAGCAGGAACAAACCTTCTATTCTATCGAACTCATTCGAATACCATAGAGAAAACAATAATCCACTTTCTACATCATTTCCAGCTATCGAACTTATAATGTGTCCAGCATTAACGAAAAATAATAAAAATCGTTTCTCCGGAACTTTTTGTACCAGCTCTTCATAAAAAGCATATTCGCTTAAGGGTTTTCCATTTGATAATTGCGTCATAGTTTTATTTTTAACCATTGTTGAAGCATATAACCATCCATCATGTATCCAAATATGCATATCCTCGACAACAATTTCATCATCTGAACGTGTAAATTCTTCTTCACTCAATTCCAATGCTGCTTCAACATCATTGAGATTTCCATTAAACCCAATTTTACTAACAACATCAAATCCTGTTGCATTCTCTGTTGTTTGATTCATCATACCTTCAGGTGAACTGCCCTGTGAACTCATAAGCCCGGATAATAAGTTTTCAACAGATAAATCCATATCTATTATCATTTTTCCTGTGAGTTTATCTGACAATGATTTCATTACCTCAGCGTTAATACCTGCTGAAGATAGGGAATCCTCTGTAACATCACTTTGATCAGTTTCTCCCTGAATTATCGATTCCAAACGAGCTACATCACCAACATTTGCAATAACACTGGCAAAAGAAAGATGTTTTTCCTTTTCAAATTCTAGTGTGCTTTCAGAACCTATAATGTCTCTTACTTCTTCTTTCGTTTCTTCATTTAATGGTGTCATGTATGTTTTACCCTTCAACATTGAATTTTCGTACCATAAGGAACCCTGTATTAGAAAATCTTCTCCAACCACATACATATATGAAAAACCTTCAGGAAGATCGCTCATAAGTCGTGATTTAGAGAATCCTTTTTCAGCAGACGAATAAGCATCGATGTCACCGATAAAAATAAAGTCATTTTGTACTTTTATCTCTGGAAGACTAAACTGAATGGTCTGGGTAAAGACTTTCTCAAATGAGGCTTTTACTTTACTGGCATTTTTAACAGGACCGATAATAATTATCATTCTCTCATTATTCTGTCCATCTTCCCAGGTTGCTGCCATCAAACCTCCATCGAATACTGCATAAACATCGTCTGGATTAATATCATTACTATAGGCATTCATTTCAATTAGCTGAGCCACTGTTTGTTCCAGAGCCATTTGGTTTAAGAAAAAATCTGCCAGTACCGTTTCTTTAAGCTTTGAATAATTATCCTTTATGTCTTCCACTAAAACTAAGGAAAATGCTTTAGAAGGCGCTTTTTCTAACAAAGCAGTACTCGAAAAAACGAGACATGTAGAAAACAAAAGCAAAAACAAAAGTAACTTTTTCATTTTGTCCACCCCCGATTTATTTAGTATTAATTCGACCTTTATGATATAGAAGTTGTTCGAATCAATTTTACCAAATCACAGAATTTTATCCCAAGAATTTTTACTTTGTAAATTTCAATCAAAAAACAAGAAGGTACTGGAAAACTTGACTTTAGTGCATTAAACGTATATAATTTTTGTGATTATAACTCCCAAAAGGGAGAGGGCATTTATGCCCTCTATTTTTTATTGTGAGTGGTGGGATTGTATGGAGGAGTTAGTTAAACAGCTTGAAGAAATAGCAAATGAAACAGCAGATGAACTTGGATATAAAATATACGAACTCACCTATAAAAGAGTACAGGGAAAATATGAATTAAGAATATCCATTGACAAGTTAAGTGGCAATGTCAGTATCAATGATTGTCAAAAGTTTTCAAAAAGTATAGGAACAAAGCTAGACATCGAAGATATAATTCCAGGATCTTACAATTTGGTTGTCCGATCCCCTGGAGCTGAAAGAGAACTCCGTAACAGGGAAGATTTTGAAAGATTTATTGGCGAAGAAGTAAAATTGTTATTAAAAAATCCTGTTGAAAAAAGAATGGTTCTAATTGGAAAACTTAAAGCTCTTGAGGGTGAAACAGTCATAATTGAAGATCGAGATACGGGAAATAATTTTGAAACGAAGTTCAACAATATCAGAAAAGCTAATTTGAGACTGGAATTATGAAGGGAGGAACAGAAGTATGAACCTAAATCTTTTAGAAGCACTGGAACAACTTGAGCAAGAAAAAAACATACAAAAAGAAGAAGTTATAGAAATTCTCGAAAGAGCATTACAAAGTGCATATAAAAAGAATTTTGGTTCCGATAGCAATGTTTTTGTAAAAATCGACAGATTAACAGGAGACATAGAAGTTTATGAACAGCTCGAAGTTGTTGAAGAAGCAGAGGACCCGGAAAAGGAAATATCATTAGAAGATGCTCTTAAATATGATAAAAAGGCTAGAATCGGTGAATCTATCCAGAGGAAACTTAACATAAAAAAGTTCAAAAGAATTGCTGCACAAACAGCAAGACAGGTTTTAATTCAAAAAATTAGAGAACTGGAAAAATCCAATCTTTTTCAGAAATATTCTGATCTAAAGGGTACTGTCACCACTGCAGAGGTATTGAGAATAACACAAAATTGGATTGACTTGCGAATCGGAAAACTGGAAACAAAATTACCTACAAGAGAATTAATACCAGGTGAGGTAATGAGGTCGAATTCTCTAATAAAGGTCTATGTAATAGATGTTCTAAAAAGTAGTAAAGGACCCAAAATAATGGTAACAAGAAGAAGACCTGAATTTATCGAAGAAATAATGAAACTCCAGGTTCCAGAAATTGAAAGCGGAGATGTAATAATAAAAGCAATAGCAAGAGAAGAAGGAGTAAGAACAAAAATAGCTGTTGCCTCTCCAAATTCAAAGATTGATCCTATCGGTGCATGCATAGGCGAAAGTGGTACCAGAATAGGTGAAGCACTGAGAGAAATTAAACCAGAAAAAATTGACATATTACGATGGAGTGAAGATGAAGAAGAATTCATTGCCAATTCTATAGCGCCAGCGAAAGCAGTTAATGTAAAAATTACAAATACTGAAGAAAAAGAAGCCACCGTTTTTGTATCGCCAACCCAGCTATCGCTTGCAATCGGAAAAGGCGGACAAAACGCAAGGCTTGCTGCAAAGCTTACTGGCTGGAGAATAGATATAAAACCTGTCATGTAAAAACGTTTTTGTAACATCTTTCATAACTCTCGTAACCCATATTGTGTAAAATGTATACTGTACTAAAAATGACAGGGAGGTTTTATAGTGAAGCAGGACATTCTCAGAAATGAGTTGCGCAGTCGTAAACGTAGAATGACTGCTCAAAGAGAGTTGATTCTAAAAGTTTTTCTAGATAGTGATGATGATCATTTAAGCGCTGAAGAAGTATACCGGAAAATACTTGATAGACGCTTAAGAATAAGTAAGGCTACTGTATATCGTACTGTTGATCTTCTTGCTGAAGTAGGTTTGCTTAGAAAAATTGCTTTTAAAGATGGAGTGGTAAGATACGAAGTTGTTGATAAAGGTAAGCATCAACATCATCATCTAATATGTAATAACTGCGGTAAAGTAGTAGAATTTCCTTACGATCTCCTTGATGAACTGGAGAAACTTGCAGAGGAAAAAACTGGATTTGAGATAGATGATCACCAGGTAAAATTTTACGGCCTTTGCCCGGAATGTCGAAAGAAAAAGGCAAAAAAACAGAATAATGAAAGTGAAACGGATAGTGCAAGTGGATAACGCCAGCTTTCGTTTATTTCAAAAGCAGGGATAATTTCCGATAATGACACAACGGTTTTCTCAAAAATATTTGAAATTGTATCAACTCCTCTGGCCATTACTTTGGCCAGAGGTCTTATTTTAAATATATCAAATATAAAAACCATCAACGTACCTAGATAAACTGGAAATACAAATAGAGGAACTGCGATCATTGTCAACGGAATGGTTAACAGCGAAAATGTTCCGAAGGTTGCTAAAGATATTGGTAAAACAGCTAACTGCGCTCCAATGCCTACCAGGATTGCCTTTTTTATTAAAGACATTTCCGAATAATCAAAGGCACTTATTATTAATAAAATTCCTGATGTAGCAAGGAAGCTTAATTGAAAGCTCACTGAAACTATTATCACGGGAGAAACAGCAAGCATAATAATTCCTGCAAGTCCTAAAATATTAAGCGAAGATTGTTTGTAATCAATAAGAGAGAACAATGTATAGAGAAATAACACTAAAAACGCTCTCATCGCAGATATAGCAGGCCCTGTAGATAAAACATAAAAGCCCAAAACTGAAATAGTAATCATCATATTAAGCTTTCTCTCCATCAAAATAAAACTAAAAATGCCTCTTAACAACAAATAGAGCAAAGAAACATGAAGTCCAGAAACAGCAAAAATGTGCGCTATACCTGCATTTCGAATTCTATTTTTCAGATTTCTATCCATATCCATTACACCACCAAAGAATACAGAAAAAGGGAGATCATTTACTATCCCATTAGTTGTCATTGCACTAATTATTTGTTCTCTGAATATAATTGAAATAGCGTGTAAGCTATCAGGAGGGATAATGCCATAATCTGTTACTTCCAAGCGGTAAAATGGATACCTTTCAATTTTCTTAATCTCACCTCCAGCCCATATCCTTTGTCCAATTTCAGGCTCTGTTCTCACATTTTTTAATACCAGCTCAATTTCATTTTTATAAGGCAACCAGTGATTGTTCTCATAATCCAAAAGGTGCCCTTCTGATACTCTGTAGTAACGAAAAGATCCAGAATTAACGATACCTACATACTCTGTCTTTTTTGCTTCAAAAGTTGGAATAAATAAAGCAAGAACAATCCCAATTACATAAAAGAATAACATTATTTTCCAAAGAAATTTTACAAACAAAATCAACAAAATGGCAAAAAGGAGCGGTATAATAAATTCTAAACCGCTCCATATATTCACCGATATAATTGTCAATAATCCAAATGAAAGTGAAACAAATCCAATAAATAATGGTGATGAAATATCAGAACTATCGAACCATTTCAAAACCTGATCTCCTATGCTCCAAACTTATCCAGCCTTAATGCATTTGCCAGCATCAAAGGAAGAATGTCCAGAGCCTCCATAACACCTAACATACCTTTAGAACATTCATATTCATCGTAGGAATTATTTGCACCTTTTCTTACATATTTAGAAGAAATCATAAAAGGTACGGAATGCCAGCTATGAGATTTTATAGGCACGGGTGTAGAATGATCTCCTGCAACAACTGTGACATCTGGATTCAATTCAAGTAATGATGGCAAATGTTGATCAAACTCCTCAATAACCTTTACTTTTTTATCAAAATCTCCATCTTCACCATAAGAATCAGTTTTCTTTACGTGAAAGAAAAAGAAATCATAATCATTCCAGTGTTCTTTTAATGTTTCTACCTCGTCAGCTATGGTTGCACCTGTCTTAAGTATATTCATGCCAACCAGTTTTGCCAGTCCTCGATACATAGGGTATGTAGCAATGGCTCCAGCTGAAAGTTTGTAAACATCCGAAAAACCTGGCATATCAGGGTGCTTTGAAAAACCTCTCAGTAAAGCAAAATTCATTTTTTCTTCGTCAACAAGTACTTCTCTAACCTTCTTCATAAATTTATTAACTATTTCAGCAGTTTTTTTTGCATGTTCATGAAGTGGTTTTGCAAATAAAATGGGTTTACCTTCTTTCTGAGGATCAGCATCTGCCAATCTCTCATCGAGATCATTTCCGGTAAACTTTACGACAAATCGATGTTCTTTACCGGGATACAAAGAAATTTTTACACCATCAATTTCTTCAATTTCTCTGGATAGTTTTTCCACCACTTTAGAACTTACTTCCGTTGATGGTCTTCCAGCTCTTCTATCAACAATGGTTTCACCGTCAACTGTTGCAAAATTCGCTCGTGCCACAAGATCTTTTTCTTCAACTTCCACATCTATTCCAAGTGCTTCAAGAATTCCTCTACCGATTTGGTATTTTAAAGGATCATAACCAAATAATCCCAGATGTCCGGGACCACTTCCTGGAGTAATACCTCTTATCACGGGTACTGTAAGTCCAAGTTCAGACTCAGCAGCAAGTTTATCTAGATTTGGTTTGTTCGCTGCCTGTAATGGGGTTTTTCCGTTAAGTGGAATGTCACCTACGCCATCCAATACTACCATGAGCAATTTTGTTTCATTACGTACCGTAAGATCTTTAATTATCTCCTGTCTGTCCATTTTACTCATACCTCCTTTTTGTTCATACTGTTGAAATTTTACCACGCAAATCAGTACCAACACATGCTAAAATGAATATGATTAATATGGAGGGCTAAACGTGCGCTTTTATAATAATGTGGTTCTGATGGGTTACTACGGTTATTCTAATCTTGGAGATGATCTACTATTCTTAACTACATTGCACATCATCTCTAAAAATTCTAATATAAAGAACGTGTTTGTTCCTGCTCCAAAACGCCTGGAGCATTTAAGAGGATTATTTCCAGACAATCTTAACGTTAAAATTATAGACAGATACAATCCCTTTTCTGTTGTCAGTGCTATAAATAATTCCCGGATAACGATTTTTGGTGGTGGAAATCTATTTCAGGACGAAACAAGCCAACGTAGTTTTATGTACTATTATTTAACAGCAAAGCGTACACTTTCTGCAGGTAATACTTTGCTTCTATTATCACAGGGCTTTGGACCTGTTAATAATCCTAAAAATGTACAGAGACTGAATAGAATAGTCAATTCACCTCTAACTCTTGGATTATTGAGAGATAAACACTCCTTTCAATATGCCTCAAATAAATCTAAGAATTTTGTGTTGGGAGTAGACTATGGACCTCTCTTTCTGTTTTACGATAAGGGATACACAAACCAGTTCAAAGATAATAAAATGGCAACACTGGTTTTAAAATCTGGAATAAGAATAGAAGAAATTATGAAGCAACTTAAGTCAAAGGGAATAAAAAAGGTATTTATAACAGGGTTTCAAAACCATAGAGAAAAATCACTAATTTCATCGTCATCATTACTGGCAAAGAGAATGGGACTTAAAATTTTAGAAAATTCGAATAACTGGAAAGAGATTATCAAAAACATATCCAGATCACAAATAGTAATAACCGAAAGACTTCACGGCGGACTTTTATCTTTATTTTACGGTGTACCTTTCATATGGCTAAAAGGCAAAAAATTAGATGAAGTATTGTCCTCAACAATTGATGATTACGAATTATCATATTCACCCAGTTCAGGTGATCTGGAAAAACTTATAAATAGAGCGCTAAAGATTGAGAATCTGCAAACAGCCTCAGAAAAATACAAATCGCTTCTAAAGGAAACAGAGCAAAAAGCTATAAGAATTTTGAAGGATATTGCCAGTGAATAGCCCAAAAGATAGAGTTATTTTAAAAAAGAATGTAAAAAGAAGAATTGCAAATGGCCACCCGTGGATATATTCGAATGAAATTTTCCGCGAACCAGTCTGTCCGGATGATTCAATTGTAGACGTTTTTAATTACTCCAACCAGTTTATTGGTAAAGGCTTCTACAATAAAAAATCCAAAATTCGGGTTCGACTGGTAACAAGAAAGTATGAAAGAATAGACGTTGATTTTTTCAAGAAGAGAATTGAGAAAGCATGGACTATCAGAAAGAAATATCTATCAACCGATAAACAAAATGCCATGAGAATAATCTACTCTGATACCGATTATTTACCGGGGCTAATTATCGATAAATATGGAGATTATCTTGTTTTACAGTTTAATATTGAAGGAATAAAGAATTATAAAGACGCAATCGTTGAAATAGTGGAGAGATTTTTCAGTCCAAAAGGCATTTTTCAAAACTCTTTGCGCAGAACAGATGAAGAAAACTCTGCTGATAATGGCTGGATTTCTGGCAAAGATGTCGAACTGATACCCTTTGAAATTGATGGATTGACATATTTCGCAGATACTCTGGGGCAGGGTACAGGATTTTATCTCGATCAAAGAGATAACGCAGAACAGCTGGCAAAATATGCAAGGGAAAAAAGTGTTCTTGATCTTTTTTCATATACAGGTAATTTCGCTATCAGAATGTTGAAACAGGGAGCATCAAATGCCATTCTTGTAGATAGTTCAAAAAGAGCCCTGGAAGTCGCCAGAGAAGCGTGTAAATATAATAAGGTTATTGATAAAACAACCTTCATTAATGAAAATGTATTCGAATATATTAAAAACGAGAATATCAAAGAAGAATTAATTGTTCTTGATCCTCCACCGCTGGGAAAAACATCAAAAAATAAGAGTATAATAATGAATGGTTATAATGAACTAAATATTCGGGCTATTAATGCGCTTCCAAATGATGGTATACTGGGAACAACGTGCAGATTCTATAATGTCAAATGGTCTTCATGGAACAAAAACATAAATATGGCATTCATTGACACGAACAGCGCTGGTCGATTATTATATATGGGAGGACAATCAATAGACTTCGCCCCCTTAAACTGTATATACGAAACCTCATACTTGAAGTTCAATATATATAAGATAGAGAGATTTTGACAAATAATTTGTACCGATTAATTGATGTATAATAGTTTAACAGAAGTACTATCCTCGATTTGTTTTTCTGGAGGTTGATATGGATGGCCAAGATATATGTGGTTACTTCAGGCAAAGGTGGTGTTGGCAAAACCACCATAACAGCCAATATTGGTTGTGCACTTGCATCATTTGGCGAAAAAGTATGTTTGATTGATGCTGATGTCGGTCTAAAGAATCTTGACATTGCTCTCGGACTTGAAAATCGTGTAGTACACACCATTCTTGATGTGGTTAACGGAAAAGTGTCACCAAAAGAAGCACTGGTAAGACATAAACAATTTAAAGAGCTTCACTTACTCGCAGCTTCACAAATAGCCACTAAAGAAATGCTTTCTCCTGAAGATATGAAAAGAATAACTTCAGAATTGTATAACGATTTCGATTTTATATTGGTTGATTCACCTGCAGGAATTGAAAGAGGTTTTAGAAATGCGATAGCCCCTGCAGAGAGGGCTTTAGTTATTACAACACCTGAACTTCCTGCAATAACAGATGCTGATAGGGTAATAGGTCTTTTGGATAATGCTGGTATTCATGAAGAAAATGTCAGACTAATTATCAACAGATTTAAAGCACGAATGGTTAAGCGTGGAGATATGCTAACAACAGAGGATATAAAAGAAAATCTCGCTGTCGATTTGATGGGAATAATTCCTGATAGTGATGATATTATTGTATCTTCTAATAAAGGAATACCTGTAGTTTTAAATGGCAACAAAGGTCGTAAAAGTATAGGTCGTGTTTTTGAGCATATCGCTTCACGCCTTAGAGGAGAAATGCTTTCTATTGAGAAGGATCTCGAAAATACACCTAACAAAGGCTTCCTTGAATTGATAAAACGCATCTTTGGGCGCAATTGAGAGGGGTTGATAGCATGTTCTTTGGACTATTCAGAAGAAAGAAAAAGAAAGAAGGAAGCAGAAAAGATGCAAAAGATCGTCTTCAGGCAATTGTTTCAGGACGCAGACATTCGGTTCCAGTGCGTGAAGTGCTATCACACGAAGTTGTCGGTACGCCTGACAAAGACATGCTCGGACAGATCAAGAGGTATGTGGCTCAACGCTTCAAAGTAGAAGAAGAAAATGTCCGTGTACAACTTGAAGAGCATAATGGATATGTGGTAATAATAACAAATGTTGTTTTTCATTAAAGGGATGATTTGATGATCATAAGAAAAAGTGTTAAAACAACCAGAAGAAATGAATTTGTTAATATAACCTCATTGGTACAAAATGCATTATCTGAATGTGATAAGAAAGATGGCTCTGTAACAGTCTATGTGCCCCACACAACCGCCGGGGTGACAATTAATGAAAGCGCTGACCCAGATGTTGTAAGCGATATAATTAATCATCTTGAAAAACTAGTTCCACCAAACAAGGGCTACGCTCATATGGAAGGCAATGCTGACTCTCACATAAAGTCAAGTATAATTGGCTGTTCAATTTCTATTCCCTATGAAAAGGGAAAGCTTCTTTTAGGAACCTGGCAGGGAATATTTTTCTGCGAATTTGATGGGCCAAGAAATCGCAAATTGCTTATTCAAGTTTGATTTACAGTGATTTAACTGATTAATGATGCTTATCATAAACCCGAGTTCGACATCACATAGGTAAACAAAAAGCATGAGACTACTATCCCAAA
>CAYTVB010000008.1:0-65027 GCA_964441735.1 uncultured Thermotogaceae bacterium
GATTCTCGTCTTCTAGGTTTTTCTCGTGTTTTAAGGAATGCTCTGTCAGAGCCTCCTTAACGAATGTAATGAGTGGCTGCAAGCGTCGTTGAATGAGCGTAGCGAGTGACTCCAAGCGTCTTGAGTGAACGAAGTGAGCGCCTTCAAGCGTCATTTTTTTGATTACCCAGCACCCAACAGCTATCAACTAAAATGTATTTTGGTTTTAATTTTCTTTGTTTTCAACCAGCTGGATGTCAATGCCATTGGGGTCGCTGATAAAGAAGAAACTGATTGATGGATTTGGTGAGAAGGGACCTCTTTTTATTGTTATTCCTTTATCTTTTAAATACTCCATTGTTTGATCCAGTGAATCGACCTGAAAGCCAATTGAGATGCCTTCAGTATTAATTCTATTATTGCTGTTTTTATCATCTATTAGTTCGATTTTGGGTTTATTTTCTTCGCCAAGCATGGCAATTTCAATGTTTTCGCCCGCTTTGAACCTGCTAGCAATTTTCAAACCAAGCAAACCGTGATAGAACTTCAATGATTCTTCCAAATCATTAACTTGAATGGTTATCCAGCAAAATTCCATAACAAAACCTCCTTAGTGTTTATTATGCATGTTTATCCAATTCATATTCCTGCGCTAGTCTGCTGTAAATAATGATTTTGAGTACATTGGAAGCACAGCGTTGAATGTCTATTTTTTCAATCGTTCCGTTCTTTAACCCAGCAAGAATCTCTTTTTTATAGTACCTGCCTCCGGGCATAATTAAATCATTACCTGCTTTCATGCACAACGCATTATCTGCCAGCCCTCTGGCAGTGGAATACCAGTCAGTCATTACCACACCGTCAAAGCCCCATTCATTACGTAGCACTTTTGTACACAAATCATGGCTGTTTGGGGTATAGATTCCATTTAATCGGTTATAACCTGTCATTACGCCTTTTGGATTTGCTTCACGCACTGCAATTTCGAATCCCCATAAATAAATCTCACGCAATGCTCGTTCGTTAACATTGCTGGAGACTTTCATGCGGTTATCTTCCTGGTTGTTGGCACAAAAATGTTTTATCGTCACATAATTACCTTCAATACTTTGAATTCCTCTGGTAATAGCTGCAGCCAGTTTACCAGAAAGATAAGGATCTTCGCTGTAATATTCAAAGTTACGTCCGCAAAGTGGATTACGATGGATATTCATCGCAGGTGCAAGCCAATAGGTAATTCCATATTCGGACATTTCAACACTTACTGCCCGTCCTATTTCCTCAAGTAATTCAGTATTCCAGGTTTGAGCCAGTGCGAGTTCAACAGGAAAAGCTGTTGTAAACTGATAGATTAATCTGTCTTTTTCAGGTTTTCCGAAGATGTGTTTTTTCAACAATTTGGGGAAAAAGTTAAAGATGTCCAGGTGTGGTTCAATCATTTTTATTCTTCCTTTTTTGTTGACAGAAGAGATTTTTTGTAAGCGTAATCCAGCTGGACCATCAGCCAGGGCGATATTCATGATCCCCTTCTTCACCAGTTTAGAAGTAGTGTAGCCGGCTGCACCGGGTGCGTTGAAGTAATTTTTGTTGAATAAACTGGATTTTGCACCCGGTCCAACCACGAGCTCAATCATTTCCTTGATGCCCAGTTTACTCATAAGCCTGGTTACTTTTTCATCACTGTACACAGGAGGGCTTTTGTATTCATGCTCTGTGGTTTGAAAACTAGAAGGATTGATCGTGATTCTTTTTATCTCTGATAAATCATCATTATAACCAACTTCAGGAGCACTAATCTCTTTTATCTGTGATTGTGGTTTACACACATTCTTATGTCTGGAAAGGATTATATTCCTGTCCAGTGTTAAAACTGTACAAGGTTTTGTGTTTCTGGAAGAGTTACCAAGGCGAACTATGTAATCTCCCTGTTCTAAGACGAAGCTGGCATTTTCTTCATCGTAGCTTTTTAACGATGTTAGGTAGATTTTTAGTTCCATTTCCTGGGTTTCCCCGGGTTTTAGTTCTCTGGTTTTGGTGAATGCAACAAGTCTCTGGTACTCTTTCTTCAGTTTATTCCGGGGACAGCTCACATACAGCTGAACGACTTCCTTTCCAGAAAATTTGTCGCCCGTGTTTTTTACTTTAGCTTTTACAGCAAGGTTTGTTTTATCGATCTCTGCATTAATAAATGAAATGTCAAATGTTGTATAGCTGAATCCATATCCGAATTCGTATTGTGGTTCAACGTTGAATGTATCAAAATATCTGTATCCAACATATATACCTTCTTTGTAATATTCGTTGTCTAAATTCCCATTTAAGTAGCTATATTCGCGAGCGAAGGGAATATCATCGTATTTCTTTGGCCAGGTATCCACGAGTTTTCCAGAGGGCGATACCTTACCTGAAATAAGATCTGCAAAGGCTGTTCCACCCTCCGTACCCTGCTGGCAGAAAAATATCAGGGCGTTAATGCCCTGAATCTCATCGATGAAACTCAGGTCAAATGGTGCTCCTACATTTACAACAACGATTGTATTTTTATAGGATTTTGCACATTTTTCTATATTTCTTCTTTCTGTATCGGATAAATTATAGTCATTCTCATCCAATTTTCTGTCAGAGCCCTCTCCTGATTGTCTTGCAACAACATAAATGCAGGTGCTGGTTTCACTGCTCTCAATATCATCGGTTGTGATTTCTCTTCCACGGGGATATCTGAAGGGTGTTTTCATTAATTCGCTCAGGTTGTACACATTAAAAATATTCACTTTACTAGATATTTCTTCATCGTAATTTTCCTTCCTTTTTTTGAACAGGCTATTGTAATCATCGATCCATTTCTTCGTTGTTATTGTAAACCCGGCGCTTTCAAGTCCTTCAAGTATGTTGACGCTATGGCGCTCATTAACTTCTCCGGAACCAGTTCCTCCTTTAATGGTTTTCTCTGCTCCGGCGCCGTAAAGTGCAATTTTATCGGGTTTTATTGGCAAAGCTCCATCATTTTCAAGAAGTACAATTCCTTCAACCGCAGCACGGTAAGCGAGTTCTCTATGTTCTTTTTCCCTCTTCGTTTCTGTATCATCTTCAACTGCTTTAGTTCTGACCACTCTTTTCCTGAACATATAATTATTCCTCCATCCCGTTTTCAGATTTTTATAGAATCAGTTCATTGAATAGATAATTATCTTTTCAAATAAAAGTATATACAATTGTTAAAAATAAATGGGAATATTTGTTAAGAGATTTATCTATAAATGTTTCACCAATCCGTTTTAATTTTGGCTTCAGTGAAAATGGAATGGAAATCAGCATAATATTCTAGCAGTAATATTTATACTCTGAAGTGCTTTGTGAAAAAATACAAGTGGAAAAAGGCCTCAAACTAAAAAAGCCCAGCGTAATGCAGGAGATTTTATTATATATTCTTCCTTCTTAACAGCTTAAACAACTCCATCACCAGCAGTACTGGTAATGCAAGGGCAAGAAGTGTTAGCCACTGCTTTAATGAAACTGGCTCTAATTCTAGTAAATTTTGTAACAGGGGTACATTCATTGCAATCAAATGTATTCCATGTGCACCTAGAACACCAAGAACAAGGAAGTAGTTTCTGCTTAAAGATACAACGAAGGCAGAAGTTTTCTCCGATCTACAATTAAGAACATGCATATTTTGCATGAGAACAAACAACAGTAAAAGGAAATTCCTTGCCATGCTAATCTCAACATCCTGAAAAAGCATATACATCCAAGATGAAAATGCAATTGCCCCCATTGTGAATCCAGATACAAGGGTTTCTTTTATCATTAGATTATCAAATATGTTATGTTCAGGTTTTCTGGGCGGTTCTTTCAAAACTCCGGGCTCACCCTTTTCAAAGGCCAGGGCAACGTCCTGAATGCCATTTGTTACAAGATTTAACCAGAGTATTTGAACTGCAACAAGAGGCAGTGGCACGTTGAAAAGCACTGCAAGGACAAACAATAATAATTCTGCTGCTCCTGTAGAAATGAGTAGATAAATGACTTTTCTAACATTTGAGTATGCAAATCTTCCTTCTTCTATACCTGAAACAATTGAGGCAAAATTGTCGTCAGTGATGATTATTGATCCTGTATCCTTTGCTACATCAGTTCCTGAACCCATTGCAACGCCAATATTAGCTATTTGCAATGCTGGTGCATCGTTAACGCCATCCCCGGTTACAGCAACATAATGTCCGCTATCTTTTAGAGCTTCCACTATGTTTAGCTTTTGCACAGGCGAAACTCTGGCAAAAACGTTTGTGGAGCTCACTAATCTTATAAAATCCTCATCGTCAGCATTTCCTGTTTTATCAAGGTCCACTCCAGTTACAATATCATCATCCTGATCTGCTATACCCAGCTGAACAGCTATTGCTTTTGCAGTGGATGGATGGTCTCCTGTAATCATAATCACTTTCACTCCAGCTTCATGACATTCCTGAACAGCATCTTTTACTTCACTTCTTAAGGGGTCAATAAATCCTACGATTCCAATAAATTGAAGATCTCTCAATTCATGCTCAATATCTTCAGAATAATGGATTTCTCCCCGCGCAAAAGCCAGTACACGATAACCCTTTTCTGTTAGTTCTAGAGCTTCTTTTTCTATTGCTTTTCGATCAAAATCTCTATCAGGGTCGTATGGATGTGAACACATAGCAAGTACCGTTTCTAACGCTCCTTTTACTGCAATCATATGTTTTCCAGAGCTTTCATAAGAAGCTGCTGAAAAACGACGTTGAGATTCGTATGGTATTTCTTGAAGTATTTGCGTTTCTTCTTTGAGTTTAATTGGATTTATCCCTGCCTTGTAGCTCATCCCAAGAAGTGCAACATCCATGGCGTCCCCGCTTTTACGCCATGTATCGCCAGTTTTTTCGAGCGATCCTTCATTTGCTATACCAGCAATTTTTATAAGCTCAGTCAGCTCTTCATTATTTTCAATATTCGCGCCTATTATTTTTCCCTCACCATTGTATCCTTCGCCAGTGACTTCAAAATCCCTTCCAGAAGAAAGCCGAATCTTTCTGGCTGTTTGTTGATTCACCGTCAATGTTCCCGTTTTATCACTTGCTATAACGGTACAACTACCCAGGCTTTCCACCGCTTCCAATTTTCGAACAACAACCTTTCTTTTTGCCATCCTGCTGGTTGCAACTGAAAGAGCAACGGTAAGAGCAACCGGTAGTCCTTCAGGTATTGCAGAAACCGAAAGAGCTACTGCAAGGAAAAAAACACTCATCAATTCATAACCTTGAAAAAATCTAATTGAAGCAAAGATAACAGCAGCAACCAAAACAACATATGCAATTTTCTTTGTAAAACGTTCCATTCTTATTATCAAAGGTGCCTTGCCCTTTTCTGATTCGGACACTACTTCTGCTATCTTCCCTATCTCAGTATCGGTTCCCGTTGCTACTACTACGCCTTTGCCTCTTCCTGTTATTATTATTGATCCAGCAAATGTCTGATTCTTTTTGTCACCAACTTCAACATCTTCAAATATCTGATCAGAATGTTTTTCTATTGCTGTGGATTCTCCCGTCAAAAAGGATTCATCTACTCTAAGATTATTTGTTTCAATTAACCGAATGTCTGCTGGAACTTTTTCTCCTGATTGAACGAGAACAATATCACCTGGAACAAGCTCTTTTGAATCTATTAATTCTGTTTTTCCGTTTCTTATCACCCGGGTTTCAGTTATCATTATTTTTAAAAGCGCTTCAGCGCTTTTCTCTGCCTTGTACTCCTGTACAGAACCTATGACAGCGTTAAGTAAAACAACTATCATTATGAAAATAGCGTCATCTGGTTCACCAATTGCAGCAGAAACAAATCCTGCTACAAGCAATATATAAATTAGTGGATCTTTAAATTGATGCAAGATTATCTTTGCCAGAGAAACAGGCTTTTTTGATGGAAGCTCATTCATTCCAAACGTTTCTTTTCTCTTACTAAATTCTTCTTTACCAATACCCTGTTCTGATGTTTTTAGAGCTTCTAAAGTTTCATTAATTGATAGCTTATGCCAGTTATTTTTGTTTGACTCTTTCATTACGCTAACCTCACTTCAAAAAGGAAGGGCATTTATATTGATATCATACATGCTTATTAAAGCACTATGCAACAAGTAAGACAGTAAATTATGTTTTTTCAAATATCCTTTAAGTTTTTTAAATTTTACATTGTGTCTTAATTTTGTTTAGTAAAAGCTACATTAAGTATTACAATGGAGTTGAAGTATATAGATTGTTAACTTCTTGCAATCAAAATATTTGGGGGTTTTTATGCCTTTAATAACTAAAAAAGTCTTCCTTGAGTTTTTAAAATGTCCTGTAAAAGGGTGGATAGAGTTAAACAATCCCCCAAAAGAAGATATTTCCCTTGCAGATAGATACAGAATGGAAGAAGGCATAGAAATAGGGAAAAGGGCGCGTGAGCTTTTCCCGGAAGGAGTTTTGTTAGAAGAAAAAAACCCATTTATTGCAAAAGATATTACTGAATGTATGTTCAGAGATCAATCTTTTAATACGATTTATGAAGCGGCCTTTGTAGATGGAGATTTTGTAACAAGAGCAGACATCATTGAAGAAACCCGGGAGAGCTTAAAAATATATGAGGTTAAATCCAGCAAAAGCGACACGAAGAAAATAAAAGACCTAATTAAGGACATTGCTTACACTGTTATGGTAGTAAAAGGCGCTGACTATAATGTTAATGAAGCTTCGCTTGTACTTCTGTCTGATAAGTACAGAAAGGGAATGTCCAATCAAAGTCTGTTCGAATTATATGATGTTTTTAATGAAGTTCACAAATTAATCGAGATTTTTGTTCCCGAAAAAGAAAGAGCTGTTAAGATTTTAGATAATCTTGAAAAACCTGAATCAGAATTCATCTACGAATGCAGAAATTGCGATTATTTAAAGGATTGTTTTAATCTGAATCGAGATAAGACGATTTTTGTCCTTCATAAGAAACATCACAGTCAGATCAAAAAGCTAATTGAACAGGGCAGGTATTTGCTTGAAGATTTAGATGAAGATGAACTTGAAAAAGATTTACACAGAAGGATTTACAGATCTTTAAAGGAAAACAGGGTTATTGTTGATGATAAACCAGGGCTATGGAAAAAGCTGAATGAATTAGAATACCCCATAGGTTATCTTGATTTTGAAACTGTGGGTACAGCATTACCCCTTTATGATGACCTGGGTCCCTATGAAAAACTTCCCTTTCAGTATTCACTTCATATAAAGAAATCTCCTCACTCACCTCTTAAACACGTGGATTATCTGTTCTTTGACCCTTCCGTCGACAAGTCAAAAAGACTTGCAGAAACGTTGGCTGGAGATACAGAAGAGATTAAAACCCTTATAGCCTATCACGATAGTTTTGAGAAGAGTGTAATAAGAAATCTTATTGAAAGAAATGGATATGATAAACAATTAAGAACAGAACTAAATGATATGTTAGATAAATTTGTAGACCTTGAATTACTCGTCAAAGAGCACGTTTATCACCCGGACTTTCACGGAAGCTTTTCGATTAAGAAGGTATTACCCGCTCTGATCCCGGAGTTTTCATATGAAGGCAAGGCAATAAAAAACGGAGACGATGCATGCTATGTGTTCGCAAAGATGGCGCGGGGAGATTATTCAGAGCAAGAAATGGAGAAATTCAGAAAGGATCTTCTAGAGTACTGCAAAATGGACACACTTGCCATGGTAAAAATCCATGAAAAACTTATACAGATGTGTTCTAATTTCTAAAAGTTCTACTGTGAAAACTTTCCTTGCTTAAATTTTACTGTATAAATCTTTATTAAAGTAAGTATTATACAGAACAGGAAAATTTCACAGACTTAATAAAATCTGTATACTGTTAACAGAGTTCCTTAAACAAAACTTAATAAATCCCTACAAATATTTGGTTACAGTTTTTTTGGGTCATCTGACAAAGTATGAACTCTGTAAACAGCTAAACAAATCAATATAAATTTTTATGATAATCCTGAGGTAAAAACTAAATTCTTTCTGCAAAACGATAGGAGGGTGCACAATGAATATATTTGAAATAGTAGATAAACTAATAAACAACAAGAAATGGGAACAACTTAGTAAGCTTATATCTGAGATGCCTGCACCTGAAGTGGCAGATTTACTTTTAAAATTAGACAAAAAGCAACGTGTTATTGTATTCAGAATAATACCTCGCCACTTTGCCGCAGAGGTTTTTTCTTACCTGGAATCGCACGAACGAGATGAGCTGTTACTGGACCTTACAGACACTGAAACTCGTGAACTTCTATCCCATTTGAAGCCTGACGATAGGACAGCTTTATTCAGAGAATTACCCGGTCAGGTTACACAGAGGCTAATGAATTTACTGAATCCTGAAGATCTTGAAAAAGCAAAACAACTTCTTGGTTATCCTGAAGAAAGCATAGGAAGGTTGATGACACCAGACTACGTTGCAGTCAGGCCGGAATGGACCATTGGTAAAGCCCTGGAACATATTAGAAATATTGGGAGAGATAGCGAGACAATAAATGTGATTTACATAACTGATAATACCTGGAAGCTACTGGATGTACTTGAATTGAGAAAATTTATTATCGCCAATCCTGAACAAAAGGTCTCAGAGATAATGGACTATAGATTTATAAGTATTGCCGCTTTTGAAGATCAAGAAAAGGCAGTGAAACTAATTCAGCTCTATGACCTTTTTGCACTTCCTGTGGTTGACAGTAATGGTGTTCTTCTTGGCATTGTTACCGTAGATGACGTCTTTGATATAGCAGAAGAAGAAACCACAGAAGATTTCCAACTAACTGCAGCGGTCAAACCTTTGAAAACAAGCTATCAACATTCAAGCATCTGGTCTCTATTCACAAAACGAATTGGCTGGCTTATGATGCTTATTCTTGTAAACCTTATATCATCCGGTGTTATTTCCGCTTTCGAAGAGACACTTTCATCCGCAATTGCACTGGCCTTTTTCATTCCTTTACTCATTGATAGTGGAGGAAATGCTGGCGCGCAATCAGCAACACTAATGGTTCGTGCCATAGCAACTGGCGATGTAAAAATGTCAAGATGGTTTTTCACAATATTGAAAGAACTAGCGATTGGTGCGGCTCTGGGAGTTACAATGGGATTAGCCAGCTGGTTACTTGGTTTCGTTAGAGGTGGAGTTGAGATAGGTTTTGTAGTTGGTTTATCAATGGTTTCAATAATTGTTGTTGCCAATCTAGTCGGTGCCATTTTGCCTTTTATACTGACAAAATTGAAAATGGATCCTGCTGTTGCAAGCAGTCCTCTTATTACAACAATCGTAGATGGACTTGGACTACTAATTTACTTTACTCTGGCAACTATATTAATCCCCCTAATGTAACTGTGACCATTTTTGAAAAATTTAGCTACTTTGTTATTGAAAACTAGTTTTACATTTCAGGCCAGTCGCCGGCGAAGGGGTTATTGTCTGTATTTACAGGCACTTCACCTAAATAATGAACATTATAATCAATGTCAAATTTGAGTGCTCTAATCTTGACACCTGCTTTTTTAGCTTTCTGCAGTGTTTCCGAAAATAATGGATCCCTTTCGAAAAAGGGACTGAAGGAAAGTGCATCCTTTCGGACAATAAGAAAGAAAATCCAGCTGACATAGCCCTGTTCTTTCAATGTGATTAACTCTTCAAGATGTTTTGAGCCTCTTTTTGTTGGCGCGTCGGGAAATCGTGCGATTCCTTTTGAGTCAATGAGATTTACCGATTTCAGCTCAACAAAATGTTTTGCTTTTCTTGTTTCAATAAAATAATCCAATCTGCCATTATCCACAACAGGTTCATGCCTGAAATTAGTGATGTTACCAAAAAGATCAACACATTTTTCAGTTAACAACCATCTGAAGAGTTTATTGGGAAGCCTTGAATCAACACTGACCATTATCGGTATCTTATAAGGAAAGGTCAGTGTTTCTACCATGATCATGTCATGTTGGGTTTTTCCGCCATCTCTTCTTTTTTCAATGATTACTTTTGTACCGGGGATGAGCAATTCTTCAAGTCTTCCCGGATCAGGAAGATATACCTTCAGATCATCGTTACAGTGTTCGACAATCGCTATGAATCTATTTGGACGTTCTTTAAAGATAGCTTTTTCCGGTTTTTCTATCCATTTGAATTTTTTCATTCTTTAATTATAGCAGTTACGTTTTATGATTATTTTTCGTTTTTAGTTGTTTTAACCAGTAATCGGTGAGAAGTTATTTGAAAAATAGATTAACTAAAAAATGAGATTTGTCGGGTGTTATAATTATTCTGTCTTTTCAAATTTACTTTCTTTATTATTTAAGCTGGAGGTGTTAGGAATGTTGAAGAAATTAGGTTTACTAGGACTGGTTCTTGTTTTTGCAGCAGTTGTACTTGCTCAGGTTTCAGGAACGGTTGCAGAAGTAGACAAATATGGAAATGTACACACCAATATCCTGGAAACTGCTATGGAAGAAGCCGGTTTTGAACTGG
This sequence comes from uncultured Thermotogaceae bacterium, assembly GCA_964441735.1. Taxonomy (GTDB): domain Bacteria; phylum Thermotogota; class Thermotogae; order Petrotogales; family Kosmotogaceae; genus JASMTM01. Next base: position 10,534 of record CAYTVB010000008.1, read on the forward strand.
GGGATATGCTTGAAGTAAGCTTCGATGGTGAAGTCTTTGAAGCACCCTTTGTTACTACCTATGGTGATGTTGACACCGGTAACCCTCTTGTTAGGATCACGGGCGATCATGTGCTCCTGGCAATCAACTATGGTAATTGCTCAAAAACCTACGGTCTTGAAGTGGGCGATGAAGTTGAGATAAGTATCCTTGAAGAAGGAGCTTATAAAGAAGAACTTGAACTCAGGCATCTTGTAAGAACAGATAAGAGAGAAGACTACGAAAGCGATGCTGTTTTTGCAAATTTCCGTGAGGTTACCATTGGTTATATAAAACCGGGAAATCTTTACAGATCATCACATCCTGCTATCGATGATCCAAGAGCTCCCTATGTGAATGAACTATGTAAAGAAGCTGGAATAAATACTGTTATAAATCTTTCCGATTCAGATGAAGTGCTTCAAGAAGCGTGCAGTATATCTGACTTCTACAAATCTTTGAATGAAAAAGGACAGGTCATTAACCTGAATATGGGCGTTGATCTTGCTAGCGACAAATTTGCTCACAACCTTAGAGAGGGGCTTCTTTTCCTCATAAACAATGAACCACCATATCTCATCCACTGCGTTGAAGGAAAGGATAGAGCAGGTATTACCGTAGCCATTCTTGGTGCTTTGATGAGAGGCTCATTAGACGAAATCTATGAAGACTATGCACAGTCCTACGTTAACTACTATCATGTTGAACCGGGATCAGATGCTTATGAAGCTGTGGTAGGAATCATAGAAGGCATCCTTGAAAATATCAGCAATGGTAAGGAAATCACGAATGATAATGTAAACACTATCGCGTTTAGATATCTAAGAGATAAGGTTGGACTCACCTTTGAGGAAATCCTCAAATTACAGGAAAAACTTTATTACTGATATAATAATAAACTAACAAAGCCCGCCATATGGCGGGCTTTTTGTTGTAGTGTATATTTCTGCTATTTCTTGTTTTTAAAGAATTTGTCGAACATAAACAGCTTTCTCATGTGCATTTTGTTCTTTTCTTTATCCTTTGGATTCCAGCTGAACCAGAAACTACTGGTCTTATTTTGCTTTCTTTTGTCTTTCTTTTTATCATCAAAGAACATAAAATCACCTCTATTTGTTTACGTTCTTCAATTTTAATGATATCATAATAATGAATAGTTTAGAATGATTCTAAACAGGAGGTGAATTATATGAACAAGGTAAGTATTGGCAATAAAGTACCTGATTTTACACTTAAAAATGAAGACGGCAAAGAAGTATCACTATCGGATTTCAGTGGCAAATACGTAGTTGTTTATTTTTATCCTAAAGATAATACTCCAGGTTGTACTCTCGAAGCGGAAAGTTTTAGAGATAATATGAATAAATTTGATGAGCTGGACACTGCTGTAATAGGTGTGAGCAAGGACAGCGTCAAATCACACCTGAATTTTCACAACAAACTAAATCTGAATTTCAATATCCTCAGTGATCCTGATGCTTCTGTTCATGAAATGTTCGATGTGTTGAAGAAAAAGAAAATGTTCGGGAAAGAGAGCCTTGGTACAGTAAGATCAACATTTATCCTGGACAAAGATGGTGTGTTAATCAAAGAATTTCGGAACATAAAGGTAAAAGATCATGTCAAAGAGGTAATTGATTTTATCAGGGAGAATCGAAAAAAGTAATTCAGCACTGTAAAACAAAGCAAAATACTGGCACTTAACCCCAAAAGGCTGCATTCAAAAAAGAATGCAGCCTTTTATTTTTAAAATACCTTTTGGTATTATCCTTCATCCTGTTTATTCATGATATCCTTTGCCCGTTTGACCAGCGTTTCTTTTTGATTTTTTGAAGGATCATTTATTACTTCTTCAAGCAGTTCATTTAGAATATTTCCTATTTCAGGACCTTCACTCACACCCAGTTCCATTAAATCGTTACCATTTATTTCCAGATCTTTGATTGAAAGTGCAGGCCTGCTCTCCTTAATATCTATAAATATCTGCTCGACTTTATCAATTGTGTCAAGTTTTTCCTGTAAATGTATGGGTTCTTGAGCTTTCATATCTGCACGCCATACATGAAAGAACAATTCTGAATACTCTATACCATGCTTGTTCACAAAGCGCCTTACAGATTTTTTGGTTGCTTCAGGAAAAGAATCATGATAATGAATCAGGTGTGTTACTGTTTTGATTATTTTATTGCTGTACTTTAGTCGCTTCAGTGTTCTTTTTGCGACTTTTTCACTAGCAATATTATGTGAATAGAAATGACCAACTCCTTTTTTATCTACAGTCATGGTTTGGGGCTTTCCAACATCATGAAAGAACATGGTTAATCTTAAAACAATATCAGCAGGAGCAGCAACCATGGATTCAACAATGTGATTGGCTACATTTAAATGATGATTTGGATTTCGCTGGTCTATTCCAATAGTGCCCAAAAACTCAGGACAAATAAACTTTATAAGCTTCAGTTCAACGAGATCAAAAAGAGTGTAGGGATTTGAGAGAATTATTTTGTTGAATTCTTCTCTTATCCTCTCAACACTGACGTTTCCTAACAGATTGTTGAGCTTAAGTATGGCCTTTTTTGTTTCATCTTCAATCCTGAATCCTAACTGCGCTTTGAATCTTATCGCTCTGAGCATTCTCAAAGGATCATCTTTAATAGCATTCTCTGCATTAACTGAGCGAATGATCCTGTTCTCAATATCTTTCACTCCTCCCGAAGGATCGATCACATTATTTTGTGCATCAAGAGCAAGAGAATTCATTGTGAAATCTCTCCATAGAAGGTCATCTTTTATATTCTCTCCGCGAAAGCTCGTTATCTCAAAGATCTCCCTGTTTACAACAATTGAAACAGTCCCATGCTGAAGTCCGGTTGGAATTACCCTGTAACCTTCATCTTTCATTACAGAAAGGAGCTTATTCACCGGTGCTCCTGCAGAAATATCCCAATCCTTCGGTTCTTTGTTCAGAAAAAGATCCCTGACACAACCCCCCACCAGGTACGCTTCAATTCCCATTTTCGAAAGTGCGTCAAGGATTTTCTTAGCTTCTATATTTACTTTGAAGAAATCTCACTCCTTTAGCAAAAGTAAGTTTTACTCCTGAATATTCTGTTCCTGATGAGGAACAGGTTGTTTTTTCTTAAATATTCTGGATATCTTATAGATACACAGAACAACAACTATGACAGCCATAATCAAGAGGTGCAGTGCACCCAGATCACTGGCCAATTTAGTGACCTCTTCCTGGGTCAGTCTTCTGAATAGTGGCTCACCCTGAATAATTGACGTCATAATGAAAGTATAAAGTGATAAAACAATACCTATCGATCCCAATATTACAGAGAAAACCTGGAAAAATTCTCTGCTTCTTTTTGTGCCAACTATTCCGCCAATAATACCAACAACTACCGCAATTCCAACAAAGACATAGAATGCTGTGTCGCTTAGTAAAAACTCTGTAATATCGCCTGGAACGGCTTCTTTTGATTTTATTATTGCGTCAGATATCACTTCAAGCAAGAAGTACACAAGTCCACCAGCAGCGATACCCACTAAAACAAATACAGCAATTTTGTAAACCGCAAGAAATGCGATGGCTACAACGATGGCTATTATGTAGGGCAAAACATTCAACCACATATCGGTAAGCTCGAAACGTTCAGTAACCCATCTCATGACCAGTGGATTGATGTAAAAGAACCCTATTGCAGCACCAACTAAGAAAAGTGTTACAGATTCAAGAAAACGAGCTCCAAAATACATGAATAGTGCAACAGGAAGAACAATAAACCAGTTTTCAATAACTGCCTTTAGCAAACTATCCAAAAATGACAAGTCCATAAGATAACCCCCTTTATAACTAAATTACAGCTTCAATCTATTTCATTCGATAACAGGATGATTATATCATGCAGCTTAAACCATTCTAAAGGGTTTTATATTATTAAACTGATTTAATTTTATTTGGCTAATGGTTTGCGTAGCTATAATTCTCCAAAATTATCAACTACACAGTGAATTTAAAATAACGCCACTCTGTCCACTCACAGTATCCGTTATCATCTTCTGCTCTAACTCTCCATCTGCCTGGCTGGGCACCTACAAAATTAAAATCATGGTAATTATCAGTTTTTTCCAGAACCGTTCCTGTGTAATTTCCTTCTTCCCAGTTTCCAAAATAATATTGATCATTAGGGTCAGTTGAATGAACCCAGCAATACTGAATCTCAACATAATACTTAACGCTTCCTGTAATGCCTTTCGCTTCCCATTCAAGGTGCATAGACCTGGGATAGTGGTTATAAACTGTCTTATTTGCTGGAGATATTAGTTCAACACTTAAAGGTACATCTGTAATAACACATCCCAATGCAACAAAAATGACCCCTACTGCCAAAACAAACAATTTGATGTGCTTCATTGCACTCACCTCTCTTTATTAAGATCACTCCTGATAATCATTCTATTCTGGTGAATAGCTTATTTTGTATAGATTTTTCGGATAGTGCAGGCTATATATTTTGCTCGTTGTTTTTTCAGACATATCATATTTGAAAAAACCATTACCAAAATTCGAAACAAAATATATGAAATCATCCTCAACAACCATACCCGTTATGTGGAAAGGAAAATCATTATTAACAAGCGCGGGTGTAGCTATTTCAGTAAATTTGTAAATGGAAGCATCGCTAGAGGTATATACATAATAGAAACCTTGAAATCTGTCCATTTCTCCCAGCCATCCAAAATCAAAGCTTTTAAATATCTCAAAAGAACTCTCTGAAATATTAAATCTGATAATGTTATCGTGTCCATCCTCAGATAGTAAAAAGGTATTTTCATCCAGAAATAATCCACTAGCATACTGTAATTCATTATTCGGAGATTCATCGAATATAACGTTGTTTATATGCTCACCTTCATAACCGAAGAAATCAACATCATCTGTATCGTTGTGAACAGAAGCAATTAACCCATATCCTGAGAAAATATAACCCTTAAGTGACTCATACTCATTTACAAGTTTGAACTCACCGGTAGAGTAATCGTAAGACCTGGTAAGTGTGAAAAGTAACTTTGCATTATCGTCAACGCAGAATTCATTAGCTTTAATACCAGTTGAAACTGTTCCATCTTCGGTAATCTTTACGATATAGTTCCTTTCAAGCGCAAGGAATTCTTCCTTTAAAGACTCTATACCAAATACATTTATTGGACTCAGTAAAACTACAAATGCCAATATTAAGGTAGTTGCCAAGAGCATCGTTCTTTTTCTCATATTACTCCCTCCTTATACTTTCTTGTTATCTACACGAATCAAGGTGCATATTAACCTTTGTAGATAATTCTTATTTTAATTAGAGTATAATTCCCAACCCATTTATTTATGCTATGTTTCCAGAGTCGATTCATCGAATATATGCCTATTTTTAAATGTAAGTTATAATGAAGAAGACAGGAACATTTTATTTAGTAAAGTGAAGGTGATTTGATGATAATTGAAAACGTTCTTATAGTGGACCCTGAAAAAGGCAGCTTTACGGGTAACGTTTATATTGAAGACAAAAAAATCTCAGGAGTAGATAAAAAAGAAAGTGATCCAAACTATATTCTGATGCCGGGATTTGTTGATCTTCATACCCACGCGCAAAAAGGTATTGATACGATGTATGCGAATAAAGATGACTTTAAGCAGTGGGCGATGAATAACTTTGAGCAGGGAGTAACCACATTTCTGCCCACCACTGTATCCACTTCACTAGAAAATATAGAGAAAATTATTGATAAAGTAAAAGAGCTTCCATTATCCATAACAGGGTTGCATCTCGAAGGTCCCTTTGTCAACTCAAAAAAGAAAGGAGCCCAGAATGATAAATATATATTTCCATCTGAAGGTCAGGAACTGGGCAAAATATTAAGAGAACCGGTAAAGCTCATTACAGCTGCACCTGAAGAAAAAGGGTTTGAAAAGCTGTACAAAGAATGCAACGAAAAAGGAATTATCGTTTCTTTAGGACATTCAGCCGGTGGCTACACAGAGTTCAAAAAGGCTTATGACATGGGAGTAAGAAAAATTACCCATTTTCCCAACGCACTCACAAAGTTACATCACAGAGAAATAGGTGGTACCGGTTCTTCTTTATACCTTGATTTTGATATTGAAATAATCGTGGATGGAATTCACACCGTCCCTGAGTTTACTGATCTTACTTACAGGATCAAAGGTGCAGACAAAATATATCTTATAACTGATTCCATGGCTGCAGCTGGCATGCCAGAAGGACAATACGAATTGGGCGGGCTTGAAGTATTTGTAAAAAACAAAAAGGCTACACTCGAGGATGGTTCCATAGCCGGAAGCACACTTTTATTCAAGGATGCTGTTAAGAACTTCGCGATGTTCACAAACTGCAGCCTTCAGGAGCTTGTGAAGGTTTCTTCATATAACTCACTTAAAAGTCTGGGAATGTCAGATGAAGTAGGACTCATTGAAGAAGGTTATACAGCAAATCTGGTTCTCCTGGATAAGAACTACAATCTAAAACAAACGCTTTTTGAGGGAGAAGTTGTTTATTCAGAGATGTAGTTTAGATGATTTATTGCTGCTGATGTTCAACGGAATCTAAAAAATCTGAAAGCAACTCAAGGTACTTTTCCTTTTCCTCGAGATGAGGCATATGAGCACTGTTATCAAATAATACCCACTTAGAGTCTTTTATCCCCTGTGCCAGTGTGCCTGATACTGCAGGTGTTGATTCATCATAACGCCCACTAACAATAAGAGTGGGAATATCTATTTCTCCCAGTTTATTTGTAACATCCCAATTTTTCAGCGTTCCATTTACCTCAAATTCGCTACTTCCCCACATTATATTGTAGGCTTCATGATTTTTTGAAAATTTTTCAAGGGAACGCATCAACGGTTTTGGCCATGATTCAAGACGACAGACAAATTTTTTATAATAAGCCATGATTGCTTCTTCATATCTGGCTTCATCAACCTCCATTCCCTTTTCGTGTTTCTTAATTACTTCCCGGTATTTTTCAGGTAATTCATCGAGTAGTTTGCTTGTTTCCTTTCCCCATAATGGTGCGCTGGATAATGAATCAGCGAGTACAAGACTTTTGATACCTGCTGGTTTATTTAAAACGTATTCCAGTGCCAGCATTCCACCCCAGGATTGACCAAATAGATGAATTTCATTCAATTTAAGTTCTCTTCTGATTTCTTTGATCTCTTCTATAAAAAGAGATATCTTCCACTCGATAGATTTATCCGGAAGTTCCGAGTTTCCTGAGCCAAGCTGATCGTAAAATATTACCTGCCTTCCTGTGTTTACTATCTCTGAAAGTGGTTCAAGATAATCGTAAGTGAAATTGGGACCGCCATGCAGACATAACAGCGGATATTTTCCTGAATTTGTTTCACCAATAGTTTTATACCACGTTTTGAATCCATTAAATTTGATATAGCCTTCATAGGTTTCACTCATAGATATCACCCCTAATTAATAACCTGTGCCTTAATTAAACATGAATTATCTGTTATTAAAAAACTCAGTAAACGAAAAGATAAAAAAGAATTATTCCTGTCCAATAATGTTACCTTCCTCATCTGTTATAAACGTTCCCTTTGTTGAATCAAGAATTACATATTCGTTATTCCAGAGATCCTTAACAACTGCACATTTACCTATTTTGATATCAAAGGGTCCTATAACAACACGACCTCCAGCTTTTTTAATATCCTTAACTGCATCAAGGACTGAGTTTACTTTGAAATCAACCTCCAATTTTCTACCAGAGTTCTGAAGTACAACCTCTGTTACATCTTCATCCATTCCCAAGCCTATTGCTTTTTCTGTTTTCCATATCATTTTTAGTCCGAGCAATTTCTCATAATACTCTCGTCCCTGTTCGAGGTCAGAAACAAACAATCTAACACAATCGACTTTCCTGAACAGAGATTTATTCACCATATCATCTCCTTAATAAATGGTTTTGCCATACTATTATGCCACTTTATTTCATCTAAAAAGAAACAATACACTGTCAAAATAAATTTTGATTATAGCAACAATTTTTTTGGATATATTTCTTGACGCTTGAAAGAGGGAACCTAAATCAATGTACAAAATTGAGTAAATACATTATGTCTCATTTTTTACAAAATGAAAGATTTTTCCAGCAGCTTTGTGCAGACTCATTTATACATGTTATAGATGCATTATATACTCTTATTTATTTTGTGTCTTCTGTAATATGCATTTTTCCATTGTTGTTAGCCCAGCGTTTAATTCTGTTTATTTTTTTATCTACAATTTCTGTGCCTTTTCCTGACATTCTTTCTTTTAGTCTATTAAATACTTCAATTGCTCTTTCTGCATTGCCTTTAATAACACTTTTACCATGCTAAAGATACAAGGTTAACCATTTAATGAACAATCCATAAAAGAATAAAGCTATCACAAAAAGAAGAAGATCCATTATAATTTCCTCCTCAACATAATTATATTCCACTTAACCAGTAAAAATATAATTAATTACAAACTATCTATGTAATACATTTGAAATAACTTAACCAAAATGAAGCTCACAATTATTTAGAAATTAAACAAAAAATCAATTTCTTAAAATAACACTGGCATTTACTAAAACCTATTACTGAAGAGTTTTACAATAATGAAGAATCCTAATTACTTTATAACATCAACTAACTGGACCTTATTTGTAAATAATTAAGTGTCTTCATCACTAATAGCTATTAAGCAAATATAATAGCCTTTGGATTTTATTTCCGGTTAGAATATAATCTAATTAATTGGAGTCAGAAATTAATTATTCACGGCTAAATTTGACAAAATTTTAGAGTTTTTTTGACTCCAAAATCTAATAACGATCAAGAGGAGGATAAGTATGAAGAAATTTAGATTTGGTGTAATAATTTCCCTGGTTGTTTTGTTCCTTATGGGAAGTATAGCTGTTGTAGCTGAAGACCTCGTATATGGTTATGTAACACCAGGACCGGATACATGGTACAAAAAAGATGTCGAAGGCTTTGTATATGCAGCTGAATTACTGGGTATAGAAGTAGTGGTGCTTAATTCTGACTATGATACACAAAAGGAGATAACAAATATTAATACACTCATTAATATGGGTGTAGACGGAATGTGTATCTTTTCATTCAACCCAAATGGTGCATTCATAGCAGCAAGGGAATGTGAAAAGGCAGGCATCCCTCTTGTAGTGACAGATAACGTAGGACAGGTATTGCAGTCGGACAGTGATATTGTTGGATGTATTGACTTTGATTGGGAAGCCATGGGCAAAAATGTGGCAAATTACATTGCTGAAAATTATCCTGGAGAAAAAATAGCTTCCATTATGGGACTGTTTGAACATGTCCCTGTTCAGATATTCAGAAATTCTTTTGAACCTGCTGTAGAAGAGCTTGGAGTTAATGAAATAGTGGCAGTTAGAGATGGCAAGTATACTCCAACTGTTGCTGTTGACCAGGCTCAGGACCTTATTGAATCAGGTTACGATTTCACAATACTGTTTGTGTTCAATGAAGAGATGGGAGCAGCTGTGGTGAGAATGCTTAAAACAAGAGGTCTGCTAAACAATCCTATTAAAGTAATAACCACAAATGGTGCCCCTTACGGAATAGAGCTCATTAAAGAAGGAAGCATTCAGTATTCAATTTCAACATCCCCTGGCTGGGAAGGTTTCATATCATTCCTTGCCCTTCATTCATATGTTACGGGTCATATTGTCAAGGAAAATCAACAGATTTTATTACCTGACACACCTATAACACCTGAAACAATAGATGATAAAACAAAGGTTGTCCCCTGGGATATTGACCCTGTTTGGATTGAACTTACAAGAGACTACTTCCCTGAATACAATATATTTGTCGATCAAATGGTAGATGATGAAGAAGAATAATAGTGATTAGTTCTCTGGATGGAGGTTAGTAATTAACCTCCATCCTTTTGTTATTATAGAAGCGGGTGATGGTTCGTGACTGAGTCAAATATGATTGTACAATTAAAGGATATTACCAAGATTTACGGATCATTTAAGGCACTTGACAAGGTGTCTTTCGATCTAAAAAAGGGCGAGGTCCATTGTCTTGTTGGTGAGAATGGAGCGGGAAAATCTACCCTGATCAAAGTATTATCTGGCGCTGTCTCACCAGAAAATGGAGAAATCCTTAACTTAAAAGATGAACCATTGAAATCACTTACACCAAGAGAAGCAATCGAACTCGGGATTTCGACAATTTATCAGGATGCAGAACTGGTAGATTCATTAACTGTCGTTGATAACATTTTCCTGGGCGAAGAAGAGTCTTCAAGCGCTCCCTTTGTAGTGAATGTTAATAGTCAGACAAAAAAAGCAAAAGAGATCATTGATTTGCTTAATCTAAATCTTCCATATGATGTACTGGTTGAAGCACTCTCTACTTCCCAAAAACAAATGCTTCAAATTGTTAAAGCACTTCACAAAGAATCAAAAATAATGATCATGGATGAGCCAACAAGTTCCCTTGGTCTTGATGAAAAAAAGGCTCTAATGAAGATAATAGGAGATCTGCGAGAAAGAGGTATTGGAGTAATATATATTTCCCATTATCTGGAAGAAATTTTTGACATTGGAGATAGAGTAACGGTCTTAAGAGATGGTAAGAATAGAGGAACATACAATATTTCAGAAGTTGATACAAACATGATTATAAGAAAAATGGTAGGAAGAGATGCTTCGATGTTCTTCAGTAGAAAACCTGTTGAAATTGGAGAAACAAGAGCTGAGATTAAAAACTTCAACAAGTCCGGTGTAGTAGATAATGTTAGCTTTAATGTTCGAAAAGGTGAGATATTTGGGATTGGTGGTCTAGTAGGTTCTGGTAGAAGTGAATTAATGACTTTTGTCTTTGGTGCTGAAGAACCTGATTCCGGAAAAGTGATAATTGATGGTAAAGAACTAAAAATAAATTCACCAGAGGATGCGATAAAGCATGGAATTTGCTTTATTACAGAAGATAGGAAGAAATTGGGAATGTTAAGAGGAAGAAATGTTATAGAAAACATAGCTGTAGTTCATAATGAGAACTTCAAAGGACCAATCATTGACTTGAATGAAGAACGGTCTCTTTCTAACAAAGTGGTAAATGAACTTTCAATAATGGTTAGTTCAGATGAACAAAAGGTAGAAGAGCTTTCGGGTGGCAATCAACAAAAGGTAATAATAGGTAAATGGCTTATTGATGACGCTGACCTATATATTTTTGATGAGCCAACAAAAGGTGTCGACGTTGGAGCGAAAGAACAAATATACAATTTACTTGTTGAACTAGCAGAAAAAGGAAAATGCATAATAATGATTTCTTCAGATATGCCTGAACTTCTTTCAATGAGTGATAGAATCGGAGTCATGAGGAATGGTTGCATGGTTGAAATTCTGGATAATGAAGGTATAACTGAAGAAGAACTAATTAAAAAGTTCATTGGTGTTTGATTTAAAAAGGAGTGCCTAAGATGGAGAATAATTCAAATTCACAGGGTAGGACAATTGCGAGAGCCAAAAAATCAGTATTCAAAAACCAATGGTTCTTTCTCCTTTCAGTTGAAATAGGAATAGCCATTATTACAGGAATAATTAATCCTCGATTTTTCATGATGAGCAATATTCTAAACATTCTTGAGCAAGTAGCAGTTTTGGGTATCGTTGCGTCAGGAATGACAATGCTCATTATATCAGGCGAAATAGATATTTCAGTTGGTGCAAATATTGGTTTATCCTCATGTATTATGGCTATGATGATAAGAAGCGGTTTTGGTGGAGGAGCATTAATTCCTGTGCTCATAGGAATAGCCATTGCAATTTTTAACAGCTTTTTGGTAGGTCTCACTTCTTCACTATTTAAAGCTCCATCTTTCATTACCTCACTTGCATTTATTAGTGTGTTTCAAGGGATAGCACTGGCAATAACAAAAGGCTCATTTCAAACCATTTATGGAAAGTTTGAGACAATAGGAACAACACGTCTTGGCAATATACTACCTATTAGTTTTCTTATTAGTCTGGCAGCTTTCTTTATTATGCACTTCATGCTAACGTATACAAAACTGGGTAGGCGAACATATGCCATTGGAAGTAATCCTTCAGCTGCCTTCCTTTCAGGAATAAATGTGCGCTGGTCCAAACTAACTAACTTTATGATAAGCGGTTTATTTGTTGGAGTTGCAGCGATGGTTTTACTGTCTCGTATTGGTGCTGCCCAACCCTCCACAGGAAGTGGAATTGAACTGAGGGCAATAGGAGCTGTTGTAATCGGTGGAACTCCTCTAATGGGTGGAAAAGGCAGAATTATAGGAACGATATTTGGTGTGTTACTTATGGGAATTATTTCAAATGCTTTAAATATGTTGCGTGTAAACCCATATTTTCAGGAGGTTACTTTTGGTGCACTAATAATTGCTTCGCTTGCAGTTAGCGTATTAAGCACATATAGAAAAAGTGGTTTGGTAGAAAAGGTTCAAGATAAAGAAGATAAAGGTAGTGATAACAAATGAAGCTTCAAAATTACGAAGAAAAGAGTAAAAAAATAAAAGAACTTTTTCTAAAGGAAAAGAGAGAAAAACCCGATAAATTCAAATCGAGATTGAATTTATCGTGGAGTATCTGGATGTTTGGAATAGAATCACTGGAAAACTCGCTAAAAAGAGTTAAAAATGCAGGCCTTCAATATGTTGAGTTGAAAGGTGATCACTACACTGAAAATACCGGAACAGATCCTGATGAAATTAATAAATTACTTCATTCACTTGAAATTGAAGTATCCGGAGTTATAGGATTATTTTCACCTTCAAATGATTTGTCTTCCCCTGATCCTTATATCAAACAAAAAGCAATTGATTACGTTAGAAATCAGGTTAAATTCGCCAAAGAAACCGGGGGTAGATATTTTATTGTAGTTCCCAGTGCAGTAGGTAGACCGGATCCAGTAGATAACTCAGAGCTATTGCGAAGTAGTGCAGCACTCAGAAAATGCGGAGAAGATTTTAGGAATTACGAAATTAAAGCAGCAATTGAACCAATTAGATCGGCTGAAGTTAGCTTAATACATACAGTTAAAGGCGTTAATGAATATATTAAAGAAGTAGATCATCCTGCAATTAACCGTATAAATGGAGATATATATCACATGTTATGTGAAGAGAACCATATAGGTGAAGCGATAATTGAATGCGGAGATAAACTTGTTAATCTTCACCTGGCAGACAGTAACAGAGATGCTATTGGTAAAGGAATGATCGATATCGACACAGTAATTATGGCAGCTTATCTGGTTGGAATGAACGAAGATAACAGGTTTTTGACCTTTGAACCCTTGGGTCCATATCCTGATCCATATGTTTTATCAAATGAACCTTGCAAAGTTGAATTGATGAATGAACTGGTAGAAATATCAGTAAGCTACTTTAAGGAACGGGAAAAAATTGTTCGTAATCTGCAATAAAAATAGGGGGTTTTATATATGAAAATAAGTTTCCACACAGATGCTTTTAATTCAGCCGTTTTTAGCTTTGAGAAAGCACTTGCTTGGGCTAGCAAAAATGATGTGCATTACATTGAATGCGGCATTATTGATGGAGTTTCCTGGATTCATGGACTTGGATATTTTCCTCACATTTCTTTAACTGAAGATCCAATGAAGATTAAGAAGTTAATGGAAAAATATGAAGTGAGATTTTCTCAGGTAGATTCTGCGTATCCACTTTCGGGTCATCGTGGGCTTTATTACGGTGCACCCTATGTACTAAAAACATTACCCTGGGCCAGGGTTGCAGAATGTCCTAATATAGCCACCACAGATGGCTTGAAGAAACCTGAGGGTCTCACAGAAAAGGAATCACTAGAACTAATGAAGAGAGCTTACACTGACATCGTCAAAACAGCAGAACTTTATGGCATAAACATAAACATCGAAGTTCATGGTTATTTCACTACAAATCCCGAATTACTCGAAAAAATGCTAGATTTTGTAGACAGTGATTATTTTGGCCTCAATCTTGATACAGGAAACAGCTTCATAGCTGGACAGGACCCTGTTGAATTTTGCAGAAGGTTTATTGACAGGATTAAACATGTACACATAAAAGATGTTCCTGAAAGTCTCGCGAAAAAATTACGTGGAAAAGACACCGGTATTGGAATCAGTCACAGTGCTATCGGAGAAGGTGTTAATGCTGAGAATATCAAAAAGATTTTGGAAATGCTAAGAGACTCAGGTTACAGTGGTTTTTTGAGTATGGAATGTGAAGGACAGGGTGGACCGTTGATTGAAAGGTCATTGAACTGGCTCAGGAAAACCTTGAAAGAATTAAACATTCCTGAAGAAAAATAGTAAAGAATTAAGACACTGACCCGCTTTGTGGCGGGTCTTTTTATTGTTATACTTCTTAAGACAAAATGAATGTGAAGAGAGGTGGAGAATGAATAAATTATCGGCGAAATTGGGGTTCTGGTCCGCCTTTATTTGTCTGTTGTCTTTTATTTTGTATATGATAGGTTTCATAGCCATTATGATCGTTAATCCACCATTTGTCTGGACCAATCTTACAGATTTTGTAGAATACGCCAACAATTACAACCAGTTCTATAAACATATGGCAGAATTTTCAATGCTTGTCAGCTCTGTGTTTTTCGTGATTTTACTCAGTGCAATATTTGATTTTGTTTCGAAATCGCGAAAGATTCTGGTTAGAATAGGGATACATTTTGCGGTTGCTTTCTCGGTTACAATCAGTATTAATTATTTTATTCAGTTCACAGCTGTCAGGTTGCAGATTAAAGAGGGTATTTCAGAAGGTTTATCGCAGTTTGTGCAGAGCTTTCCCATCTCGGGAGTTGCAGCCATCAATATGCTTGGATGGACTATTTTTTTCGGACTTTCATCGATGTTTGTGGGTTTTGCTTTCTCAGGTGGAAGACTGGAAAAATTTATTAAGTTTGCTTTCATAGCAAATGCAGTTAATTCATTTCTCGGTGGTGTAGGATACACATTAGATATTTTCTTTCTCACCTTTTTTACCATGTACCTGGGCATGGGATTTTTCGTTTTACTCATAATGATCTCAATGATGCAGTATTTTAAAAGATCTGTTAGTATTTCATAGACGATTGGCGCTATGACGAAACCTTTATAATATCGGGAGTAGATTTTGGTTTATTTAATACTGTCCATACTTTGTAGTTCATCCATAGCATTAATTTTTAAATACAGCGAATCCAAAAATATGAATCGCTTTGCTGTAACGATGTTCAATTATGTTGGAGCAGCTCTTACAGCACTGGTTATGTTGGTTATCGATTTTCCTAAAACAGGCTCTGGTGGTCCTTCTTTTCAAGAAGTCATTGTTGAAACTTCAACTTTGTTCAACAAAAACAGCAGTATTTTTTGGGGTATTGGCATCGGTTTGTTTGCGGGGATATTCTTTTTTGTAGCTTTCATGTATTACCAGAAGAGCGTTAGAGAAAACGGCGTAAGTCTTTCCGGTGCTTTCGGGAAACTGGGAGTAATTGTTCCCATGACTCTGGGCATGGTTTTATGGAAGGAGATTCCTTTAGCACTTCAGTGGGTTGGTATATCACTGGCCATTGCGTCTATTGTACTGGTTAACAATCCTTTCAAGGCCAGCACTGATAGGATAAAGTTATCACTTGTACTTTTGTTTTTGTTCAATGGTCTTGCAGAATTTACCAACAAACTCTTTCAGAACTATACGGTTACAGGTTATAAAAACATTTTTCTCTTAAGTGTTTTTTCCAGTGCATTCTTTATTAGTTTCATCTTCTACAAGAAGAGAAATATTAAAATAAAGATAGAAGAAGTCTTTACGGGACTAGCAGTGGGACTGCCAAACCTTTTTTCTTCCTTTTTCCTTATAATGGCCCTGGAAGGTATGAAAAGTTCCGTAGTGTTCCCTGTGTTTAGTGCCGGTAGTGTTGTGATGATAAGTATTGGAGGCTTCTTTATATTCAGAGAAAAACTAAAACGTAAGGACTTAGTTTCACTATTTATGATCATCATTGCACTGATATTGATTAATATCAAATAACTAATGTTGATCAATATCAAATAAGGGTGGAAATCATGCTATATAAGGTTAACAAGACTTTCAAAAGTGATATAGATTCATATATTGAGCTCAAAAAGGGAGAAAGAGTATCTCCTGTAAAGATTTATGAAGGCAATAAAGAATGGCCAAACTGGATTTATTGCAAGAAGTTAGAGAACAATGAAGAAGGTTGGGTTCCCTTTCAAATAATAAAAATAAAAGGAGAAACAGCGATAGTAAAAGAAGATTATTCAGCGAGAGAAATGAATGTTAACAAAGGAGACATTGTCACCGGACTAAAACGGCTAAACGGTTGGATCTGGTGCATAAAGGCTGATGTGAAAGATGGATGGATCCCTGAAGAAAACCTCAGTCTTATGGCTCACGACTTTGAAAATCTCTACAATGAAGGGATTTGTGCCACATTCAAAGGCTGGGATTTTTCATATCTTGATAAACGGATGATAACCACACAAGAAATTCCCTGGAATTATAGGAATACTGTTGAAGAATACCTCACACAGGCAACGTGTTTACTCGACATGGGTACAGGTGGAGGTGAATTTCTCGCTTCCCTTTCTAATTTGCCCAAAAACACCTATGCGACTGAATCTTACAGTCCCAATATTCCCGTTGCCAGAAAAAGGCTTGAAACTCTTGGCATTGAGGTAAAGGCTTTTGAAGATGAAAGAAATCTACCCTTTGAAGATGGTGCCTTTGATCTTGTTATTAACAGACATGATTCTTATCATCCCGAAGAACTTATGAGGATAATGAAGGAGCAGGGCACTTTTATCACCCAGCAGGTTGGTGAGCTGGATAACGTGGAGCTTAACCATTACTTCGATGATCGTTCAAGAGACAGGAATGACTGGTGCCTGAACAACGCAGTTGTGGACCTTCAAAAATCTGGATTCAACATTCTGTCAAAGAAAGAAGCATTTCTCGACGCGCTATTTTCAGACATTGCTGCTGTGGTTTATTATTTAAAGGTTATTCAGTGGCAAATTCCCGGAATTGAACTGGATGATCCGGAGGTAATAGATAAACTAAGAAAACTCCATGAATTTATTATTGAAAATGGTTCTTTTAGAACCACACAGTATAGATTTTTGATTATTGCCAAAAAGCCATAGAATGGAAGGCCTTAAAATGAAAAAAGAAGATATCGTTAGTTATAATCAAAAAGCCTGGAACAAATATGTAGATGAAAAAATCTCCTGGTCGATCCCTGTAGACCACGAAACAATTGAAAAAGCTAAACAAGGAAAATGGAATATTATTCTTACTCCAATCAAACCAATTCCAAAAGAATGGATGGGAGAGGTAAAGGGAAAAAGAATCCTCTGCCTTGCATCAGGAGGCGGACAGCAGGGTCCAATTTTGGCAGCAGCTGGTGCTGATGTCACTGTTTTTGACAACTCTCAAAAACAGTTAAAACAGGATGAACTGGTAGCACAAAGAGAAAATTTGAAAATCAAAACAGTGCTTAGCGACATGAGAAATCTTTCATGTTTTGAAGATGAATACTTCGATCTCATCATTCATCCTGTTTCAAATTGTTTCGTTCCAGAACTTAAGCCTGTATGGAAGGAATCATACAGAGTACTAAGACATGAGGGATCCTTATTATCCGGATTTTCAAAGCCTGAAATGTATTTATTCAAGGATGAAGATATTGAAAAGGGAAATCTCATTGTTAAGAATAAGCTTCCCTACTGCACACTGGAAGAAACAAAAGGAGATATGGAAAGCTATTCCAAAACTGGAAGAGCAGTTGAGTACAGTCATACACTTGAAGATCAGATCGGAGGTCAGATAAAAGCCGGTTTCACTATCGATGGTTTTTACGAGGATGTTTTTGAAGATGACCTGCTTTCAAAATACTTTCCAACATTTATAGCAACAAAGGCTAAAAAATAGATTTAACGAATATTTTTGGGGTGGTTATTTTGGGTAAGTCTATCATTATCATAGGAGCAGGCATTGGAGGTTTATCAGCTGGCTGCTATGCTAAGAAAAATAATTATAACGTTGATATCTTTGAGATGAACAACTCACCCGGAGGGGTATGTACTTCATGGAACAGGAAAGGTTACACCTTTGATTATTGCATACATCACCTTGCAGGAACCAAACCTGGAACTCTTCTTTACAATATGTGGGAAGAATTAGGAGCTATGCCTTCTGAAGTGATCTTTCCAAAAACATTGACCTCGGTTGAGGATTTTCAAGAGAATGTATTCAGTGTTTACTATGATTTTGAAAAACTTAAGAAAGAGATGACTATGATAGCTCCTAATGATTCAAAAGTTATAGAGAAATACATAAATGCATTGAAAAACGCGTCAACAATTAACTTGCTAGAAATAGGACTATGGAAAACCAAAGATTGGCTAAAAAAACTTTTTCACATTATGAAATTAATGCATTGGGGAAAAGTTACTATGAAACAGTTTGGTGAGACGTTCTCTGATCCTGTAATGAGGCATTTCTTTCCAACTATTCAATATGATTGGGAGTATATACCAATGCTTTTACATTTAAACATCCATGCAGGAGTTAATGAGAAGAAATATGGTTGGTATAAAGGTGGCTCTCTCAAATTCTCTCAGAACATAGCTAAGAAATTCAGAGATTTAGGTGGCAATATAAATCTGAATGCTAAGGTAAGCAAAATTTTGACTAAAAATAATACCGCTGTAGGTGTAAGACTTGAAGATGGCACAGAACATTATGCTGATTATATTATTTCAAATGCTTACGAACATAACACTATAATAAATCTGCTGGATGGAAAATACGTGACCAGAGAAATGAAAGAGAAATATCTAAAACCTGGAGAAAAAATGGTTATGGGACTACACGTATTCTTTGGTGTAGATAGAGATCTCTCCGATGAACCTCCTTCTATAGTACTTTTTCTTGATAAGCCTCTAGAAATAGCTGGAGAGAAAAGGCAAAAATTGAATCTAGAACTTTATGGTTTTGATTCTTCTATGGCTCCAAATGGAAAAGGTGTTATAAAAGCTATTTTTGATACAGAATACTCTTATTGGGTTGAACTTTACAAAGACAAAGTTAAATATAAAGAAAAGAAAGAGGAGATTGCAGAGAAGATTATTGAAATAATTGAAAAAAGATTTCCTAAAATAAATGAGCAGATTGAAGTTGTTGATGTTACCACACCTGTAACTGCTGAAAGATTTACAGCTTCTAGTAGACCTTATGGTGACAAGGTCACTTTCAGTCCAAAAGAAATACTTAAGACCATGTTTAACAAACCAACAACTCTACCTGGTTTGAATAAATTCTATATGGTTGGTCAATCAGTAGGTGGGGCAGGCATTCCTGGTTGCGCAGCTATGGGAAAGAACGTCATTAAGAAAATATGTAAGGCTGATAAAATAAAATTCTCTTCCTAAAGCCTTTGTACATCAATAAATTGTAATTGGCAAATTAATTGCTTCAGCAATCTTGTTGAGCAAACCTCGAACTAAAAAAAGATCTTTTTATTCATAAGTGTTAGTAAATGAAAATGTATTTTTCTAAGGAAACTCTAAGGTTCTTCAAAGGTTACTCTAAGTTTCACCTCGTAAGATGTTATCGAGGAACAAAATTATGGAGGTGAAAGAAATGAAAAACAAATTATTGGTAGTAACACTGGTTAGTTTATTGGTAATTGGAACAGGTGCATTTGCTTTTGGACCGAGATGGGATACAGAAACACAAAAGACACCCATGGAAAACTACAGAATGAGAGACATGGAAGAATTTGAACCACAGTACCTTAACAGAGAAGATTCAGTTTATTTCTCTGGTGAAGATATTGAATTTGAAGGAACGATTATTGAAGTAAAAGCATTCCCAACAGTTTTTGTAGTAGAAACAGAAGATGGCACCGTTTATGACGTTCATTCAGGACCTGTATGGTTATATGAAGATGTTGACGTCAGTGTGGACACAAAGGTTGAGGTTACCGGCAAACTAATAACTGATGAAGATGGAAACTTTGTAGCACTTACAACAATAACCGTTGATGGCAATGAAATTGTTATTAGAGATGCAGACGGGTTTGGTTTCAAAGGACATGGGCCAGCCAGCAAGCAGAGGCAGCAGCCAGAAAACAGACGCGGTGGTTTTAACACAAAGGATACCTCAAGAGGCAATAGAAATATGAGACAAGACAATAACAAACGCTGCTGGTAATAGTAAGCAAAAAATAGTGTCTGTCCCCAAATATTAAATAACATAAGCATAAAACGGGAGCTACATAAGAGCTCCCGTTTTTTATTTAACACGCAACGGTGCTATAATAGCAGTGTTTTCGTTTACCACATAGCTATTTTAAGCATTTCTTATTTCAACGGGAGGGATTTTCATTAATCCATATACCAGGGTGCAGAATCGTCTGAAGGGTAAAAATGTGGACAGATCGCCCAATCTGAATATAATCATGGCCTTTGCAGCCAAATACATAGGTGTTAATTACAAGAAGTATGTAACTGATTATAGATATCTCGTTGAAGGTAATATAAGATGCTGCGAGGCTTTTGGTATTGATATGGTAAGTGCGATTTCCGATCCTGTAAGAGAAACCTACGATCTCGGTGCAAATGTTACCCTTCCAGAAAATGATGTTCCTTATTGTTCTGATCCTCTCATAAGAGATTATTCCGATCTTGAAAAATTACAGCCTGTAAAACCAGAAAATGGCAAGAGAATGAACGATAGATTAAAGGGAATAAGATTATTTAAAGAAAAGGTAGTTGATTATTATCCCGTTCTTGGCTGGATAGAAGGTCCCATGGCTCTGGCCAGTAACCTCAGGGGAGTTATTAAGGTGATGGAGGATTTCTACGAATCTCCTGAATCTTTAAAAAACCTGCTGGAATTTTGCTACGAACAACAGGTTTTGTTTGCAAAGGCGCAGGTACAGGCGGGAGCTGATTTCATAGGTATAGGTGATGCAGTTTGTTCCCTGATAGGACCCAGGCGCTATAAAGAGTACGCATTGCCCTGGGAAAGGAAGATTGTTGACGAAGTACATAAACTTGGAGGCAAAGTCAAGCTTCATATCTGTGGT
This sequence comes from uncultured Thermotogaceae bacterium, assembly GCA_964441735.1. Classification (GTDB taxonomy): domain Bacteria; phylum Thermotogota; class Thermotogae; order Petrotogales; family Kosmotogaceae; genus JASMTM01. Next base: position 31,771 of record CAYTVB010000008.1, read on the forward strand.
GATGTAACTCCTTTACTTGACCTCATGCCTGAAACAAATGCAGATATTATCGATGTTGACTGGATGGTGAATTTCAAAGAAGCCTCTGATATATTTAAAGGAAAGTGCTCGTTGTGCGGAAATTTTGACCCTGTAAGGGTACTGAGAAATGGAACACCCGGAGAGATTAAAGAAGCCACAAGGAAATGTGTTGAAATGGGAGATTCGACAACCTTCATAGCGGCGGGTTGTGAGGTGCCTGCAGACACTCCTGAAGAAAATCTGCTCGCAGTAAAAAAGGCTCTTGAAGAAGTCTGTTCGTAATTTTAACGCTTAATTGTTTCGATGACTCTACCTGATGCTTAGTTATATGTGTTTTAAATAATATAATATGAACAATATTTTCTGTTTTAGAGGGGAGTGGGTAGGGATGTCAAGAGGTATGAGGATTTTTCTTGCCATTTTTATTCTGGTGTTTGTGTTTGTAGGAGCGCTGGTTGTCTTTTTAATAGTATCCAATCCTTACCTGGATGAAAGCGATCAATATACAATAAAAAGCGCTTTAATAGAACAAGAGATGGATGAAAATGGTACATTTCATGTTCATGAGATTATTGATTATGAAATGACCAACAGTTTCAGAGGTCTTTACAGATATGTGCCTGAAGGTAGATATGTAGAGATCTCAGACATCGAGATCTGGACTGAAGGCAAAGAAACACAATATATTGAATATTTAAACAAAGACAGTGATTCCTTCGAAGCAAGAATATGGCTTGTTCCCTATCAATCAAGTCAGCAGCTCAGCAATAATCAGTACAAAAATATAACTCTTCATGTTAAATATAAAGCAAAATATGTCCTTGAAATGGGAAGCGATACGTCCCAGGTTCTAAGAAAGTTCTGGGGTGAGGGCTGGGATTCTGTCGCGAGAAATATAAAAGGAAGATTCATTTTCCCGGACACAGTTAACATTGAAGAAGTTTATATGCACCCGCAGGGCGAATTAACTGAAAAAAACAATAATTTCGAAATATTTATTGAAAAATTACCTCCAAACACCTTCGCTGAAGCACGATTTATTCTGAGTGGTAAAACAAACGTTGCTAACGCAGTTATGAACAATGAATTATCGCTTGCCGACGTTAACAAGATCGAAAATCGGTATGCAACCACGCTGGTTTTAAAGAAAGTATTGCCTTATGTTGTTTTTGGCATTGCTCTGGCATTACTCATAATCGTTTACATTCGGTATGGCAGAGAGCCAAAGGTATCTTATGATGCTGAGTATGAAAGGGAAATTCCTTACAACGATTCACCCGATGTCGTGAACAGCATTGTCAGGCATTTTTCAAGGGGAGTTGATGATGACGGCATCTCCGCAACCCTTATGTCACTGTATAAAAAGGATTATATAGATATAAAGGGTGACAAAAAGAAACCGATAATTGAAATAGCTAAGGAGAAAGATCCGGGAAAATTGAGTCCCACAGAAAGTGCTCTTTTAGATGTTCTGGAAACAGGTGCAACAAAAGGAATATTTAATTTCAAAAAATTACAAAAACTGGTTAAAAAAGACAGAAAGCTTGCCATCAAATTTAACAAAAGTATGAATAGTTATAAAAGTGAAGTCACCAAACAGGCAAAAAACAAAAATTACACTGTCTATAAGGGTAATATTTATGCAAAATTGGTGGCAGCACTTGCAGTATTGATTGGTGGAGTAATTTTACCCGCCTGGATTTCCAGTCCTCCAACAAGAATGCTTATTCAACATGCTTTGATTATGATTCCTATATTCTGGATTTTCGGGGCTGTTATATTCCTGTTCCCAAAGGTTGTATTTGCCCGACGCACAAAAGAAGGTACCGTATACCACAAAAAATGGATGGCGTTAAAAGAATTCCTGGAAAATTATTCACTTATCTCAGAAAGACCACCCGAATCAATAGTATTGTGGGAAGATTATTTAGTTTACGCAACTGCTCTTGGTATAGCTGATAAGGTTGAAAAGGCACTTCAAAAAATTGTTCCGGAAGATGTCTGGCTCGAAGATTCAAGACATTCAAATATGTATAGGGCTTCAAGTTTCATAGGGGCAGCTTCCATAGGAAGTATTGCATCTACTGCAGCATCAACTGCCTACTCATCGAGTTCTTCAGGTTCCGGTTCCTTCGGATCCGGAGGAGTAGGTGGGGGTTCTGGCGGTGGAGGCGGAGGAGCCTTCTAAAGCAGGACACCTAACTGTTACTTGTAATCTTTTATATATGGGCTAACAAATAAAAAAAGCTAGGATTGTTTTATAGAGTAATTATTAAGGAATTCTTCGTATACCAATATTGAATCCTTGATTTTACTTAACTTTACAAATTCATTTGTTTTGTGAGCTAAATCAGGTTCTCCTGGTCCAAAAATTATTTTTGGGATATCTTTTTTTGAAAAGAATGCTGCATCAGTGAAGTAATTAACTCTACCAAATTCAGCTTTTTTTCTGGTGATTTCAAAGTAAGAATTCATAAGTTTCTTAACGTAAAAATTTTCTTTATTTGTCTTAAAAGCTTCTCTATTCAAAGTATATGTAAGTCTAGATTCTACATTCGTTTTCTTAACAGCTTTATTAATATGGTCTCTAAGATCTGTAAGATCAATATTAGGAGTATATCTTATATCTATTAAAGAACTACAATATTCAGGAACTATGTTTTCCTTTTCTCCACCATTAATAAGGTTCAGACTTATTGATATCTCCTTTTTCTTTTCTTTTATATATTCACCGTGTTTTATTGCAAAGTAAAGTTTAATCATTTCTTGAATCGCATTTTTCCCTAAATCAGGTGTTGAACTGTGAGCAGAGATTCCCTTCGTTTCTATTCTTAACCATAAAGCTCCTCTTTCCTTAAGAACAATTTTATTTGAAGTTGGTTCACTCACAAATATCGCTTTGTACTGTTCGGGTGAAGCATTATCAATAAATTTCTTTATACCTGACCCATTCCTTTCTTCATCACAAGTAAATAACATTGTGATATTATCTCTAAATTCTGGATCATGAAAAAGTTTTATAAAAACTATCAAGAAAACCAAAAGCCCTGATTTCATATCGGAAGAACCTCTAGCATAAAGCCTATTATCTTTGATATTAGGCTGAAAGGGATTCTTTGTCCATCTATTTCCTGCAGGAACGACATCCAAATGGCCAAGCAGCAAAATTGATGGTTTTTTGGGATTTCGGATTAGATTAACTACTAGATTAGACCTACCTTTTTCAACAGGTATAATTTTAGGTGTTGTTGATGTATATTTTTCAATAATATTCTTTAAGAAAACTGCTAATTTGTGTTCATTACCTGGTGGATTTGAGGTATCAAAAGAACACATCTCGCTTAGTATTTTTGATATGCTGCTTATTTTTGTTAATTCGTCTAAATTATTCATATTTTCACCCGAAAGAGCTGCGTATTGCTAAAATTTACAAACAAAGTTTCGATTATACCCCAACCATTAAAGAAACGATTTTTTCATTTGAAGCTTCTTTAGTTATTAACTCTCCAGCGATTTCTCCCTGTCTCATTATTAATATCCGATCAGTTAATTCAAACATAAGTGGTGCTGAGTGAGATATCAAAATCATCGGTACTCCTTGAGCTTTCATCTTTTTTATTAACTCTATAATGCGCCTTGACTCTTTGATACCCATAGCTGCAGTAGGTTCATCAAGTATTAGTAGTTTAACTCCAAAGGATACTGCTCTGCTAAGAGCCAAAGCCTGTCTTTGCCCTCCTGAAAGGTTTCTAGTTTCTGTCTTTAAATTCTGTACAGTTGAAATGCCTAAAGATTCAAGTACTTTTCTTGTTGTTTTTTCCATTTTTCTGTTATCTAAAACTTTAATAGGTCCAAGATTTAACTTAATTTCTTCTCTTCCCAAAAACATGTTGGAAACCAAATCCATCTGTGGTGCCATAGCAAGATCTTGATAAACTGTTTCAATACCTTCTTTTCGGGCATCTTCAGGACTTTTTACATCAATTTCTCTCCCATATACTTTTATAGTACCCGAATCAGGAATATGTACACCTGATATACATTTAATAAGAGTAGATTTACCGGCTCCATTATCACCCATCAAACCAAGTACTTCTTTTTCATGAAGCTTGAGATCTACACCTCTTAATGCTTTTACTCCTCCAAAGTGCTTTTTTATGTTTATCGCTTCTAGGACTACTTTGTTACTCTCTTCCATTGGGTCTTCCCCCTTTGTACGAAAGCTGTATTACTTCAGAGAGAGTAGGAATTGATGATTGAGCTCCTATCCTTTCCACGGATATTGAAGCAGCTAGTGAGCCAAATTTTACAGCTTCTTTTATACTCTTTTTTTCATCTAACTTAATCAATACTGCACCATCAAAAACATCACCAGCAGCAGTTGAATCTATTTGTTTAACTTTCCTCGGTTTCCAATGGTAAAATACTTTACCGTTTTTTATCACAGTTCCACCTTCATCGCCTGATTTTATGAAAGTGATAGCACTTAATTGATCCTTAGGTATTTCTAAAATATTGTATTCGTTCTTATTCAGGAAAAGATAATCTGAACGTCTTATAACATCTTTTACCTGCTTTGTCCATTTACTGCAAGCCATACTGCCAGGGTCAAAAGAGAATTTGAATCTTCCTTTATGTCTTAATAAATCTTGCCAAATCTTTGGATTACCGCCACAAATATGAATTATATTACATGAATTAATTTTCTCTAGAGTTTTGCTTGTTACATTAAAATATTTATTTGCACCGCGATAACTGAAAAGCCTTCTATTACCTATTTTATCGACAGCTGCAAAACAAATTCCTGTTTGATCTTCGGTTGTAAAAAAAATGTCTAAGTTTAAATCTTCACTTTTTAGAATATTGAAAAGTTTTCTTCCGTAAAAATCGTCCCCAATTGATCCAAAAAGTATTACTTTGCCACCAAGTCTTGAAATCGCTACAGCTGTATTTGCTCCTGTACCTCCTGAGACTTCTTTGATTTTTTTTATTTCTACCTCATCATCAAGATCGGGATATCTATCAAGTTCAGAAAATAAGTCAATATTTATATCTCCTAATACTCCTAACAAAGCTACTCTCCTCTATTTCTTTCTATTTTTAGCAGTCTTAGTGGATTTTCTCTATATAGTAAGTTTATCTCTTGCTCGTTGAAACCCTCATCCTTTAATTTATTAACAAAAACCGTACTTACGTGGTCATACCCATGACCTCCATATCTATGAAGGTGACTTTTTCTAGATGTATCAGAAGACAATAAAACTCTATGACCTAAACCTCTTTCAAAAAGATATTCAACATTTCGTACTCTTTCATCGTCAGGTCTATAATCATTTCTCCCAATATTATCAATACATACATATGCACCTGACTTTGCAACTTCCAAATGAATTTTCATATCAGGATACAAGTCCATGTGACCTATTGCGATTTTTTCAGGGTTTGCTCCAAGAGAAAGGAGCAGGTTTAGTTGTTCTAAGGCATTCCAACCAAACTGAGAATGCGTTATTATTGGAACACCCGTTTCTTTTTGAGCATTCACTGCTGCTTCGAATATTCTTTTCTCACTGGGTAAAACATTTAGACTCGTCCCGATTTCTCCAATAACACCGGCCTTGATTCCCGAACCATTTATTCCTCGTTCAATTTCATTAACAAAATGTTGCGTTAGCTCAAAAACACTTCTATTTATTGCATCAAAAGATAAATACAAACCGAAATAATACCCCGTACTACAAATCAAGGACAAATTAGTCTTACTATTAACAAAACTAATAATGTCTGTAGATCTGCCTGTATCTTTCGATGTAACATCTACGATAGCTTGCCCACCACTTTCTTCAAACTTTTTTAGTTCATCTACGACTGTTCTTGGTTCCATTAATCTAGCATCAGGATCTTTTTTTATATGAGAAGTATCAACATTAATATGTTCATGAATCAAAACATGGCCCTGAATATCTTCTATCGGAATATCACCTGTTGTTGTGCGAATTAATTCACTCAAATTACTCACCTCTTAGTCTTTTTACAACATCCATTAATGATTTAACTCTTTTGGCATCAACAGGATTCCACCATAAATCGTTTTCTTTGAGATGAGTTCCCACAATAGCTCCATCAGCAACGTTAAGAATGCGTTCAATGTTTTTTTCAGAGCACCCACTACCTACAATAACAGGGATTTTCGACACATTTTTGATTGTAGTAACTTCTTCAGTTTTAGTTTCATCACCAGTTCTTTGGCCAGTTGCAATTAGTACATCTGAATCAAAAAAAATATTATCGAGTGCCTGTTCTTCAATAGAACGATCAGCTGTAATAGCATGACTTCCATGTTTCACATGAACATCAGTGAAAACTTTGATATTTTTGGCCTTTAATTGGGTTCTATATCTTAAAGCTTTTGCAGATGGACCTTCAATAATACCTTCATTAGCTACATAAGCATTTGTCCATTGATTGCATCGGACCCAGTACAAACCAGAAGATACTGCTACTGCAAAAGCTTGAATAACGCCATTTGCCAGTAGATTTATACCGACAGGAATATCAAATTTATGTTTTATCTCAACTGCTACTGCTGTAAGTCCTGCTACCGTTTCATATGAAATGTCATCTGGATTCTGAAATGGTAAGTCCCAAGCATTTTCCAGCTGGAGCCCATCAATACCATTTTCAACCAATTTTTTCGCATCTTCCAGTGCAAAATTTATAACATTTTTCATTTTTCCTTCATAATGAGGAGATCCTGGAAGAGCTTTACAATGAACCATGCCAATAATAACTTTGTCTTTTCCAAAAATCGTATTTAAAGCGTTAGGTTTATCAGGAAAAACATCTTTGTACATCGACACACCTTCCTTATTTATTTTGTTCGATTTCTTTCTCTTATATAATTTAACCATACAGCGAGAAGGATAATTGCACCTTTTACAACCATTTGATTATATGATGAAACACCTAGAAGGTTGAGTCCATTATTTAAACTACCCAGGATTAATACACCTACTAATGTACCCCAAATAAAGCCACGACCTCCAGATAAGCTAGCTCCTCCAAGGACAACAGAAGCTATTGCGTCCATTTCGAGATACATACCAGCATTTGGACTTCCACTGGAGAGTCTACCTGCAATCAACATTGCACAGAGTGCTACTGAAACTCCCTGAATAGCAAAAGAAAGCATTAGTACCCGGTTTACTTGTATGTTGAACCTTCTTGCTGCTTCAGGATTATCTCCGACAGCGTAAACATGTTTACCAAATTGTGATTTATTAAGAATAATCCAGCCCAACAAAAAATAACCAATCATAATTATTAATGCTATTGGTATGCTCAATAAAGAGTCTCGCCCTATTGTTCTCAACGACGGGTTTGTGACATAAATTGGTTTGTTCGAATATATGAATGCAAAACCTCTAAAAGCTGTAAACATAGCTAGAGTTACAATAAATGAAGGGATTTTTTGAAAAGCCACAAAAAAGCCCAAAACCATATATACTAGTGCAGCAACCGCAAAAACAGCTATCATCGCTAACCATAAAGGCATTCCCATATTTTGCATGAAACCAGCACCCAAGACCCCAAAAAGAGCAACTCCTGAACCAGCTGCTAGATCAATATTTCCAGTTATAATTATGAAACTCATCCCAACAGAAAGAACACCAATGTAAGCTATTTGACGACCTATGTTTAGAAAATTAGAAAAAGTAAAAAAACTATTTGCTGTAAATGAAAAAAAGATAAAAATAGCAAGAAAACCAAATATAGTGCTCCCTTTAGTTAATAACCACTCTTTCAGTTCTTGATTTGATTTGAAGATATTGGTAATTCTAAAATTCATTATCTTTACCCCCGTTGAGAGTATAAGTGGACAAAGAGGTTACCCATTTGGGTAACCTCTTTTTAAATAAACTATTTTACAGTAGGTTCTGTGGGATACTGCTCGAATGTATCTACATTGTCTGGAGTATAAATGATTGCAGGAACCAAACGGTTATCTGGCAACCAATCTGTTCCCAACTCATTTTCGCCAAGTAGTTTTATCAATATTGACTGAACAGCAATCCTACCTTCTAAATAAGGCTGTTGTTGGGCCATAGCCAAGATTGACCCATCACGGAGCCCTCTTAATGCTTCATCAGTCATATCAAATCCTACTATTTTAACTTCATCCAGTAATTCAAACGTTTCTAATGCTGCATGAGCACCCACAACAGAATTTTCTGCAGGTGCATAAATTATATCTATATCTGGGTGTGCCATCGTGATATCACTTACAGCATTAAAGGATTGATCTCTGTCATATCCTTGATATTCTCCAATGAAATTTATACCTTCCATACCTTCTAAGGCTCTCATAAAACCTTCAGTTCTCTCAATTTGAATTTGAGATTCTAACCATCTAACAGTTGCAATTTTTGCTGTCCCACCGAGATCTTCGTTAATATAATCTTTTGTAGCTAAGCCTAATTGATATCCTACTTCTTCATTCGGTGTGCCAATAAATGTCGAAACAGCATCTGTTAAAACAGGAGCATCCACTGTAACGACCGGAATTCCTTTTGCTACTGCTTCTTCTACAACTGGAATTAAAGCACGATTATCAACTGCTATTAATATTATTGCATCAACACCTTTTTGAATAAAATCTTCCATGGCTGCTACCTGCTTTTCAAGGCTTAAGTCAGGATCAAATGTCTCCACATCAATTCCAGCTAATCTTGCTGCGTCTTTTACTCCTGCATCAATAGCCTGAAAAAATTCATGTCTCAATGTGATAGTTGTTACTCCTATTTTGAAAGCAAAAGTTGAGACTGAAACGAAAAAGATCAAACTAGTTACAAGAAACAACATCAAGAACTTACGCATAAAAAATCACTCCCTTGTTTTTTTGTAATTGTGGAGGTTTACTCCACTATCATTTTCAGATATTTTATTCCTATAAAGTCTTATTGAGTATTTGTATGAATGACCAGCTATAGATGCTCTTACAAACTCAACTACTCTATCGTCATCAGTTCTAGTTATCCTTTCATAATACATAATTGGAGAACCTTGATTTAGGTTGAGTAATTTGGCTTCACTCCTGGAAGCAGCTTTTGCTTCAAAAACCTGATCAGCATATGAAAGATTGTATCCGTTTTCTTCTAGAAGTTGATAGAGTGAAATTCTAGAGTTATCGTTAATTTCTTCAGGAAGAAAGCCAATTGTCCGAGCAATTTTAAGAGGCATGTAGTTATAATTTATTCCAATGGGTTCATTTTCAGATAAACGTAATCTTTTTATTAAAATAAGTTCTTTATCATTCTGACTAAAATACTCTGCCTCCTTAAATTCTTTACTAATTTTATAATCAACTAAAACTGATTTTGGAGTTCCCAAAGATGATGTAATATCTTCACTAAAACCTGTTAGTTTAGGCAATGAATAGTAAAATTTCTGACCAGCAACAAAAGTACCCTTACCTTGAATTCTTTCTATTATGTTCATATTTTCTAATTCATTCATAGCCCTTATTACCGTAGCTCTGCTTACTAAATAGCGCTCCATAAGTTCTTTTTCAGTTGGTAACTTCTCTCCAGCACTTAATTGCTCTTCCTTAATATATCTAATAATTCCATTAATCAATTTCTTATATAAGGGAATTTCAAATTTCATAATTCTCTTTTCACCTCTTTAATCATATCAACATGATGATAGGTTGTCATGACAAATTTTACATGTTTAATTGATTAAAACAAAATCCTTTCTCTCTTTTTCTTACGTAACTATATATGATTACAACAAATCAGAAGTAAAGAGATGTATCTAGCGTAATATTGTAGATCGATTCAAAAAACAACTATTTTAGTATAGTCCTTTAAATAATCTGTATCAGGGACCCTTATAAGGTATAATTAATTAAGGAATTTTACAAATAGTCAATTTCAAAAGGATGGAGAATGTATATGATTGGAGTAATGGTTGATTCAGGAACTGACATACCAGAAGATATCGCGAGTAGGAAAAATGTTGAGATTGTTCCATTAAGGGTTATAACCGATAAAGGTGAATACAGAGATAATATTGAGATTTCTACCGAAGAACTGCTGGAGTATATGGAGAACAAAATACCAAAAACATCGCTACCCACCAATGAAGACATAATCAAAGCATTTACCAATCTGTATGAAAAGGGCTGTAAGGAGATCATCTGCATAGATATTTCCAGTGGATTAAGTGGAACATCTAATTCTATGAGACTTGCAGGCGAAGCATTTAAAAAGGATCATGACGATGTTCGCGTAGAATTTGTGGATACAAAGAGCATATCAATTGGTTCTGGATTAATTGCAAAAAAGATAGTCGAGGAAATTGGCACTGGCAAAAATTTTGACGTTATTCTAAGCAGCGCACGAATTTGCGTTAATAGTAAAGTCAAAGTCTTTTTTACCATTCCGACACTGAAATATCTCAAAGCCGGAGGCAGAATTGGAAAGGTATCGGGAACTATTGGTGACTTTCTAAACATAAAGCCTGTTATTACGGTTGGAAGCGATGGCATATATCATACTGTAGAAAAGAAAAGAGGTATGAAACGCACTGTTAGTGTAATGTTTGACAAAATGATGGAATTTCTTTCTGGTAAAAAAGCTGAATATGTTGCGGTTTATTCCTCAGATAAAAGCGAAAGCACACTGGAACATGTAAAAAGCCTTGTTAATAAGCTTAAGGAAAAGGGATATAAGGATATCATTACAGGAACCATTTCTCAATCACTTGTTGTTCATACAGGTAAGGGATTGATAGGCATAGCAGCGCTTGTACGTTAGATTTTGAATCCGATTCAACGAAAAAGGCAGATCATATAAATGATTTGCCTTTTTTATTTGATGTCTCTATCTTCTTTTACTGCATTATATAGCTCGCATCCGCATTCCTGACATTCTTTGTCGTACCATGAAAATGGCGTTCCACATTCCGGGCAGCTCCAGCGATCCTTTTGTGATTTGAGCCAGCTTTCAAGACTCTTTTTCTTTAGTGACTCCAGATTTTTCAAAATCACAGAATGATGGGGATTATCATCGTTTTTGAACGTTTGCAATTTATCACAGGGATACTCACTGCATCCAAAACAAAACTCTACCTCATGTTGAATTGCACATTCCTTCAATCCACAATTTCTACAAAAGACAGATACATTCTCACCCTTGCAACCTTCGCAATACAGTTCATCTTTATCTCTTTTCATTTTCTCTGCAAGTGCATCCAGCTCATCCCTTTCAGATCCCATAAGAAAAGGACATGATCCACAGTAAAGACCACAATAGCTGTCAAACCTGAAAGCCATAATATACACCTGCTTTCTAACTTTGCTTAAGATATTCGTTGGTTCTTTCTATAAGCTCTTTCCAATTCTCTTTAGTGGGCTCATTTCTACATATAAAATCGGTCCCATAAAACCAGTGTTCATTTTCCAGTTCTTCATACAGTATATCAATATCTTGTATTGAATCATAAATGTTTAGATCACATAGCAATTTATGAATTCTTTTGCCAATATTAAACCATTCCTTCACATTAACAAAACAACTTAAAAGACTATCTCTTAGTTCAGGGAACCTTGTAAGATACATATCAACAGTAGATGGAAGAAATATGCCAACACTTGCACCATGAGGAATATGCAACCTGCTTCCTATGACATGACCAAAAATGTGACCCTCACAAACCGAGGCAGTATTTATAGCAAATCCACCAAGTGTAGCAGAACATGACAATTTATACAGATCTTCATCAGAATACTTGCAAGAAAAAACATTCATAATACTTTCCAGTAAAAATCTAATACCTTTTTTAGCAATTTTATTTGATAAAGGATTAGCTACCCTGGATAATAAGGATTCTATATTGTGAGATAATGCGTCAATAGCTGTAAGTGCTATTATATTTTTGGGAACAGTTTTCAAAAACGAAGGATCAACATAGGTTTCAGTAGGGACAAGTTCTTCTCCAATAAAAGTAGTTTTAATAGAATCTACCGAAGCAACAGCAAATTTTGTGACTTCAGATCCAGTACCTGCTGTGGTTGGAATAGCTACAAGTTTTATTTCGCTTTCTTTGAAGTCATTTTTCATTATATTAGAAACGCTCATTTTTTCTTCAATAATTACTCGAACTAGCTTTGCTGTATCAATAACCGAACCTCCGCCAAGAGCAATAATAATTTCTGGTTTAAATTTATTTACTTCTCTACTTAATTCAACTACTTTTTCCAGCACGGGTTCTCCTGGAGAAGTAAAGAATGGTTCTGAAATTTCTATAATACTATCTGTTTTCTTGTTTTTTCTGAACACACTATCAGCAATTATTGCAACTCTTTTATTTGATTTAGTCAATTTTTCTAATAACTTCTCAAAACTATTAAAACCAAGTACGACTTTTGAGGGGCTATTTACTACAATGTTTTGTTTTATCATTTTTTACGACCTCCTTTTTTCAAAAAGAATTACCGAACTTACAAGCGTGATTGCAAATCCTGCTAAAACTGCTGTGAACATTCCTCTGTATCCTGTCGACGGAATCAAAAAGCCTATTAAAGAAACAGATATTGACTCTGAAACGATCATTACAATGTTATTGATTCCAAACGCTCTACCCTGTTCACCATGAGACACTGTAGACGAAAGTATGGAGGTTGTCAGAGAATAAAGAAAACCAGCAAATATGCTAAAAGAAAAAAACGCTATTATCCAAAAAATTGAGAACACAGAATCTTTCATAACAAAATTGAAGGCGATAGTAATAAAGAGAGCCAGCACAGTAATTGCGATAATCGAAACAGTGAAAAGCTTTCTCTGTCCAAATTTGTTACTTAAATATCCAGTTAAGAAGGCAAATATCCCGCTGATCAAAGTAGAAGCTCCAACCCAGGTTGAAGCTATACCCAGATTCATCGATGAACTAGAGCTCAAAAATGATGTGAGATATGGAAGCAAACCACCAAAAGAAAACCAGAAACCAAATTGCATAAAAAGGCAGATAATAAGAATAGGATTGTTCTTTAAAAATAAAATGAGGTTCAAATTACTTTCACTATTTTCGCTTGTTTTTGTTATTGTAGCCGGATTATTTTTTGTGTAAATTAACATAGGGACTATCGCGATAATTACAAAAACAGCTAATATAAAAAAAGTCAGTCTGCTGTTAATCTCATAAGTGAAGTTAATCAAAATCGAAGCTAAAAATGTAGTTATATTAACTACTCCCATTACAAAACCAAAATTACTGTCTTTCCTATCATCGGAAGTATAATCGCTTATCAAAGCTCCATAAGGCGTTAGATAACTAAAAGCACATGAAACAACTATTACTGATGAAATAGCGCTTACGATTTTCGATGGAGCCATCAGTCCAAATATGCCCAAACTTGCTATAATCGAAATCGCCAGTATAAAAGGAGTTCTTTTTTTAAGTTTATCGCTCAAAATCCCAATTGCAGGTCCTACAAGGATAGTTGAAAGCATTCCTATAGATATAAGTTGACCGGGGATTTCCGAACTACCAAATTTTTCTGTCAATAATGGTATAAGCAATAAGTTAACTATTCCGTATAGTACTCCTATACTTGCTGTCCCTGTTATTATTGATAACATTACTCATCACCAAACATTGATGAAGCCATTTGCGCGTATTTTTCTAGATCTATCTTATTAACTTCTTCTAGTTTCTTTAGTATTTCTTTTGGCAGAGAATGACTGCGTGCGTACAAACAGGATAAAGCTCCTGCTATAGCTGCAATTGTGTCGGTATCACCCCCAACAGAGGCTCCCATTTTTATTGACAACCAGGTATTCTCCATTGTATATGCGAAAATAGCTACTGCAGCAGGAACAACTTCATTTGATTCCATCGTTGTACCAATAACATCATAGATGAAATTAAGTACTTCACCGGGTGTTTGCATTTTCTGAACTTGAGTAACTGCAAGTTTTATTCTACTACCCGTTGAAGCGCCTACAAATTTTCCTTTACCAATATTTCTCCCGATTTCAGCTCCCAGAATCATAGATTCAATAATTTCATCAAAAGAAGATTCAATGGCAGCGTGATGATAACCAAATCCTAGAGCCATTGCTGCTTCAAGGGCTATATTCGTGTTATGGGTGGGGATAGAACAGCACAATATCGCTTCTTTGAGTGATTTAATTTGTCCCTTTTTTGTACATAAGGCAGGCGCAAGTGATCTCATTGCGGCACCGCAAGTGGTACCTCTTATTCCAACTTCGTTGATATCTTCACCATCATTTATTCTTTCAAAGGCTTTAAGTGTACTGGGACCAATATAACCTTTTTCATCAGGATGAGTCTCATCAATCCACGTCCGCAGGCCTCTAACTGTACTATCAATATCGACTTTACCATTTTCATAGTAACTTTTTATCAGAAAAATATTTTGTTCAGTATCATCTGTGATCTGACCTTTCTTAAGATTCTTGTGGATACGTGATAATTGTGTATCCAATAATCTATCAACAAAACCAAAATTTTTCTTTATTTCGTTTTGTTCCATAAATTCTGTTGGCATTCCCATAGCATCACCAACTGCAAATGCTTCAAGGACCTGTTTAAAAAAATTCATCATTCATTCCTCCAGCTAAAAATCGTATTTTAATGCAGCTTTTTTGTTTAATTTTAATAAACACTCGTTATTATCCATAGATAATTTTGGATTACCATCAATTACTAGGTATCCCTTAGTATTACTTATCCTTACTGTATCTTCACTTCCGAAAAGATACTGACTGAGTAAGAGAGGTTCTGTCGGATTGTAATCTTCTGGTTTTGCAATCTTTATGATAGGATGTTTTGAGATAACCATGATTGCTTTTTTTTCTGTGTAAGGTATCCAGCAAAGTTTTCCAGTTATCGCTTTAGCTTTGTAGTATTCAGAATTGATTACTGCAGACACAATTATCTGTCCTATATTGTGTTCGGGATCTATTTTATTTCCGTTTATATCAATTTCCGTGTTTTTTTTGCCTACATTGGAAGGTGTAGAAGGAATTTTCTCTCCAAAAATAAATTTCTCAGCACTTACTGTCTTCACTTTTTTATTTTTAGTAGTCACAACACTATCACTAAAAACAATGTCATTAAAAGCAGTCCCAAGCAATCTCCCTTCTATATCGTAGGCATCAATACCCATTATGTATTTAGGTTCACCCTCAATAATTGAATGTTTTTCTAGTTCTTCAGTAGTGCTAAAACTTATTAATGGACCAGCATTTGCTGTACCACACGCAATACCCAAAATAGGTATTAGATTATCTACAAGCCTTTGACCATAAACTACATCGCTTACAGTTCCATCTCCTCCAAGCACGAGTACAAGATCGATATTTTTTAAAGCCATTCCTGCTTTTACTGAATGATTTATAGTGCTTTTAACATCAAACACATCGGGTACAATACTACAGGGAAAATACCTTGATACAAAACTATAAGTAGATTTAGTGCAATACACTTTGTGCTTTTTTAATACATTTTTCAAATCATCAAGAATAGCTTTTTGTTTATCTTGATCACCAGAACAGGGATTAAAAATTATACCAATATTCACTCTTTACTTCCTTCCTTAACTAACTCTCTAGCTGTTGATATATCAGTAATCAATGAATTGATGAATTTACCTTTTATTGCAGCTCTAATTGCACTTATTTTTTCATTTCCTCCTGCAATACCTATCACCTGTGGAACATTTTTCAACTGCTCAAGCGTAATCCCAAGAATATGTTTTGAATATTTACCAAGTTCACAGGGTTTACCATCTTTTGTAAAGAATCTCGCAGCAATATCTCCAACTGCTGATTGTTGTAATAACATAGATAAGAAATCAGGACTAAAAATCGGTTTGAAAGCGTTAGAAAGCGAAAGTGGCTCACCAATTCCAACTATAGCCATATCCAACTTTTCCCATAGTTCCGTTACTATCTGGATTGACCCATCCTTAATCATAAATTCAAGAGCCTTTTTATCTTCAAAAAACGCTGGAGCGTGGAGATAAAAACTGGAAGCGCTAAAAGCGTTCGAAATCTTTTCAACAAGGGTATTCATCTGGAATTCATACTTCATTTGCCCAACACCGCCTAATAAAGGTAAAAATAGTGTATTTCTTAGCTTCTTTGATGTAATTATTCCATCTATTGTTCTTGCTAATGTTCTGCCCCAGGAGATACCTATTATCATCCCATCCTCAATATAGTTATCTAAAAAATCAGAAGCAACATTCGATATGTCATCTAAATAATTTCCTGAAATGTTTTCAGCAATGATGACATTCACTAGATTGAACTTCTTCTTAACTAGTTTCTCCAGCTCCGAAGCGGAAATTGTATTTTCATGGATTTTTATTTCTACTAGACCTTGTTTTTTAGCTTCGTTCAACAATCTTGAAACTTGAGAACGTGAAATTCCAACCATTTTGGCGATTTGGGATTGTGTATAATTTTCAAGATAATAAAGCTTACATATCCTGATCATTCTTTCTCTCTGATTTTTCGAGGAGTTCAGAATACTCACTCCTTTTCCTCATAAGATAACAAATTGGCTCCCATTTTTTGAATTACCCTGGACGCCCATTTGTGACCGTATTGTATAGCTCTGACTATATCTCTTGAATTACTTAAATAGTAAACCAGTCCACTTACAAATGCATCTCCTGCACCAGTAGTATCAACTACATTATCAACATTATTAACTATAAAGTCTTTATAAGAATTGTTAGAAAATAATCGAGTGTTTTTACTTCCCCTGGTTACAATAACTATATTACACAAAGAACTATAATCTTTAATTTGCTCTGCTTCTTTTTCAGATAAAATAGTAATGTTAGCTAATCGGGAAATTTTTCTTATCTTGTCAACACCGCAGTATATACCAAAACCTCCAGGAACATATATCTTTAAACCGGTTTTATTCTTGAATACTCTTTCTGCTACATCTGGAAAAACATCGGAAATGCATATTATCCCAAAATCATCAAATTTTTCATTATTTAACTTGAATAAAGCATTCCCGCCCAAGGAAATAATTCTTCTCTGGCCTTTTTCATCTAGCAGAATTAAAGTTTTGCACGTTTTACCCTCTATAGTTGAATGAGCATCAACACCATATCTTTTCAATATTTCCCTCAATAATTCCCCGTCATGATCATCTCCTGTACCAAAAAAAAGATGGGGTTTGATTTGATGCAATCCCAGATTGATAGCAATATTAGCTCCGCTACCTCCAATATGCTTAAATTCATTTTCTGCGAACACCATTGCATCTTCTTCTGGAAAATCTTTAATAACTATGTAATGGTCCCAAACCGCTGCTCCTATAACTCCTATTTTCATTTAATTGCTCCTTTAGTCAATCCGCTTATTAAATACTTTTGGAAAATTAAAAATATTATTACAGGCGGAAGAGCTGTTATCATACCTCCAGCAGATAAATTACCCCATTCTACAGCTCCCCCAGTTCCAACAAATCTAGAAAGGAATACTGGAAGTGTATAGTGAGCATTATCTCGCATTACAACTAACGCAAAAAAGAATTCATTCCAGGCCAACATGAAAGCAAACGTACCTACAGCAATAAGTCCGGGTATGGCAATAGGCATAACTACTCTAATAAAAGCCTGTGATCTGTTACACCCATCAACCATGGCTGCTTCTTCAATAGATATTGGTATTTCGTCAAAATATCCCTTTAAAAGCCAGCAACAAAATGGAATGGTAAACGTTGTATATAGAATTATTAAACCCGGCAGTCTGTTCAATAAATTAAGCCCGTTTAATACACTAAAGAATCCTACAGCCATTAGAATTGCTGGAAATGCTTGAGAAGCTAGCAACCAGGTTACCAGTAATCTTTTTCCAATAAATCGGAATCGTGATAAAGCATATCCAGCGGGAGCAGTTACCAATATACAAAGGAAAACTGTACTAGCAGTTATAATGAAACTATTTTTCATATTGTTCAAGAAAGTCGTGTTAGTAAAAACGTTAACAAAATTGTCTAGATAAAGTCCTTCAGGAAATTTTATTGGATTTTTAAGTATTTCGGGCGTTTGCCTAAACCCATTAACAAATAAGAGAACAAGAGGAGATAAGATCGCCAGAACTACAAGAACGCTTATTATATTCATTGTTATTACAACACTTTTTTTAGGCTTCACGACTTTTACTTACCTCCTTTATGTACAAAGTAACAGGTAATAGTAAGACAAAAAGTGAAATTACACCAATAGCTGCACCATAACCTCTCTGGTGGTAGGCAAAAGCATTTTGATAACCGTACAAAGAGAGAATTAAAGAAGAATTACCCGGACCACCGTTAGTCATTACATAGACAATATCAAACATATTAAAGGTCCAGATACACATCAGTGTTAGAACTATGGCAATAATATTTTTCATCATTGGTATAGTTATAGAAAACAGTCTTCTGAAAACATTTGCTCCGTCAATTTCAGCTGCTTCATAAACATCTTTGGGAATAGCCTGTAATCCAGCAAGAAGCATTACTATCATGAACGGTAGACCTATCCATATATTAGTAATAATGCATGCACCCAACGAGTAACCCGGCGTTATCAGCCAGGCTGGCGGATTCTTTACAAGCCCAGTATTTTGTAGCATGGTATTTAGCGGTCCAGAAGTACCTAAAATGTACCTCCATATCAAACCTGCAACAACCGGTGGCGTGGCCCAGGGAAGTAAAACCAGGGCTCTGTATACATTTCTGAATTTGATATATTGAAGGTTAAGGAGTAGTGCTATTGACATTCCCAGGACAAATTCTACTCCGACACAACTAAACATCCATATTATGTTATTTTTCAAACTAAGCCAGAATAAGCTATCACTAAATAGATCAAAAAAATTCTGAAAACCCACGAAGGTTTTCACACGACTCAGAAGTCCCTTTGAATACATACTATTTGTTATTCCATTCACAAATGGATATACGCTTATCACTGCAATTGCAATTAAAATGGGAATTAAATATGGAATTGCTTTTTTCGTCTCACTTCTATAAAGGATTGTAATCACTCCCTGAAATAGTTATCTGTTATCTTAACCCAAGTTTTCTTAAAAGTACATTCCCATCAGCTTCAATTTTTTCGTATGCCTTATCAAGAGTAAAGTCTCCCAATATAACCCTTTCCAGCATAGGCACAAAAACCTTCCATTCAAATGTATAAAAGCCAGGCATTCCTGGTTTTACATTTTTAGCATTTTTAAGCCATTCATATGCATAATTCCATTCATGTTCCTCTGTTGAGAATCTCGGGTCTTCTAAAGCGCTTTCTCTGACCGGGAATAACCAATCAGCATAACTGATATCTGCTGAATTCTCCTTATTGGTGAAATACTTGATAAATTCAAAAGCCTCTTCCTTATGGTTTGAAAAAACAGATATACCTAGTGCCTGTGGATCAGATGCGTTTGTTTTATTTCCATTCTTTTTAATCCACATCATACCCCAATCAAAATCTGAACCCATTTGATTTAGAAATCTCCTGTTCCAGCAACCGAAGGTAACCATAGCGTATTTTTTATTTAGAAATCCTTGCATCAACGAAGTGTAATCAATGCTAATTACATCTGCTGGCATTACTTTGTGCTTGGTAATCAAAGATATGTAAAAACTAATAGCTTCTTTTGCTTCTTCAGTTATTTTTACTTCCCATCTTCCCCTATCATCCTGATGTAAAACTTTTCCGTTGTTCTGTTTTATAAGTGTCCATTCAAAACGTTCCATCAGTGGAGCAAGTAAACCCCAGGTTTTTTTCTGACCCTCAATATTAGTTATTTCATTCGCAATTTCAAGAAGTTCCCCCCAGGTGACGATTCTATCTTCAGGTAATTCTATATTGTGTTCTTCAAATAAAGTTTCGTTGAAAAATATTACCTGGCTTTCCTGACACCATGGCACTCCATAGGTATTTCCATGAAAGTCTTTACTGTCTTCCCAAGCATTTGCAGGGATATCTTTTATCATATCTTCTGTTATAAAACGATCCAGTGGTTCCGCATATCCCATCACTCCGTATTCTCGAAACTTCTCAGCATCTGTATGAAATATGTCAGGACCTTCTCCTCCGTCAAAACTGGTTAACAAGTATTGATCTGATGATTCCCATGTTCCCCAGATTATTTCAACTTGAATATCAGGGTTTGCAAAATTCCAATCATCCACAATATCCCATACTTTGTTGGCCGCCTGGGGCTGCCATGTTAAGCAATAAAATTTTAAATTAACACCAAAGAATATGCTCAAAAAAAATGTTATGAAAAATGCAATCATAACGGTCCTCTTCATATTGGTACCTCCTTAAGCAAAAATTAAGCTATATTGATATATTCACTACTACTTTTATATTTTCAGGCTTCATAGCAGCTGAGAATGCCTTTTTTATTTCATTTAGATTTTTTTCTTCTGTAACCAATTTTGAGTAAGAAGAAACATCGCTAGCAATCTCATCAAATGCAGTTTTAAAATGTCTTTCTGAAAAACCAAAACTTCCAATAAGATCAATCTCTTTATAATGAATGTAGTATGGATCAATTTCTAGACGTGTTTCTTTAGGCATTCCCCCAAATAATTGAAGTTTTCCCCCAGGATTAATACTCTCTAGCAAATCTGATACAACGCTTGAAGCATCAGTAGCAAGTATTGCGTGATCAAATTTTCCTCTGTTTTCAATTAATGACGGAATACTGATTTCTTTTGCATCAATTGCTTCAAAATCGTTTTCCTTTATTATATTTAATCTATCATCATTGATTTCAACTATTGTAACCTGACAACCTCTATTTCTAAGTGTTATAGCTAACAAAAGGCCCATTGGACCTGCTCCAATTATTAGTAATTTTTCTCCACTTTTTGGGTTAATTCTCTCAATTCCGTGAATAGCACATGCAAGAGGTTCGGTTAGTGTGGCTGTTTTTCTATCTACATTACTGGGAATTTCTATCGCGCCCCGAGACATTAATTCTTTTGGTACCTTTACATACTCAGTTAATGTGCCTTCTATCCAGATTTTGTTCTTACAGTGTACAGGCTTTCCATTTCTACAAAAATTACATTTTCCACATTCAAGATATGGAGCTATAACAAATGTTTTACCAATTAGGTTTTCGTTTAGTTCTTTTCCTACTTGTTCGACTGTTCCAACAAATTCGTGTCCCAAAATACATGGAGGCTTGAACATAGGGTGTCCACGTTTAAATGTTTTCAAATCTGTTCCACAGATACCAACTGTGTTTATTTTTACTATTGCACTTTCATCATCGTTTTCCGGCTTTTTAATATCTGATACTTCAATTTTGCCAATTCCTTTATAGACAGCTGCTTTCATTTTATCCGCCTCCAGTTCAAAAATAAATGGAAAAAAGGGGAACTTTCAGTTCCCCCTATAAAATTACAACTCGACCCTAAGTTCAACTACATACCATGCCCAGTTATCTGCTGGATATATTTCTTCAAGTTCAGGATATTGATTAATTGGGTATGCTAATTTCAAAGGTCCACCCTGATTTTTGGGAAGATCTCTTCCCTTTGTCGCATAAGCAAGCATAATGGGATAGTTTTCCGCATCTTTAATTTTTACTACAAATTCTTTTTCGTCAGAACATACAAGTACTATTTGTTCAGCATCTGCAGGATAGCCGACATATTCCAATAAATCAATAAGTCTAATACCCTGATAGAAATTTTCACCCATCCACGGATCATTAACTACAAATGTTGTTCCTATCATACTCTTAATGTCAGCTAATGTGATAGAAAAACCTTCTTCAGAGTTGGTTAGAGCTATTTGACCGGAAATAAGCAGAGTATCATCATCTGCTGCAAAGACTGCACCACCCATGCTTAACAAAAACACCATGATAAAAATCGTAATCTTCTTCATTCTTATTCCTCCTTATCTATTTTTTGGACGACTCCCTCGTCCAGATAAATTCTTAATGGATCAGCTACCCTAAAGCTATTTCTATATATCCCATTTAGGTGATAATAGCTAGACATGTTTATTTCAAAAGGAAGCTCTAAATTACTGAGTTTTACCAGAAATAAATCTGTTCCATCGTCAAAAGAAACATTAGAGCCCCAAAACACTTTTGGTTTTGCATTTAAGATGTTTACATTTCTGCCTTCAAAAGCTTCTGGAAATTCCTTTAACTGTTTTATTGTCACATTTCGATTACTAACCCATATACTTTTACTTTGTTCCATATCTCCGTTACCGAAAGAAATCAAATGCTCTCCATCTTTAAGTCCGGATACATTTAGCTGATATAAGTATTCATACCAGCATCCCCTCCGTAATATAGTAGGTTTGTTATCAAGTTTATTTCCATCCAGAAATAATGATGGTGACAAATATTCTTTTAACGTTGTCACTCGAAGATTAATAATACCTGAAAGTAATCCATTCAGTGGCAAATCAAACCAGATAGAAGGTTCTTTGTCCAGTAGAAAATAACCGTAATGAGGTATCCCTCTATCCAGGGTAAAAAGTGTATATCCAAACTCTTCACCAGTTGGAGAAGGCCCTTCCCACCAGGCACCACTAACAGCACCACACGTAATAAATGGAAAAGGTTCATCTTGAAGAACAGCCATGTGATGCAAATGACCTGAAATATTGGCATTTATTTTAAATGTGGCAAGCAATTCTATCAACTTTTTATTGTTGGGAGTATTCGCAATATCACATATAGGCTCGTGTGAAAAAACAACAATTGGAGTCCTGTTATCAACATATTTTAGATCTGCTTCAAGCCATTTAAGCTGTTTGTCATCAATTGTGTATGTAAAATCATTATTGATAATCTCATGCAAATCAAGGACTATGAAATGAACTTCATTTCTATTAAAAGAGTAATAACTTGGCCCGAAAACTTTCTGGTAAACTGCCTTTGGATTTGGATCTGTTTTGTCAACTTCATGGTTCCCCACAGCGTAGTAAATGTCAGATCCTTCAATATCCAAATAATTCTTTACAGTTTCAAGTTGCTCAACACCTTTTTCATCTTCAATTTCTCGAATACTAGCACCCATATCACCCAGAGCAATTACAAATGAAGGTTTTATACTTTCCATTTTTTGCTTTAGTTTTTCTAAATAGATATTTGCATCATATTCCATCCATCTGTCACTTAATGCCTCAGCAAAATCTTCTTCATTCTTGGCATAATGAATGTCACTTGCTACAGCAAAATAATCATTGTCATTTTTTGTTTCAGTAAGTGGAAAGTCGTACCTGTTCGATTTTTTTGACAAGTACCATTTATCTGTTCTATAGCCGTCTGGTATGATTATGAATACGAATGGTTCTTCTGTATCCAAATTGTAGCTTCCTTGATTATCTGTTTCAACTATTGTTATTCCATCTGAAACAAGTACACCATTTAAAACAATCTCACTGTTATCTTTAATTTCATTTTGATTTTCATCAATGAAAACAGTCCCTTCAAAGCAAAATAATACTAAACTAAACAATAATATCAAAAACACTAATAATGGTTTTCTCATTTTAAAAACCTCCATTATTTTCTGTGTACTATTTCTACTAGTTTCTTTACATAATTGCATGGTTCTTCTGCCTGAAAACAATTCCTGCCAAAAGCAATACCTTTTGCTCCACTATTTATAGATTCCTTTGCTGTTACAAAAGCTTCTTTATCTTTTGGTCCTCCAGCTACTAATACTGGTACTGGAACAGAAGAAATAATCTTTTTAAATGAATCACTTCCTGTGTAATAGATTTTGATAATATCTGCTCCCAACTCATAAGCAGATCTTGCTCCGATACCAATATATTCTGGATCAGTAAAATGCTCCATATTTTGAGGTAACATCTCCGCAACCAAGGGTATACCTTTTCTATTACATTCTTCAGCAATTTTTGCGATTAAGCATAGTGATTGATTTTCTCCATCACCTGCAACGAAACCCATAACAATTACAGCGTCAGCTCCTAATTCGAGAGCATGACTAACAGATGTTGTTTGCCTATGGTAGTCAAATTGTGTACTATAGCTTGTTGAAGCTCCAGTAATTCTTAAGATGACGCTTACATTCTTTGGGATAAGGTCACAATGTTTTTCTAGAATACCGGGGTTAATTATTATTGCATCAGGATTACCTGCTGTGATGTTTTTCAAGGTTTCGGGCATATCTTTAATACCATCAATTGCTCCCTGAAATTGTCCATGGTCTATAGCAATAACAACACTTTTACCATCCTTATCAAAAATTCTGTTCATTCTTATTATTTTTCCTGACATTTAATAACCTCCTCACAAATGTGCAGCACATATGTGCATTATACGATAAGTATATTTCACTTTTCTTAATTTAGTTACATATATATTTCTTACTGGGAAAAACCTATTTTCACAACAAGATTTTTTACTCTGAATATTTATTTGTGGTGATATAATAGTTCAAAATTCTGTTAATAAAGTGGTGATCTAGATTGAGAACCATTATTTTGGACGGAAACATTTCCTATAAAGCTGTTTCTCAAATATTAAACTCAAAGGTTTTGAAGCAATTAATAGAGGAAATAATTTATGACTGTGTAAAGAGGAATTGCGAACTTATGCCATTTTTAAATAAATTCAAAAACAAAGGAAGAAAATATGACATTTATTCCATTATGCATTTGATGCAGTCCTTATTCATGAATAAGCTGGAGTATGTTGACACATCCAGTTATTACAACTTTCCCGATGTGAAAGAATATAAAGAATCACTGGCAATTTTCGTGGAGAAGCTTTACAATGCCTGGAGAACAAAACACCGTTTTATGATCAAGTATGAAAAATATACTGAAGGAGGATCAAAGTACTACAAGCAGATGATGCTTGCTGAAAGCAATTCTGAGTTGAAAAATCTTGTCCTGTCTACCTACAGGCAGATTCTCAGAAATGTTTCTGACGAAAGGTTGAAGATTCTCAGACAACTCCCAGGAGGAGCTCAAACAGGGTTTCTTGTGGATACATTGAAACTTTTCGATAAGAGTATTATTGAGAAATGTTCCCAGCTTAAGAAAATGAAGTTCATCTGGAGCGCTGTTTTTCAACCACCGGTTGTATTTCATACCAGATCAAATAAAAGAAGTGGGCTGTTCAAAGTAGTTGATAAGCCCATAATGAAAAACTTAAAGCTTCACAAGCCAAAAGACTGGTATGTGTTGCCAATATTTGTTGGGAAGAAATTGATTTATGTAGTTACCTATAAAGATTATCTTTCACACACTGCAGGTCTTTGCAATTTATTCGAACTGGGAGACCTTGAAAGACTCAAAAAAGTTAAAGCTCAGGCTATCTATTTCTTTGGTATGGAAAACGAATTCTTTAATAATGAAGAAGAAGCAAACGGGATAATTTTTAAAGAAGATGATGGAACATACATCGGATTGGTTGGCAGATATGACTACACGGACTACTTCGGATATATGAAGAAGATTATTCTCACTCTTCACAATTTGATTGTCATAGATGAATTACATTTACCCGTTCACGGGGCGTTGGCGAAAATAAAACTCAAAAATGAAAAACAGTTCAATGTTATGATCATGGGCGATAGCGGAGCTGGAAAATCTGAAACAATCGATGCACTGAACAGACTTGGCGAACACGTTTCTGATGTAGAGATTGTAATAGACGATATGGGATCACTGGAAATTATCGAAGACAAAGTCATTGCCTTTGGAACCGAAACAGGCGCCTTTGTCAGGCTTGACGATTTACAGCCAGGATACGCATACTCAGCAATGGATAGAAGTATTTTTATGAATCCCGAAGAGCACAACGCCCGCGTTATAGTGCCTTATTCTAACTACGAGGAGATAATAAAACCTACCAAGGTTGATCTTTTCCTTTATGCAAATAATTATGAAAAGAAAGGTAAAGATCAAAAAGCGCTCACTTCTTTTGATTCAGAAGAAGAAGCGTACAATGTTCTTTCCAGCGGCATAAGAAGAGCAAAGGGGACAACCTCTGAGGAAGGATTAACAAGAAGTTACTTTGCAAATCCCTTTGGAGCGGTACAAAGAAAAGAAACGCACGATAAAATTGCCAGGCATTTTATTCATAAAATGTTTGAAAACAATATATTTGTAGGTGAGTTGAAAACTCAGTTAGGAATTGATGGTTATGAAGAAAAGGGTCCTTTAGAAGCTGCAAAGGATTTGTTGGATTTTCTGATAGATAATAAATGAACTTGGAGTCAGAAGTAAAAATTAGAGTAATTTTTTTCTATGAATCGATAATATTTTGACAGACTCGTTCATCTATGATGAACTCTGCCTGTGATTTGGCAATAATATGATCGTCAGCATAATCCTTCAAAGAATCACCAAGCTGATTGTAAAGGTACTTCATGGTTTTTGGGGTATCCATGATGTACATGGTGATAAGGTGAGAAAGCTCTTTCCTGTCTTTACTTGCCAGTTCTTTTAGCAGTTCAAGGTAATATTCGGGATCCTTTTTGCCTTTAATAAACAGCATTCGCCAATCTCTTCTTACACTCTTTACGCCCTGTATGTTTAGCAATATGGAGGCAAAAAGATTCCCCAGATCACCGAAATATGTGTACAACGTAGTTCCCTTTTTCTCGGGATCGTATTCGCAACATCTTACTGGTTGCTTGCTTATCGTATCGGATTCCTGATCAATGATATTTTGTAGCTGCTCCTTTAACGAACGTGAACAGATAACCGTTTCCGGGATTTTTCGGGATATTATCGCCTTCCTTATGGCCTGGGCAAAATCATATTCTATCCTTGCTCCCAGACTCATCCAGTCAGGGACACGTGTGCTATGAGCTTCTTCCACTATTATCTTCAATTTAGAATCATCTATTCGAGTAACCTTCCAACCATGATTTGCAAGATTAAAAATAGCTTCGCCTTTACTTTCTCTCTCCTGCTTCAGAACCTGAACAAAAATGGGTTGTAATGTACCGACTTCTGTTCCCCTATGCACCACCTGATATTCAATAGATCCAGGGAAAAGAACTACAAATCCCATTTTTTTTGCCCCGACTTCAATAACCTCGTTTGTTTTGTCACCGGCTAATAATTCACCGGATGGATTCCTGAACAAATAACCTTTTTCAACTAAATAGTCAGTAACGGCTTTGAAATCTTCTTTCCCAATTTTTTTGAAAGGTCTGGCTTTAAGTAGTTGAGCCAGTTCTTCCTTCTTGAGCTTTCCCCTTTCATAGGAAAAAGATATGAGCTGGTGCGCAAGAAGCTGAGGATAGTAATCGAGCGGAAAGATCCCTTCGACAACATCATCTTCAAGCATTTGAGAAACTCCCAGCAATCTCATTTGACTGTCGTAATCTCTGGCTATGACCCACGCTTTTGTGTGTGAGCTCTTACGACCAGCCCGTCCAATTTTCTGAACAAAGGAGGCGTTTGTATATGGAACATCAAGGAACAGTACCAGGTCAATATCTCCAATATCTATTCCCATTTCGAGGGTGGATGTTGCAATTATTACCATTGTTTTTCTTTTTGCCTTAAATCTACTTTCCACATGTTCTCTGAGTTCTTTAGAAACCGAACTGTGATGAGTCAGAGCATGAACACCATTTTCGTTGAGTATTCTCGAGTATTTCTCAACATTTTTTCTTGAATCGGTAAAAATAATTATCTTTCTGTTTTCTTTACTCTGAAGATGTTTCACAAGCTTTGCTATTTCTATTTCATCTTCATGTACCACATGAATACTTTTTGTCCGTTGTTTGGAGTTGGATACAATGACCGGAGGTAATTCACTACCACCGACAAACCAGTCAAGTATTTCATTTATGCTTCCAACCGTAGCAGACATGGCTATTCGCTGCAACCTGTATTCCGTATACAGCTGCAATCTCTCAAGAAGACACACCATCTGGCTGCCTCTGGGACTGGCAGCAAAATTATGAACCTCATCGGCCACTACAAATCTTAGATTGCTAAATGTTTCACCGGGAACCTTTTTAGATGTCAGCATGCCTTCCATTGATTCTGGCGTTGTAACCAGTATGGAAGCCTTCGAGATGGCGTGCTTTTTATCTGTGAATGATACTTCTCCATGCCATCTGGCGACATCAAAACCAAAGGGTTTGAATATATCCATCAGCCTGTTCGTTATATCGTTTATCAGAGCCTTCAATGGAGCAAAATATATACAGCGGATTCCAGGTGCTTTGTCCTTTAGCATAAGATCGAGGATGGGAATCATCGCCGCTTCTGTTTTTCCAGAGGCCGTTCCTGACTCAATGAGAACGTTGTTGCCTTCAAGTATTTGAGGTATCGCTTTTTTTTGAACCTCTGTAAAACTCAACCATCTGAGATCGTTTTTTATAAAATTTTCAACCTTGCCGTCTAGATGCTTACTCATCTTCATCTTCTCCATCAAATAATTCGTCGTAGTTGGCTCCGCTATCTTCACCGGTGGTTAATGCCACGGGAACCTGTTCGAGAACATCATCGATAGCACTGGGTGAATCTTTGACTCTGTCGAGTACTTCAACCAGCCATTTAATTATTCTCCTTGGAGCTATGGAAATCTCTCCCTGTGAATCCGAAAATTTACTAACTGCATGTTTCTGTATTTGTTTTAACTTTTCAGAACCGAGATTCGCTGAATAGGATTCTTCATAAAGCGATGTAAATTTTTCCACAACTTCCTTAACATCTCCTGGTTTCAAATACCCCATCTCAATTACTATCGATTCACTTGTTTGAACCTGAGTTTCACTCTTTATCCTGTCATATAGAGCTGAATACGATTTAATGCCTTTACTGGCGTCTTCCAGCCAGTCCATTGTGCCCAGCCATATGCTGTATATACCCTTTATCTCACCACCCGGAAGTTTATCGAAGATATCCCTGAGGTGGTTGTAGGTTTTACCCCGTATGTCAGATCTGCACTGCCTTAGATTCTCAAGTTCATCCATCACAAGAAGCAACCCTTGAATAACTCCCAGACTTCTCATAAGGCTCATAAAATTATCCAAAAAGTTCCAGCCATCGTCTTCCAAAAAATGCGTTATACCATACTGTCTTAACTCTCTCTTTTCAATCTTATCTCCATAAAGATAGGCCAGCAGATGACCGTTATTCTTCTTGTTAATGAAGTTATGTAGATACGCTGCGCAAATATCGATTAAAAATCCACCGCTAATCTTTTCTTCATTCTTCAAATACTTTCCTATCTGTTCTATGCTGAATTCTTTTATGTTTTCGCCATGTTTTTCTTCCATCTTCTCTGCCCATGTGTTCATTATGAATTCAAGGGGATTGTCTTCAAATCCTGCAAATTTTAGATTCCTCATAATAGTTTTAAAGAATTCATCCTGCTTATAAATTCCCTTATAATCTTTCTCTGTCAACGAAGAATAAAGAAATGCCTTCTGACTCGCCACACTTATCGCATACTTGGCAAGGGTTGTTTTTCCATACCCATAATCACCCATAAAAATCCTGATTTTACTCATATTCGTCTGAGATATGTAATCAATATCATTTTCAATTAGCTTTTTTTCATTGTCCCTTCCAATGATCATGTTGAAAGCATATTCTTCAGGGATAGCTACTCCCGCTCTTATCGCATCAAACATTGGTCTATAGTCCATCTGAATCACCTCTAACCTCAATTAAGACGCATCTGTTTCTGGCTGTCGGGGTTACATACAGCTCTATGCCTTCAGATGCTGTACGTCCACTTTTTGCTCTGAAACCGGTGAGATAGAAATATCTTGAAAAGAATTTTTCTATCTCTAGTGGTGGAGTAATATTCCAGAAAAGGCACAGATGCTTCGTATAATCCAAAAATTCTTTTATTGTTATATATTTTTTGTCGCAGAGTATCTTTATCTGTTCCATAGATGTTTTGAAAAGCTTTATGTATGTTTGAATTTTCCTGTCCACTGAATTTAGAAAATAAGATACCCTGCTTTCAATAAATTCCACTGATTGTAACAATGTCGCTTCGTTTATCTTCAACTGGTTCGCGATTTCAGCTGTATCCGGTGTCACTTGCTCTATGTGTTTTATGTAAAGGTATTTAATTACAGCTTTGGTCGTTTTATTCCAGGTTCCGGAAGGCAATATGCCACCTTCCTTAGCGAGTTTTAGTCCAAATTTCCGATAGCGTTTCCAGTCTCCATCGAAGATGCGCCGATACTTCTCTTCGATTTTATTATCCATAGGAATTTCACCAAACTCATTCATTAAGCTCACTCTTTATCCTTTTGTGCAAAGCTTCAGGAAATTTTCTACCCCAAACTATTTGATACCCTCCTTTGTTAACTATCTCGATCAATGGTTTCTGCTCAAAGGATAATTTCGCTGCCAATGACATCAGTTGAAGCTTGTCGATAGATATATTGTCGAGTGAGTGAAGCTCTCCTGGTTCCAACGATAAAATCTCGTAAACAGCATTCTTTTCTTCCGTAGACAAATTCTCGATAACACTGTAAAAATGGTTCATAATTCTATCTTCATCCGATTGACGTTTTTTCTTTTCAACAGGTTCACCCGCTATTGCCTTTTTTTCTTTGCTTTTGGTTGTTTCCTTCTCTTTTATGACTTCACCTACCATCGGTGAAACCTTTTCATATAAATCGTCAACTGGTGGTTGGTTTGTTGAAGAAGTCTTGACAGGTTCTGTCTTTATTGTTTTATTGCCCATCATGCTGTCAATCTTATTCCTGACATTCTTCCATTTTTGTACAACCATATCTATTTTATGAATTCTATTTCTTGCTTCCTGACCTGCATTTTCGATTAAAGCTTCCAACAGGAGTTCTTCTTCATTAAATACTTTTACATGTAAAAAGTTGTAGACAGGAACTTTAAAATTTTTCCCTCTACGTTGATCTTCATCATCGTCTTCTTTTTGAATTTTCCATTTGAAATCAGTAGGATTTTTATTCGAGGATGGAGTGAATGCAATTGAAGATAATTCGACCAGTTCATCTTCCAATGTAATATTTTTATAAGGGATCAGTTCACTCTTAAAAATCCTCTGTATTTTAATTCCCTCTGTGAGAATCTTTAATTCATTCTTTTCATTTATGATTGAAGCATTCTCTTCAATGTCTATTTTGGGATTAACAAGAACCGCATTGTAATTAAAATATTCACCTGCATTCCGTTTTGGCATCAGAATCTTCTTCTTTTTTTGAACAATCCATACAATATCATCCAGTGTTTCCTTTAAAAGTATATGCAACTCTCTTAGAAATTCTTCGAAAATAACAGGATGAATGATAGCTAGTGCCCTGGTGCTCAACTTGTTTCTATTTAGAGCTTCATCTATTACATCAATGATTCTTGAACCTTTCGGCAATTCATCTTTTAAGTATTCTGTTATTGCCATTCTGAAAGGCTCCGGTTGAATAACCATTGAAGGATAAGTCTTTTTCAAATAAATGAGAAACTTATCAAGAGATTGAACAATCGCGTTAACTGAGTT
Source organism: uncultured Thermotogaceae bacterium (assembly GCA_964441735.1). Taxonomy (GTDB): domain Bacteria; phylum Thermotogota; class Thermotogae; order Petrotogales; family Kosmotogaceae; genus JASMTM01. The sequence continues at coordinate 63,318 of CAYTVB010000008.1, forward strand.
TTTTACAGAAGAAACGGGATGGTCCTTGAGAATTCTTTCAAAATGCTGTTTCAAAAAGTTATTTATTTCGTTTCCTGCAAGAGTCATCTGTGCCAATCTTTTGCAAATGGTTTCCGGAATATCCCTGTATGGTATGTAAAAATGCTTAAATGCCTGTACTGCGTAGGTTTCAATTTCTACCGGTCTTGCGGTTATCGTTTCTGCGATTTCATTAACTGCTTTTTCAGTTTTAAACAATTTTCCGAGACAGTCCACAAGGTCATTATTCGACTCAACAATTCTTTCGTATTTTGTTTTCGTAAAGTGATGAAAACGTTCTTTACCATCAGAAAGGTTCGAAAAAAACTCGCTATCTTTTCCATTAATTGATTCCTCAGCCAGAAGGTCAATCAATGCATCTTCAGCCTTTTCTAGATCAGCGAATTCTTTTATGGTTATTCCGTTGTTCTTATTCTCACCAAAAAGTACGACGAGAAATTTTTCGTCTTTCTTTAAAGATTTGAAAATCCATTTATTTGGCAGGATGGATTTTTTAGTAATAATAAGTCCAGCAGAAGACCTGTTGATTACCGTCCACTTTTTTCCATCGAAGCGCTTTTCAATTTCGAACACTTCATTAGGTGAAAGTTGCCTTTTCGCCTTCAGACCCACAAAATCAACCCCAAAAAAATTAGATAATAAATGGAATCTATCACAATAATAAGTCAGTTATTCCTACCTTTAGTATAAACCATATAACGATATATAACTAATAACACGCAAATACTTACTAAGTGAGCGTATAATTTAGTCGTATTAAAATTCATTTCTTCATATTCAATTATATAGCAGTGATATTTATTTATAAAATCAACGAAGGAGTTGATAATATTCTAATAAAATCTGGGATGACTAATATATATCTTATTAAAGGAAAAGATGGCTTTCTACTTATTGACACCGGACAACGTTTCAACAATGCTGAAAAGCAGATTAGTAAGAGGAGAATCAACTGGAATGATATCAAATATATAATGATAACCCATCATCACGCTGATCATATAAACGCACTTGGTGAAATTCTTGAGAAAACCAAGGCATCAATTATAGTGCATAAAAATGAGATACTTCCTCTGGAAACAGGGAAGTCAGTTAAGAAAATTACCCCTTTAAATAGACGCACAAAACTATTAATGGGATTTATTTCACTGATTAAACAACCAAAAATAACGCTTAGAAAAAAAGACATCGTTCTTGAATCAGATAGCAACCTTTTAAGAAAACATGGTATTGAAGGAACAATTTTGGAGACACCTGGTCACACCAACGGCTCAATTTCTCTTTTAATGGATAATGGAAACGCATATATTGGTGATGCAGCCATGAATTTTATGAAATTTCTCGGATTAAGAAAGAGACCATTGATAGCGGAGGATTATGACAAAGTCTATGAAAGCTGGGAAAAGCTTCTGACTGCTGGTGCAAAGGTGATATATCCTTCTCATGGTTCATGGTTTTCTTCAGAAGAGCTTTCAAAGAAATGAGATCAGACAATTATAAAAAACACGTTTAGCGTCCAACGATGGTTCTTAAAGCACTGATTTGCGCCTTGGGGAACAGGCGGATATGCTGATCAAAGATCAGGATATGCGAGCTTCGCTCGGATTTGCGCCTTTGGCGGATTACACACCTCGTCGCTTCGCGCCACTCCTCTCAAGAGGAGAATAAAAT
>CAYTVB010000009.1:0-59863 GCA_964441735.1 uncultured Thermotogaceae bacterium
CCCCTTTCAGAGCTTTTTTCTACTCTTTTTCCTCTCTTGCTGTCAAAGTTGAGTCTAACCGGAATATCTGCGTGGAAGATCAACTAAAAAGCAATCCAATGTAAGTCAAAAAGGGAGATAGAATTAAAGCTGGAAAAAAATTTCCCACTTTGATTTCTTTAATTTTAAGTAATCTTATTCCAAGAGCCAGAAGAATCAAACCACCCACTCCGGAAAAATCTCCGAGGTACACTTCATTTTGAAGAAACAGGAGTGATCCTGAAAAGCTAACAAGGAATCCCTGGACCAGATACACAGAGATGGCTGACATTAAAACCCCTGTTCCAAAACTTGCTGCAAGCATTATAGAAGAAAGTCCATCCATAAGAGATTTTAGAAAGATTATTTCGTTATTTCCTTGTACCCCGGCTTTTATGGAGCCTACAATGGTCATTGGTCCGGCAATAAACAAAACAGTCGCAGTCACAAAACCTTTCACGAAATCGGGATCCTGTTTTTCTCCTCCTGCAAGCTTTCCAAGCTGCTTTTCAATTTTGAAGTATTCGCCAATCAAACCTCCGATTGCGAGACTCCCAAGAACCACGAGCGCATTATTGTATTCAAGAAACAATGATATTCCAAGACCGATTGTTAATAAACCTATAGCCTTGAAAAGAATATCCTTACTATTATCTGATAACTTTTTTCCGCCAAGTAGGCCAAAAAATGAACCGATTATTACTGCAATGCTATTTACTATTACCGAAATATTCAGCATATGGTTCCCACTTTCTCTGGTTATTTCTTACTTTCAAATGATGAAACAAAATGTTGAAGCTTCTTGTCTAATACAAGTCCAAACTCTCTGTATCTTAATTTTACATCATGAATGAATTTCTTAGTATTTCCCTCAAAGACTTTTTTGCCTGAGTTAAGGGCAACTATTTTATCTGCAATATCGAAAAAGTCCTCTGGCCAATGTGTTGATATAATGATTGTTCTACCTGATTTTTTGAGATTAATTAACAATGAATTTAACTTTTCAAATCCTCTATCATCGAGTGAAGCGGTGGGTTCATCAAAGAAAAGATAATCAGGATTATGTGCAAGAGCACTGGCGATAGCGATTTTTCTCTTTTCTCCTCCTGATAATTCAAAGGGAGATAATTTTGCAAATTTTTCTGAATCCAGGCCTACAAATTCCATTACTTTGTCATAACGCTCTTTTATATTGTTTAATCTATAGTTTCTAACAGCAAAAGTAACTTCCTTAAAAACATTTTCTTCAAAGAAATAGTTTTCAGGATATTGGAATACAAATCCGATATTACTAAGGTTTACTTTTCCGTTTTTTTTGAAATAAGAAACTTCTCCAAAGGTTGGTTTAAGAAGTTTGGAACAAATCAGTAACAGAGTTGACTTTCCTGAACCATTAGAACCTATGATTAAATTAACACTTCCCATGCTAAAGCTTGAATTTATTCCAACAAGTGCTTTTATATTTTCGCCGTTACTACTATGATAGACATGTGTTACATTAGATAGAGTTAACATAATTAATTTACCTGATATACTGAGGGACTACAATGTCATATTTTTCAAATATTTCAACATGTTCTACTACCTCTTTTGTTTTTCCATCAAAAACAATTTCTCCATCTTCCAGCAAAATAATTCTTTTACAATGAATCAGATCGTATAATTTTATTCCAGCTATAACTAGGGTAATTCCTCTTCTGTTTAATGAATTAATGAAGTTCTGTATGTTGTCACGCTGAATCCTATCAAGCATGCTGAACGGTTCATCAAGTAGTAAAAGTTCAGGTTTAGTTGCCAGGACGGAAACTAAAGTTAATTTTTGTTTTTGACCTCCAGAAAGGGTTAATGTATCACGATTTTTCAAAGAATGAAGAGAGTGCTCTTTTAATTTTTCCTCAGTGTATGTATCTTCTTCTTCAGGAGTCATGCCAAGATTCATTACACTGAATTTTATATCTTCAAAAACAGTACTTCCAACTATCTGATTATCAGGATTTTGGAATACGTAACCGCTTTCACACGAGCTAATATGTCCTTTATTTATTTTTGTAATGCCCATAATGGATTGTAAAAGCGTTGTTTTTCCGGAGCCATTTCGCCCGATAATTCCTATATGTTCGCCTTTAGCAATGTTCATTGAAATGGGACCCAGTATTTTTTTACCCCTTTTATTAACAAGAACATCTTTCATTTCTACCAGAATTTCATGTTTTGACGGAGACATAAACCCTTATTCCTCCAGATTTCACTAGAGTTCTAACATTGGAAAAAACAGTTTCCATTAATTTTTCTATACGTGCCCCACCTTTGTTGTGGTAAGCCACAATGTTAAGTCTGCCTTCTTTATTGAGGTGTAAGGGCGATTCAGTTATCATCTTTTGCCAGACATCTTTACCAGCTGCAAAAGGGGGATTTATAAGTAGAGAATCAAACTTTTTATCATTCCAGGGTTCAAAAAGATTTCCATTTCGAATGTCAACTTCGATATTATTGTCTCTGGCATTAATTTTTGATAAAGTACAAGCGCGTTCATTTATATCACTCATGTAAAGATCAATATCGGGGTATTTCCTTTTTAATGTTATACCAACAAGACCATAACCACAGCCCATATCCAATAATGAACCCTTAGGATTTAATTCACAATTCTCAATTAACAATCTGCTTGCACGATCTACTCTTGAGAACGAAAATACACCTGAAGAAGTAACGAAAGTCAACTTCATTCCACTGTCTAAATACAGTTCAACAGTTTTTTTCTTGAATGGTGAAGCAGGATTTTTCGAATAATAGTGTTGAAAGGTACCTTTGTTCTTATTATTATCTTTCAATAATCAACCAAGCCTTCCCATTTTTCTTCCACCGATAATATGAAAGTGAAGATGTTCAATTTCCTGTCCGGCATCTTTACCATTATTTAGAATCAATCTATAACCAGTTTTATTAATATTTTCTCTTTTTGCAATCTTTTCTATAAGCTGAAACATTTCCTGCAAAGCTTCTCCACCAAGTGACTGGAGTGATAAAGGGTTATCAATATGTTGTTTAGGAACAACCAGTATATGTGTAGGCGCTACTGGATTTACATCTCGAAATGCAATAAAATTATTAGTTTCTTCTACTATATCAGCATTAACCTCTCCGCTGACTATCCGACAAAATATACAAGCCATTTGAATGCCCTCCTATTTTTTCTTCTTAAAATCAAGGATATGCTTTTTCAGTAATTCAGCAATGAGCTCTGCTGGCAGATGTCCATACTTTTCAAAATTTTTGCTGAAGTCTTTTTCGCTATTTTCATCACAATAATCGAGTACCACTTTAACTACTGTAAAACCAACATTGTTCATTGAAGCAACACGCGCAAGGACAGCTGAATCCATGTCCAGGCACCGCGCGTTGAATCTCTTACGCAAATCATCTCTTTCTTTTTTATTCATTACGATTTTGTCTCCAGATATTATCTTACAAAACAAGGTTTCTCTTGCATGTTCCTTGAGATGTTGAATAGCTGGTGTATCATCTGAGTTTACACTTACCATTCCAGAACGCATTGGCAAGAAAACATCATACTGCTGAAATTCAGTACCAACAATTATCGTACCGGGTTCCAGATTATCATCGAGAGCTCCAACACCAGATGTGAATATTATCTGATTTGGATTAAAAACATCAACAAATTTTTGGATAATCACTGCAGTTTCAACTTTTCCTACAAATCCACTTGTTGCAACTATTTCATTCTGTCCAATTACTCCACGGTTATAGGTTCTTCCAAGTATTTCACCGGTTTCTAACGTGGTCATGTTGTCAATAATCGGTTTTATTTCGGGCAGGAAAACCCCTGTCGAAAGGATCATTTTCCTCACTCCCTTCTCTAAAACCATTATACAACTTTAAGAAAAAAGGAGGATAACAAAGCAATATTCTTTAGCTATTTTTCTCCATCGTTTTCTTCAAGATTTTCAATATACTCTTGCCAATCTTTGTTAAGACGCTCAAATTCATCGTCATCGAGGGAATCAAGATAAGCATTTCCTTCTTCGTCTTCTTCGACTCTAAAGGCTATATAAGCATCATCATTTAGTTCTACCTTGTTATCATCTTCAAAATTGGCTTCCTGGCAAATCCAGTATTTTTTCCCACCGCTTTCAAATTCTGTTATAAGAGCAAAATTATGCTCTTCATCGCTTTCATCTGTTATAGAAAAAAATTCAAGCTCTTCCTCATTAGTTTGATTAATGTTCTCATTACTATCTGTCATAATTAGCCTCCTCAAATATTTTGTTTCACTGTTGTTCAATGTTACCATTTATATTCAATAAATCATTTAGCCCAGGTTAAATAGGCAAAAAAAAGCCGGGAACAATCCCGGCCATATAAAAGAATAATATATTTTACCAGAAAAGTATGTTATAAAAAAACTGAAAATTGTCGTGAACGTCGATATAAGGCGTTCCATCATACACATTGTTAGCAAAAAGATTAGTATCCGGAATTGCAATAACTTTACCTGTACCAACACTATCTACTGCTACTATAGGAACGGCTATTGTAACTTGTGGCTCATGCAAAAAGCCTTTAGCAGATGAAGAAATTGCAGAACCAAAATTTTCACCAATAAATATTTCTGGTGCAGATAATGTTGTTGATTCTGCAACAACACTGGCATTACCAAAAACATCAAGGCTACATGCTGCGAAAAGTACTATGCTATCAAGAAAATTTGTAGTTGGATGATCTAAAAATTCACTAATTATTGGTTCAGAAGTGTCGTCGTAGTAATTGATATTATCATGAATAGTGTTTGTCATAAATTGAATATCAACTCCGAGAGAAGTAAGTAATGTATTTAGAGGAATATTATTAGTGAATCCCCCATGTTCTCCCATTGCAACAAGTGTTCCGCCATTGTCAAGAAAATTATAGATTTTATTTCTCTCAGAAGCCAAATATGAATTAAAGGGAGCAGGCAGTATAAATACATCATATCCATCAGGTGCAAATCCAACATCTGAAGTAAAATGTAGTGTATGAAAACTTTCACTCATTTCTTCTATCAATGTTTCATAGAATACGTTTTTACCGTAACCATCAAAGTTTTTTACGTTATAGTGCGTATTATCGATGAGTATTTTTCTGGCAAGTAACCTCATAGTAGGTGCACAGGAAATCAAACTCAAAAAAACAATAACCAGTACCGCAGCTATTAGATATTTCTTCATAATAATTCCTCCTCATAATTATCAGGTTAATTAATGATATTACAGTAATAGATTAAAACCAGTCTTAATGTTAGAGTCGAACATAACTATAGAGTAACGACTTAGTATCAATTAAACGTGAAAAATCCTATTTATTAATAAAATATTGATTTATATGATATAAATAGAAGACGATTATGCTTGAGTATTAAATAAAATATTAGAAAAAACGTGAAAAAATGACATACACTACAGCTGGCTTCTATAAGGTGATAATTTATAACTAAGTGAAGAACGAAATAATAATAGAAATATATAGATATAAGTTTATATTATAAAATCAGTTTTAGGAGTCAGTTCATTTCAAAGTAGTAAATTGACACAACTATTTTATTCGAAATATTAATAAAAAGTCAGGGTAATAAACCCTGACTTTTATATTGAACAAAACGCTTACCAGTTCACTATATTCATTAGTAAATCTTTGTTGTCATATAAATCTATGAAATCAGTGTCGTTGTAGTATACATCATCTCCAAAAAGGTTCACATCAGGAATTGCAACCACTTTTCCCTGGCCAACACTATCAACTGCTATTATAGGCACTGTGATAATTATCTGAGGGGAAAATAAATGATTATCAGTGGATGTAGGACTTGTTGAATTTAAATTCTGAGTTTTGAACGTTTCTGAAACACTAACTGTTGATGATTCAGCAATAACGTCTGCATTACCAAACACATTAAGGCTAGCTGCTCCAATGAGAACAATTGAATTAACAGAGTTAGTTAAGGGATGGCTGTAAAATTCGCTAATTATAGGCCAGACGGTATGTTGATAGTAATTTGTTGAATCGAAAATATGAGTAGCCTCAAAACGGATACCGACTCCCAAATAACTGAGCATATCGTTTAGGTAGCTTCTGTTCCAATAACCATAATATTCACCTAAAGCTACAAGAGTGCCGCCACTTTGAAGGAAATTATTTGTTTTGTTTTTTTCTGTTGATGTGTATGATGTGAAAGGGGCATCGAGAATAAGGATGTCATATTTTTCTGGGACAAATCCTACTTCTGAAGTAAAATGTACAGTGTTAAACTCTGATTCAAGTGTGCTTATTAAAGTTCCAAAGAAGTCCTCTTTTGTAAATCCATCGTAGTTACTTTCATTATTATGGGTATTATCAATAAGGATTCTTCTTCCCAACAATCTTAACGTAGGTGCGCATGAGATTAAACTCAAGAGTACAGCAACCAATATTACAGCAATAAAATACTTTTTCATAATATCACTCCTCATTTAATTAAGGCTAATTAAATGATATTCCTTTTACCATGAATAATAAAACGATACATAGAGTCCGATTTTAAATTTCACTCACAATCGAGTGTCTTATAAATTGCACTTATAAATTGTTAACAAAAAAGAAAACCTCACGATAATGATCGTGAGGTTTTTTGGTCAGGGGACGGGGATTTGAACCCCGGACCTCTGATTCCCGAAACCAGCGTTCTTCCAGCTGAACTATCCCCTGGCTTCAAAGATTTTATCACAGTTGGTTCTTGCTTACAATTATTCGATCACTTCAGAAATAAAGCCGCTTCCAATAACATAGTTTTTATGATAAACAACTGCAAGCTGTCCGGGAGTAATTGCAGATACGGGTTCTCCAAAAATAATTTCAGTTTCTTTAGTATTTATGATGATCTGGCATGAAACAGGAGTCATTGAACTTCTTATCATGCATTTTAAATCAAGTTCCTTTGGGTTATCCACAAACCAATTTTCTTTTTCAATGGTGAAATGTGTTTTATATGTTTTTTCTTTTGGACCTACAATCATCATGTTATTCTCATAATCAAAATCTACTACGTAAAGCTTCTCCGATGATGTTATTCCCAGACCTTTCCTTTGTCCAATTGTATAGAATGGCAAACCATTGTGTGTACCAAGTATTTTGCCATACTCATCTATTATATTTCCCTTTTGCGGTTTTATTCCTTTTTCTTTTAGAAAACGTCTGTAGTCATTATCTGGAATAAAGCAGATTTCCTGACTTTCTCTTTTTTTATGAACAGGAAGTGTAAATTGTTCTGCGAGAGCTCTTATTCCTTGTTTTGTTTTATTACCATTTGGAAAGATTATTTTTTCTAATTTGTGCTTTTTTATTCTTGAAAGAAAATAACTCTGATCTTTTTGCAAGGATTTACCTCTTGAGATGACATGACCAAGTTTTTCATCGTTGATTATTTTTGCATAGTGTCCGCTTGCAAATTTCTCCATACCATCATCAATTGCAATTTCCATCAACTTACCAAATTTAATCACATTGTTGCATACAACACAGGGATTTGGAGTTTTTCCATTTGTGTATTCATCAACAAAATAGTCGATTATATTTTTCTTAAAAAAATCCCTAATGTCTATTATGTTGATCTTAATCCTCAGAATATCAGCTATTTTCTTTGCATCAAGCGTATCAGAAGGGCTACAACATACCTTTGTTTTTTCAGGAATATTCTCAAAGGTTACTTCAGGAATGGTTTTCATATGATAAGCTGTGACTTCGTAACCTTTTCTAATAAGATCTACTGCAGCAGCAGCACTGTCAACTCCGCCACTCAATGCTATACCAACCTTCATATACATCACCTTTAGAAATATAACAGCTTTTTTTGTTTAAAGTGTTGCATTTAGTATAATAAGAATAGGTACTAATGATTATATAGATGTTGTGGGTTACTTTCAGACAAAAAACGGAGGTGAAAATATGAAGAAATTATTGGTTGTAGCTCTTTTAATCTTAGTTTCAGTTAGTTTTGGTTTTGCAAAAACTTACAGAGTAGGTACCAGTGCTGATTTTCCACCGTTTGAATATGTCGAAGATGGAAAGTATGTAGGATTCGATATGGATCTTATAAGAGCTATAGCAGATGAGATGGATTTAGAAATAGAAATTGTGGATATGAGTTTCGATTCTCTTATAGCTGCTCTGATGACAGGAAATCTCGATATTGTTATCGCTGGAATGACAATTACAGAAGATCGAGAAGAAGCGGTGGATTTTACTGATCCTTACTGGACAGCCGACCAGAGTGTTGCTGTTAAAGAAGATTCAGATAAAAATATAACTGTATTGTTTGGAGATAATAAAATAGGAGCACAAACAGGAACAACAGGAGATATCTGGGTTGAAGAAAACCTTGTAAACACCGGTATTCTTGAAGGACAGTTTAAAAGGTATGAAACTTTCGTACTTGCAATGACCGATCTTGTTAATGAAAATGTAGATGCAGTAGTACTTGATTCCCCTGTTGCAGAAAGATATTCAAAAATCAGACCTGTCAAGATAGTTGGAATAATAAAAACCTATGAAGAATATGGAATAGCTGTTAAAGAAGGAAATACAGAATTGCTTGAGAAGTTGAACGAGGGTCTTGAGAAAGTTAAAGAGTCAGGTAAAATGGATGAGCTTATTGGTATATACTTTAAGTAATAATATCTGAATCACTAATGAAGGGAAGTTAATACCATCGAAAAATTTGAGATTATTGTAAATTCTTTTCCAGCACTTTTAGCTGGAACATGGGTAACATTAAAAATAACATTCCTTTCTTTGGGGCTGGGGCTTGTTATAGCCCTGCCCTTTTCTTTTGGTCAGGTTTATGGCAACAAATTCATTCGAAATATGATAAGCGGTTACGAAAGAGTCGTGAGAAGTATCCCTGGACTGGTAATATTGTTTTTGATATTTTATGGCTTTCCCGAAGCTGGGATACATTTTTCACCCTTTGTGGCTTGTTTTGTTGGACTTGGTATAAGGAGTTCTGCCTACCAGTCTCAGATTTTCCGTGGTGCAATACAATCTGTTAATACCACTCAAATGAGAGCAGCCAGATCACTGGGAATGACAAGTTTCGAAGGTTTCAGGCATGTGGTGCTTCCTCAGGCTATAAGAGTGGCCTTACCTCCATGGACCAATGAATTTACGATTGTTCTGAAAGATTCTTCATTTGCTTTTGCACTGGGAGTAACAGAGTTACTTCGTCAGGGTAGATATATTATTTCTACACAGTATGAGCCTATGCTTATCTATCTCACTGTTGCAAGTATCTACCTATTCATAACACTGGTTGTAAATAGAGGAATCGGAAATCTTGAAAAAAGATTGGAGATCCCAGGTTTTTCGTCAAGGGAGAGAATACGATGAATAATAGTAACTATGAAGTTTTGCTAAGAATCAAAAATCTTAGAAAAAGCTTTAAAAATAATATAGTGTTAAAGGATGTAAGTTTTGATGTTAAAGAGGGAGAAACGAAGGTAATAATTGGACCAAGTGGAACAGGAAAAAGCACCCTCCTTACGTGCATTAATATGCTTGTCCAACCTGATGATGGAGAGATTTTATTACGAGGTGTAGATGTAACAGAGGAAAAGGATTTAAACAAAATAAGACAAAGGATTGGATTTGTATTTCAGGATTTTGGTCTGTTTAACCATTTGACAGCCTTAAAAAATGTGATGATTGGATTAACAAAGGTGAAAAACATGAACAAAAAGGAAGCTAAAAAAATTGCAGAAGAAGAACTCGTTCGTGTTGGTCTTGATGATCAGATGAATAAATATCCTGCGCAATTATCTGGCGGGCAGAAACAGAGAGTTGGAATAGCCAGAGCGCTTGCCATGGACCCAGAAATCATCCTTTTTGATGAGCCAACTTCAGCGCTTGATCCTGAGTTAATTGGAGAAGTGCTTGGCGTTATGAAAGTTCTGGCAAAAAGTGGTATGACCATGTTAGTCGTTACCCATGAAATGGGTTTTGCCCGTACTGTTTCTCATGAAATTATTTTTATGGAAAATGGCGTTATAGTTGAACAGGGTCCACCTGAGCAGCTTTTTAAGGATCCAAAAGTACCCCGCACAAAGGAGTTCCTGTTTAAACTTACCGAACTTTACGGTGAAGGTGAAGAGTAGTGGATCTGTTGATTAATGTGTTTCAGAGTTTCATTAATAAACTTCAAGAGTTTATAGTTTTTTCTAAAGACGTGTTTAGGATTTTTTTGAATCATTGGAACGTCTTAATTGAAGGTCTTGGAGTTACTTTGCAGATGACTCTTCTGGCAGTTGTCATTGGTTTCGTCATAGGAATTTTGCTCGCTTTAATAAGGGTTTACGGTCCAAAACCATTCTCAATACTGGTAATGGTTTTTATTGAGGTTATTAGAGGAACTCCACTGCTTGTTCAACTATTTATACTATATTTTGGCTTACCGCCTTATGGCATAAATTTGACACCATTTACCGCTGCGATTATTGGTTTCTCTATAAACAGTGCTGCCTATCAGGCTGAATACTTAAGAGGTTCAATTCAATCAATTGAAGATAACCAGATGGTAGCAGCAAGATCGATTGGAATGACCCATTTACAATCAATTTCCAACATAATGCTCCCTCAGGCTTTAAGAAAGGTGATACCTTCCTGGACAAATGAATTCATTTATCTTTTGAAATATACATCTTTAGCATATATTGTGGGCGCTCCGGAACTGATGACTCAGGCGAAGTTCATTGCGAGCAGAAATTTTCAGTTTTTCAAAGTTTATTTAATAGTCGCTGTAATGTATCTGGTAGTGGTGCTCTTATTTACATGGTTTTTTGGAAGAGTTGAAAAGAAATTCACAATACCCGGGCTGGAAACCGTTCGATAATGATGGAGGGTCTTTATTGGTAGTCATAGATGGAAATAGTTTAACACTTGAAGATATTTATAACGTTGCATTCAAAGATGAAAAAGTAAGTATAGATAGTAAAACGCTTTCTATCTTGGGGAAAAATAGAGAACGACTAGAAAAGGATATTGAAAAGAAAACCATTTACGGAGTAAATACAGGTTTTGGAATTCTTGCAAATAAAAGGGTAGAAAGAAAAGAAATTGAGCTTCTTCAAGAAAATATTGTCAAATCTCACGCAGCTGGTGTAGGTGACCCATTAAAAGTTCAGTATGTAAAGGCTGTTATGCTGATAAGAGCAAATAGCTTATGTAAGGGTTATTCAGGAATAAGACCGGTTGTTGTAGAAAGACTTGTTGATTACATTAACTGTGGTATATCTCCATATGTTCCCTCACAGGGATCTGTTGGAGCCAGTGGTGATCTATCACCTTTATCCCATATTGCACTGTCATTAATTGGTGAGGGAAAAGTCTTCTACAAAGGTGAATTGATCGATTCAAAAGTTGCCTTAGAACAGAACAACCTTGTACCATTGACACTCAAAGCCAAAGAAGGATTGAGTCTTGTAAATGGAACAGCTTTTATGGCTGGAATTGGTGCATGCGTGGCTTATGCTGTAAATAAATTATTCGTCGAAGCAATAAAAATAGCTGCCATTTCTGTAGATGCGCTTAAAGGCAGTACATCTCCTTTTGATGAACGAGTGCAAAATGTAAGAAAACATCCAGGCCAGAAAATTGTGGCAGAGGTGTTAAGGGAATCTCTGGAAAACAGCGAAATTAGAAGTTCGCATCTGGATTGTGACAGGGTTCAGGATCCTTATACACTTCGGACTATACCACAGGTATATGGTGCGTTTTACGATACTTTAATGCATGTGATAAAAACACTTGAAATTGAGGTGAATTCAGCCACAGACAATCCACTAATATTTGAAAATGGAGATGTAATTTCATGTGGTAATTTTCATGGTGAACCACTAGCACTGATTTTTGATTTTTTATCCATAGCATTGACTGATATGGGTAACATGATTGAAAGAAGAATAGATAGATTGGTAAATCCCAAGCTTAATGACTTTCCTGCCTTTCTGACAAAAGGGTCTGAAGGGTTGAATTCTGGTTATATGATCTGGCAATATACAGCTGCATCGCTGGCCTCTGAAAACAAAACCCTTGCCCATCCAGCATCTGCAGACAGTATCCCTACATCTGGTTTTCAGGAAGATCATGTCAGTATGGGGGCATGGGGAGCCAGGAAATTGGATAGAATATTCAATAACTGGGAAAAACTATTAACAATAGAACTGGTGCTTTCATATAGAGCAATGCAATTCAATAAACCAATGAAATCAGGTAAAATTGTTGAAGAAATATGTAATGAATTATCTAACATTTTGCCAGAAGATGCTGGTGATAGGATTTTTGGAAAAGATTTTGAGGTAGCACTTGAATTTCTATTGAAAAAAGTGGGTCTATAGATTTTTAAAATAATTTATGGTGAATTGGTTAAGAATTTTGGTGATTACATTTGTGGAAAATTAAAAGGGATAGACTAAAAGCGCTATCCCCATTTTCCTGGTGCCGAGGGCGGGACTTGAACCCGCACAGGCTTGCGCCCACATGAACCTGAATCATGCGCGTCTGCCAATTCCGCCACCTCGGCTACTGGCATAGATAGTTTATCATCAAGGTTTGGGGGTGTCAAGTTTTATGAAGAAAAGTATATTTTTTCTTGCAATAGTGTTGGTGGGATTTTTCGATATTTTATTTGCACTTGAGGAACCACTGGCATTCCTGCTTAATAATGCTGATTATGGGAATAGCTTATCTCCTTTAGAGAAGTTTCTTAAAGATAATGACATACCTTACAAGTTATACAGAACATATGAAAATGAATTTCCAGAAGATGATAATTATTCTGCAATAATTGTTGGTGGAGGTTCGAGTTTTTATAATTATTTTGATTCTTCTGGGGATTTTCTTGATGGTGTAGAAATAATAATGAATACAAGTAAACCTGTACTCGGGATATGTCTGGGTCATCAAATTATCGGGAAAGCCTATGGTGTTGAATTGAAATTTGATGAAGAGCGAAAATGGAATATTTTAGACATAGTGAAGGATGATATTATATTCACAGGTGTCCCAGAAAAAAGTAATGTTTGGGAAAATCATCTATATGCATTGAGCGAAATACCTGATGTTTTTGATCTTCTTGCAACTGATTCAGATGGAACCATTCAAGTAATCAAACATAAAGAAAAATATATATATGGCTTTCAATTTCATCCTGAAAAAGATGATGGAAAGAAAATCAATCATGGGAAGATGATTTTCTTAAATTTTATTGCTATTGTTGAATATCTCGAAAAAGTAGAATCAAGACGTTAACTCTCCTGAATTAATAAGGTTTCTGAGTTTTTCGATTTTATTGTATTCACCGAGTACCATGATTGAATATCCTCGTTTAATACTGGTAGAAGCACTGGGATTAAAAATACTTTGAGTACCGTCTGAAACAGCAATTACTATAAGTCCGGTTCTCTGAGGAATTTTCATTTTTTCAAGGGTTAATCCTTCTTCAGGAAAACTGTCAGGAATGTCTATTTTCTCAAAGCGTAATTCCAGCCCTCCTGATCTGGTTATTGAATCAAGAAAACCGACAATATCCGGGTTTAAGAGCATATTAATTATACGATGAGCTCCTATTTCAGGAAGAGGGATAGTTCTGTTTGCTCCTGCATATTCGAGCTTTTTCATATTGGTGGGGTCGGTAACTTCAGAGATAATATTTAAATCCTTTTTCAGGCTTCTTGCTGTAAGAACTACAAAAACATTGTCAGCATCACTGGGTAAGGTTGTTATAAGTCCATTTGCCTTTTTTACTCCTGCATTTTCTAAAACTTCTTCATTTGTAGCATCTCCAAGAAGGTACACAACTTCACCACTACCGGGTTGTTCTGTTTCTTCAAGGTGTTTGATGAGTTCCTCGTTGTTATCTATGACTACAATGTTTTCACCCATCTTTAATAGTTCTCTACAGATATTTCTACCAAGCATACCTGAACCAACAATTATGTAATGTTCTGAAAACTTTCTAATTTTTTTCAAGAATTTTCGCCTCCTGAGTACTTCATTTACTCTTCCTTCTACGAAGAATGCTGTGATATTTGAAAGTGCATACAATACTATTGTTAAACTTGCAAGAATTAAGATACTGGTAAATATTTCACCCGCCATTGATAAATCTTCAGGGGTTCCATATCCCACGGTTGAGATGGTAATAATTGTCATGAAAAAAGATTGAAGAGGGTCCCAACCCTGTATTGAGCAGTAACCAATAACTCCAGTGATTATTACAGTTATTATTAAAACAATTGATCTGGTTATATTGATATTATTTGAATTGATTATTTCACCCCCTAAATAGAATATACCAGAATAAATGAGTAAAAAGAATTTATGATAAAATCAACTATTGGAGGTTTACAATGAAAAAATATTCTCTAAAGCCACATTCAATACCAGATTTCTTGCAGAACTCACTGGATTCTGAACAATTAGATGCTGTTTTGAATTCAAGAGGGAGAAGTTTAATTGTAGCTGGCCCCGGTTCAGGAAAAACAAGGGTAATTACCTTTAAAATCGCTCACCTGATTACACAGGGAATAAAACCTGAAAATATACTGCTTGTAACGTTTACAAGAGCAGCTTCTAAAGAAATGATTGATAGAGCTCGAAAGGCCAGTGGTTCAAGCCTTAAAGGAATGTTAAGTGGTACATTTCATCATATCTGTAATTACTTTATCAGAAAGTATTCAAAATATCTGAACATAGACAATAACTTCACAATACTGGATAGAGAAGATTCAAAGGATTTAATAAAACATGTTAGAGGACAATTGCTTGAGGATATTGGAAAAGAAGAAGCACCGGTGCTTCCCAGTGCTGGAGTACTTTTGTCTATTTACTCTTATTGTATAAACTGTATGGTAAATCTTGAAGAATCGATAGCTAGAAAGAACAAAAAGTTTTTGGGTGTATATGATCATATCGAAGAAATCTGGAAACGTTATACACAAATAAAACTGGACCATAATGCACTTGATTATGATGATCTTCTAATAAAAGCAACAGAACTGTTTGAGAACAATCCTAAGATTTTGAACAAAGAGTCTGAGCGATTCCAGTGGGTGCTTGTTGATGAGTTTCAAGATACCAATCTGGTGCAATACAAGCTAGTTGAAATGCTTTCCAGTGTGAATAAGAATCTTATAGTGGTTGGAGATGACGCCCAATCAATATACTCTTTTCGCGGTGCGAGATTTGAAAATGTTTATGATTTTTTGAACAAAGGTGATGCAAATATTTTTAAAATTCAGAATAACTATCGTTCGACGCCTGAAATAGTTGAATTAATCAATAATATTGTTCCTGGTAGCTCTCTGGAGAAAGAGCTAAAAGCTGTAAGAGATTCTGGCCCTGTTCCGGTTATTGCAGAGACGTGGGATAATCTGGAAGAGGCAGCTTTTGTATCACAAAAGATAGAAGAGCATCTTAATGATGGAATCTCGCCTGAAAAAATTGCTGTGCTATATAGATCACACTATCATTCTATGGAATTGCAAATGGAACTTGACAAAAGAAAAATAGATTACATACTTTTTTCCGGACCAAAATTTGTTGAAACAGCCCATGTAAAAGATACTCTTGCTTTTCTAAAAGTTATATATAATCCGAAAGATCAGCTTTCCTGGGGCAGATTACTCAGATTATTTCCTGGTGTGGGTACAAAAACATCCTTTAAAATTATTACAGCAATCATGTCAGCAATTGATGATGGTGTTGAACCTCATACTATAATAAATAACTTCGAATCAAACAGATACAAACTTGACAAAATCATAACATTACTACAAAGAAACAATGCCGACGACAGACCAACGAAACCGGTAGAAGATTTCTATGCAACATTTTATGGTGATTATCTGGATCAGAAGTATCCCAATGCAAGGGAAAGAAGACTTGATTTAGAAAGACTTATAGATATAAGTGAGAGATATGATGATATTGGCGTTATGCTTGAAGACCTTGCCGTAAGTGAAAAAGTGGATATTGAACACGAAGAAAAAGAACGATCTGATAATATCATTTTAACAACAGTGCATCAGGCTAAGGGTCTTGAATGGGATGTTGTTTTTGTTCTCGCAGTGAATCCTGGAGATTTCCCCCATGCAATGGCTATTATGGAAGGAAATTATGATGAAGAAGAGAGAATATTCTACGTGGCAGTAACCAGGTGTAAAGATTTTCTATATATCGTAAGACAAAGAGGCGGTAGAAGCAGACCTATGATGGGCAATAAATATGTGTTCAGAACCGGTCATGACTTTACAAACAAGATACCTGAAAATGTAATAGAAAAATGGGATATAGGATGGGATTTCTGATAATATATAATAAAACGCAAATAAGGAGGGAGAAAACGTGAATGCTCTATATTTTCCACTAATTGCTGGAATTCTTTCCACAATACTCGCCTTGATAATGTTAAGAAGGACTCTTAAATTTTCTCAAGGTACAGATCGTATGAAAGAACTTTCTGGTTATATTCAAAAAGGAGCCTCTGCTTTCCTTTCAGAAGAAGCCAGAAAGATATTTATTGTAACTATATTGATAGCTGCTGCGCTTGGTGTTATTTTTCAATCGTTTAGATTTCCATTAGCACTTTTATTTGGTGCATTTGTTTCAGAAATGGCAGGAGTTATCGGAATGTACGCTGCAACAAGGGCTAATGCAAGAGTTACTGAAGGTGCCAGAAGTGGTTTATCTCAAGCGTTTAAGGTAGCATTTTCTGGTGGTTCAGTAATGGGACTGGCAGTTGCTGGTTTTTCATTAGCAGGACTTGCAGTTGTCCTTTTGGTCAACCAGGATTTATTTGTATATGAAAGTATAACTGGTATCTCTAAAGCATTTGGAAGGATATCTTTTCTTGACAGTGTTATGCTTGTTAGTTCCTACTCACTGGGAGCAAGTCTAATCGCCTTATTCGATAGGGTTGGAGGCGGCCTTTATACAAAAGCTGCAGATATGAGCGCTGACCTTGTTGGAAAGGTTGAAGAAGGACTCGCAGAAGACGATCCTCGTAACCCGGCATCCATAGCAGATAATGTTGGAGATAACGTAGGTGATGTAGCTGGATTGGGAGCAGATATCCTTGAATCTTATGTAGCATCGACAATTTCAGCAATAGTGCTTGCAATTTTCATGAAACTTGCTGATAAAGAGGTTGTTAATGGAGAAGTTGTTTTTGGAATGACTAAGGATCAGTATTATGGTTTAATACTTCTACCTGTTCTTATAGCAGCTGTGGGTGCTATTTCATCAATGATAGGTGTTATAGTTGTTGCTGCTAGAAAATCAGATAACGCACGAAAATCTTTGGCCTTCGGAAATATTTTCACCGGAGCTCTTGTTTTAATATCCACAGCAATTGTTATAGGTATGGTGGCTCCTGATAACTTTAAATTTAAAGATGCTTTCATTATTAGCCCTGAATTCACATCCAAGTGGAGATTCTTTATGGCAATTGCTTGTGGATTAATTGCTGGAATAATTATAAGCAAATTGGCAGAGTATTACACATCCGATGACTATAAACCAACGAGAAGGCTTGCTGAGAGAACACGTAGTGGAGTTGCTATTAATATTACATCGGGATTAGCCCTTGGAATGGGAAGTACATTGTGGCCAGTAATAGTTCTTTGCATGGCTATATTAGGAGCTTACTGGTCTGCAGGTGTTTATGGAATAGCTATAGCAGCTTTGGGTATGCTTTCTTTTGTTGGTTACATAGTGAGTGTTGACAGTTATGGACCTATTGCAGACAATGCTGGTGGAATAGCTGAAATGGCAGAGTTACCACCAGGAGTAAGAAAGATTACTGATAGACTGGATTCGGTTGGTAACACAACCGCTGCAATAGGTAAAGGTTTTGCCATAGGGTCCGCAGCCTTTGCTGCATTAGCTCTTATAGTCTCATATATATGGAGTTCAGCTCAGGCAACTGAAGATATTGTTGTAAATCCCGTAATTAATCTTGTAGAGCCCTATACAATAGTTGGTGCACTGATCGGTGCAATGCTTCCATTTTTCTTTACGTCTCTGTTGATTAGAGGGGTATCTGATACTGCAGATCTTATGATAATGGAAATAAGAAGACAATTCAAAGAGCACAAAGGTATATTAACAGGTGATGAAGTACCAGAATACACTAAATGTATTGAAATCACAACCAAAGGTGCTGTAAGTAAAATGCTTCTACCTGGAGTTGTTGCAATTGCTACACCTTTCATTGTTGGATTTTTATTTGGTAGAAGTGCGGTTGCAGGGCTACTAATTGGTGGTCTCGGTAGCGCTGTCATGATAGCTTTATTCAGTGCCAACTCTGGTGGTGCCTGGGATAATGCTAAAAAATATGTGGAATCCGGTAACCTTGGAGGAAAGGGAACCGATGTTCATGATGCCACTATTGTAGGAGATACAGTGGGAGATCCATTAAAAGATACTGTGGGTCCTTCTATGGATATCCTGATAAAATTAATGTCTGTGGTTTCACTTGTTTTTGGTTCATTGTTCCCTATCGAACCATTTTTCATGTAAATTGTGAGTAATTTATAAAAAGACCCTCATGATGAGGGTCTTTTTTATTTCTTGTTTGGTTATTTACATATATAACATAAGTATTCGAATATCTGTATTATCCGGGATCAACTTTAGCAAACAATATTAAATGATGATCATTCTCTATTCAATCATCTCTATTTGAAAGCATAGAATCAACCATCATCAATCCATGCATATTTGATCCGACCATCTTTAACTTCTTCAAAACGGAGTTGAATGTAGTTTCTTCTTCTCTCTGTTCTTCAACATACCAGCTTAAGAAATCTTCAGTGAACTTGTCATCTTCTTCAACAGCACTATCAACGAGTTTAAAAATCCTTGATGAGATATATCTTTCATGCTCAAAAGCTTTTTGAAAAATATCGAGTAAAGAATCAAAGGTTGCGTCTGGTTTGGAGATTGACGGAATGACAACCTCGGCATTGCTTGATTTTAGATATTCTATAAATTTCATCGCATGTTCATGTTCTTCTTCAGACTGTTTTATTAACCAGCTATATGCTCCTGTAAAACCTTCTTTTGCACACCAGACTGCCATTGAAAGATAGATATACTCAGATTCAAGCTCAGCCTTGATTTGATCATTAATTAACTTGACCATTTTTTCGCTAATCATTTTCTCACCCCTTTTATTGGTTAACTAATTTTATCATCATTTTTGAATTAGCAGGTGAATTATTGGTTCACAAGATATCTCTTTGTTGGTTAATATCTTTATATTAATAAAGTAAGTTTAAAGAAAATAATTTTATAGGGGAATCAAATGTTTGACTTTTGCTATTATTTTATGGTATAAAAAGATAAGCGATTTTTGGAGGATTCTATATGGTACATCACGTGCAAATGGCACAATTTGTTAATTTTTATTGGTATATGACAAAGCCCTCTTGTGGCTTTGCCTGAGTGTGCCATGGCATAGTCTAACAATTAATAACGAGAGGGTATCCAAAAAGGATACCCTCTTTTTTTATTCTGGAGGTGTGGGTATGAAAAGATTGTTTATGGTTTTTGCAATTGTATTTTTGATGGTATTTTCGGTATTCTCAATGGATATTATTGCTGTAACGGCAATAGTTGAACACCCTGCGCTTGACGCTGTTAGAGAAGGTGTTATCGATGAATTAAAGGAAAGTGGTTTGGTTCAAGGAACAGATTTTGAAGTGAGATTTCAAAGTGCTCAGGGAAGTATGAACACTGCAGTTTCAATAGCAAAGCATTTTTTAAGCATTGATCCAACCGTTGTTGTTGCTATTTCTACTCCTTCAGCTCAAGCCTGTGTAAACGTTATGAAAGAAATACCAGTAGTATTTTCTGCAGTTACTGATCCCATAGCCGCTTCATTGATTAATGATTTTGGATTAAATTCAGGTAATGTTGTAGGGATAAGTGATATGACGCCTGTTCTTACTCAGTTTAGACTTATCAAGCTAATTAATCCAGATATTCAGAAAGTTGGAATTATTTTTAATCCAGGTGAAACGAATTCAGTAGTACTTACGGATTTTGCCAAAGATGCATGCGACGAACTGGGTATGGAGTTAATTGAAATCACCGGAAGCACTGCTCCGGAGATAATCTCTTCTCTTAATGCTTTAATTTCTGATGTTGAGGCTCTCTATGTTGGAACAGATAACACAGCAGCTTCAAGCATTAAATCTATAGGTAATATTGCCAGAAACAATAAGGTTCCTTTAATTGCAGCAGATATTGATGTTGCAAGAGGTGGTGGTTTACTGGGCTTTGGCTTTAATTACTATGGGGTAGGCAGAGAAACGGGAAAGATTGTTTTTGACATTTTGCAGGGAAAATCTCCCTCAGAAATTGAATCGAAAATTGTAGGAGCTGATTCATTATTACTTTATGTTGATTTAGATCTAGCAGAAGAACTGGATATAACTATACCTGAATCATTAATAGAACGTGCAGATATTTTAGTCATGGAAGGTGTTGAAATAACAGGGAGCTGATAACGTGATAGCTATCATTGAACAGGGACTGATAATGGGGATAATGGCTCTTGGAGTTTTCTTATCGTTTAGAATATTGAATATGCCAGATCTTACTGTTGATGGTTCATTTGCACTTGGTGGCGCAGTTAGTGTGAGTTTATTAATTAGTGGCACTCCAGCATTAACTGCACTGCTATCAGGTGCCATTTTCGGAGGACTTGCAGGCATGATAACTGCTTTGATTCATAGGAAATTTAAGGTTAATTCTTTGCTTGCAGGAATACTTGTAATGACAATGATCTATTCAGTAAATCTCAGGATAATGAACGGGCCTAATCTTCCTGTTCCGAGCATAAATACGACGAATACAATGAAAAGTTATGAAGAAATGACAGGTGGAGATCCGTTGGCTGGATTATTTGGAAATACTAGCAGCCCGCTGGAGAAAAGTTCAAATGATTCAGTAGTAAAGAATACGAGAATATCAAAAAATATCTTTTCAGTTGATGGATCGTCGGGTAATTTAACTATTCTTTTGCTGTTCACATTAATTGTTCTGGTTTTACTGGGCATTTTTTTGAGGACGGATCTGGGCATGGTAATGAGAGGATTTGGCAGCAATCCAGATGGCGTACAGGCTTTCGGGATACCAAAGACTTTCATTGCCGTTCTTGGATTGGTTGTCGCCAATGCTCTTGTAGGATTAAGCGGCGGATTATTTGCTCTTTATAGTGGTTTTTCAGATGTAACTATGGGACAGGGAATGATCGTTACTGGATTGGCAATAGTAATGCTTGGTGAAATAATATTTGGGAGAAGAAAAATTTTATTCGGCATATTGGCCCCTATTATAGGAGCGATTATTTATCAGGGTATCCTTGTGCTGGTTATGAAATATGGTTATAGAATAGGTTTTAGATCCAGTGATATGAAGTTGTTGACCGCTCTGTTTATTGTTGGAATGATTGGTGTAAGCTTGCTTTCTAAGAAAAGAAAATCAGCATTCAAATTGGAGGTTAGAAAGCTATGGTCGAACTCAAAAACATCAGTGTAGTATACAATCAAGGTATGCCAAATGAAACAGTTGCCTTGAACGATGTAAATTTGATAATTAAAAAAGGAGAATTCGTTGTTGTCATTGGACCAAATGGCGCTGGAAAATCAACATTGTTGAAAATCATTCTTGGAGAGATAAAACCTGATTTTGGTGTATATAGATTGAATGAAGCACATATGAACAAAACAAGCACAGCAAAGCTTGCTGGATTAATTGGAAGGGTATATCAGGATCCAAATTCTGGTGTTTTTTCAAATCTGACCATTAGAGAGAACCTTATCATTTCTTCCAGGAAAGGTTTTAGGGGTTTGAAATTTAGTAATTTTTCTCAGGATACACTGGTATTGCTGAAGAGCCTTGATTTGGGTCTTGAAAAAAGGCTGAATGTAATTGCTGGAGAGCTATCAGGAGGTCAAAAACAAGCTCTTGCAATGGTAATGGCAATTGCTGCAAAGCCAAAAATGCTGTTGCTGGATGAACATACTGCGTCACTTGATCCCAAAAGCGCTACGAAGGTAATGGATCTCACAGAGAAGATTAATAAACAACTTGGAATGACAGTGGTCATGATAACTCATAATAAAGAATTTGCAATGAATTATGGTGATAGAAGAGTGAAACTGGTAAATGGCACCGTCAATGAGGATTATTTACGAAGAAGAATTTATTCAGTTTCATAGAATTAACTGATTATCCTTGGTTTACTGGTGAACAAACTTTTTAGAAATAAGCGGTTTGAGCTCTTGCTGAAACTGCTGATGTAGCTGGTAAACAATTTTAATAATTTTTTGTCTTTGAGCAATTCTAAGCTTTCAGGAAAGTTTTTATAGAATGTTTTTCTAAAGGCTTCAGCAAGTATCAGATGCTTTGCCATTATTCTAACATTGTATAGATATTGATCATTAACCTTATCAGGTCTGGAGTATCGTTTAACTATTGCTAATGCTGCTTCCATCCCGGATTTTAAAGCAAAACTTATGCCTTTACCTGTCCAGTTATCAACAAAACCAGCGCTGTCACCGGCGAAAAGACAACCATCAAAACTGTTGTTATTTTTGAAGGATTTTTCCGCTTCAAAAAAAGGTATAGGGGTAGCTGAAATGCTTTCATTATTTACTCCTAATATTTGCCTGGCTGTATGTAGATTGTATGGGGGTTTATTTACATAAAAACCAGTGCCAGTTGAATGTTTTTGAGATTGTGGAAAACTCCAGAAATAACCGTTATCTATATAACCTATTCTTATTACGTTATCACTTGATTCTTCCGACGAATGATAAACGATAGAAAATTTTGAAACCTCAAAAGATATATCAGAAATGTTTAATAATTTTGGCCCGAAAACCCCGCAAGCAACAATAATATATTCAGCACTGATTGTTTCATTTCCTTTGACATAAAAAAGGTTATCCTTTACTGTGATTGATTTTACTTTGTCTGTAAAATATTTTACTCCATATTTCCTTGCTTCTTTAAGTAATAAATCATCAAAAACTACGCGATTGACTGTGTGAAATTCCTTTTTGATCAAAATTTTACGAAGTGTTTTGAATGCCTCATTTTCAATACAGCCAAATTCAATGATATTGATTTTAGCCTTTGGATATTTAAAATCGGGAAATATTTTAGAAAGTAATGTTATTGAACGTGGAGTCAGACAGCCCCCACATCCTTCATTCCGGGGAAACGGTGTTTTATCAATCAAAAGAACATCCAGTCCCGAAGTAGATAAGACTTTTGAAGCCGCTATACCAGCTGGTCCTGCTCCCACTACAACGACATCATGATGTTGCATATTTATCCTTCCTGTAAATAAAAATAATGACAATCAATTCTGCAAATAGCAAAGAAAGAATGAAATACATTCCATATTGAAGGTCGAGAAACTTTCCCAGTGTACCTATAATAAAATTAACTATTGCAGCACCTGCTGAGGCAGCCACAGTGAACAGAGCAGCAGAAACGGTAGCATATTTAGGTTTGTGTCTTATTAGTGTTGCCTGCAATGTTGGAAACATCGCTGAAAAACCCATACCGATTATTATTATCGAAATAATGTAAATCCATATTGTTTCCAGAAAAAGCATTGTTATAAAAAGTGATATTGCCAGTGATGTAAGCATTAACATCAATTTGCTGTATCCAAGTTTTTCAGATAATACTGAAGACAACAATCTACCAATAAGTAAACCCAACCATAAGAATGAGGGCATAGCACTTGAAATTCGTAAAGGGATGCCTTTTATTTCGTTAGAATATGCTGATAACCATGAAGAAAAGGAAACTTCGTAACCTACATAAAGAAAAACCCCGGCAATTATTAACCAGAATAAAGGCTCCTTCAATATTAACCAGTGTTCGAAAGGCGTATCGGATGGTTCATATACAACATCATATTTAAAAAGAATCAATGAAAATGCAAAAAGTGATGTACTTATTATTGCCGCAAGTGCGAATGGCTTATACCAGTCATCAACATTTAAAAGAAATAGCGAAACAACTATTGGGGATATTAATGCTCCTAAAGAGTACAGGGCGTGCATAAAATTAAGGACTCCAGCGTTCTTTTTTTCTTTCAATACCGAAACTCCAATAGCGGCATTTACCTCAATTAAACCTGTACCAAAATTAAGAAGTGCATTGGCTATCAACAAAAGCGAAAAAGTCCGAGAAAAGACAAATATAAACAGTGAAAGTGCCACAATTGATATTCCAAGGGATAATGCTC
Organism: uncultured Thermotogaceae bacterium; assembly: GCA_964441735.1. Lineage (GTDB taxonomy): Bacteria > Thermotogota > Thermotogae > Petrotogales > Kosmotogaceae > JASMTM01. The sequence goes on from CAYTVB010000009.1 coordinate 24,377, forward strand.
TGAAAGGGCCAAGTTTTTTGGCGAAAAGCATGTTAACAAATGCGGATGATCCAAAACCTAATGAAGCTGTTGAAAATATCAACCCTGCCTGCTGATGATCGATGCCCAAAGATTTCTCGATAGCGGGCAATGCGCTTCCAATTATGAGGATTGAAAAACCAAATACAAAAAAACCGCCTGAACCGGTTATCAAAAAAAGTTTTCGTAAATTAGTCATATCAATTCTCCTGTTATTGTCCCGGTATGTATAGATTGAATTTTTCTGACATATTATTTACTTTTGGATCTGGCATCTGTACAAACTTCCCACTTTCAAATCCAAAAAATATCAAATAAACTGCATCAGGATTGGCAGTGCGAATATAGGAATCATTATTAATAATAATGGTGTAATCAGTTTCTACAAGCGGGTCTTTAAAATAGAAAAATTTCTCTCTGGATAATCCCGGCAAAAAGGTTTTCTGGAAAAAATAAGAGGAATCATCTTTATTATTTTTCAGTCCAATCCATACACCTTCATTACCCGTTATGAAAAATCTAAAATATGGTCTATCATTACTTTGTTGAGCCTCCGTTAGTATTGTTGAAAGGTCTTCTTCAAGATTCTCAATAAAAGTTTTTGCCACCACATATTCTTCCAGAACGCCTCCTGGAGTAATTAATTTCTTGATTTCCGAGATATCAGTCTGAAAATCGTTGGTAAAACTGTTAACTCTATTATTCACTTCATTCTTAAATTCTGTTATTTCGTCGTTTAGTTCATTTACTTTAACAAGAGTAAGTAGCGAAATACTTGAACTTACAATGACAAGAAGAATTAAGAATATTCCAAGAAAAAGAGCAAAATTTCTCATTGTAATTTATTTCTCCTTTTTTGCGCAGAAAAATAAATGTTCAGCTCGTCCCATAAGTTCCTGAATTCTCGAAAAAGAATACTCCCATTCTGTTATTTCTTCAATATGCCTTGAAAGTCTTTTTTCTACGTATGGATAGAAAACTACTAATCCTGCAAGATCAATAAGGTGCATTTTGAAGTTTCCCAGAATAGATTCGATTTCTTCAGGAAAAAAGGGGCGGGTTAAAAAACTATATTTGCTTACTTCATTATCGCCAATAACTACTTTTTTGTGTTTATCGTAAAGGTTATGAGCGTTTTTTAATTCAGCGTTTGATATAAAATCATGTAAGAAAGCATAACCATTATCCACTGTAGCCAGTAACTTACCTCCAGGTAACAATACTCGGTTAATTTCACGAAGCATTTCCTCATAATCATCTGTGTATGAAAGTACATCACCAAAAGCTGTTATTACATCAAATGAATCATCAGAAAAGGGTAGGTTTTCTCCCGTTGCTTCAATGAGATCAACATTAACCTTTTCATTATTTATTTTTTTTCTTGCAATTGTTAGCATTTTTTTTGAGATGTCGATTGCTTTAACCATGTTCTCTTTTTTTGCCAGATATATGGCCCATCTTGCGGTTCCGGTTCCAATGTCAAGAATATTGCCCTGGGGTTGCTGGGCTTCTATTAACTTTTTAACAACACTATGATATAGATCCCAGTAGGGCTCTTCATACATGGAATCGTAAATTTCTGCCACATCATCATAATATTGTCGGGAGTCCCCAACCATTCTATCACCAGCTAAAGTTAGTTATAAAACCTCTTTCATCTGCCTATATTACCACATTCTTGGCAAATTAATAAACTTTCACTTCTTTTCTTTTTTGTGGTTTCATGGTGATATAATGTTAAAGTGAACTAATTATGAACATAAATTCTTTTATTAGTAAATTTTATTTTTTGGCGGTTTGTGGGCTTACAATAATTTATGTAATAGCTTCTATGGATGCTTCTTTTATTCAAAACTACGAACCTGCCATATCTCAAGAATTGATTCCTGGAGATTGTTTTGAAGTAAATGTTCCTGTAAAAACTTTTGAAAAAATCAACTCGATACATACTGAAGGTTTGAGGATAACAGAGAAAACCTATAGTGATTCAAAAATTGTTTACAAAATGCAAATTATTAAACAGGAAGCTAAGTTAAAGATTGTATATTCCGGATTCAAGGAAATTGTTAAACAGATAAAACTCAGTTTCCAGGGCTGGTCTGATTTAAATAAAAATGGATTACCTGATGTAGCTGAACTGGATGATAGGGATTCTGAGATATTCAGATTCTGGTTTGTGAACATTGCTGTTCTGCAGGCAATAGAAAACTCAGAAGTCTGGTCGGTCAACGAAAAGGATTGCGCGGGTTTGATAAGGTTTGCCTACAAAGAAGCTTTAAAAAATCATGATGAAAACTGGATAAAAAACCTTGGGTTTAATCAAGAAGAATGGAAAAAACTAACAGGAGTTGATCTTTTAAAACTAGAAGATGTTAACTCATTTAATTATCCTTTTATTCCTGTCATTGGAACAGGTATATTTTTAACAGAGACGGGCAAATTTTCAGCGTATGCTGATGCATATAATTTGTTAAGACACAATACAGTTTTCGTAAGTAAAAATGTAGAAGAAGCAGAGCCGGGGGACATATTGTTTTTTCACTTTCCCGATCCTTCCACATTTCACAGTATGATCTTTACAGGAGATGGACTCGTTTATCATACAGGTCCTATATCAGAGGATAACGAAGGTAAGGTTAAATTGTGGTTATTCGATGATTATATGCGCTTAATGCCCATACAATGGCTTCCTGTAAAAGAAAATCCTTTTTTCCTGGGTTTTTATCGATTCAAAATCTTGAATAATTAGTTGGAGGTGGGGATATGAAACATTTGTTTTTGGTTTTTGTTGTTATAGTTACGATGTCTTTATGCAGTTTTTCTTTTGATTTGCTTATGAATGAAAGTCCTGTGGGAGAAACTTTTATAGGATTTTACTCAAATGATACGTTAGAAATAATTGCAAGCAGATACGATAATATTATTGAAATTAAAGCTTACAGAGTTCTTCCTGAAGATTTATCAAAGGTTAAGACAGTTGCTGACATTGATCCTGATAAAGAACCTTTTTATACAATTAAAAAAGAACTTCTAACCAGTGAATTTTTGACTGTTCCTTTCGAAGACGAAGCAGGAATATTTCTACTGAATATTATCTCTGAAGTAGAGTCCAGAAAATACCTGCTTTTCAAAAAAACTATTACTCCAGTTTTAGTTTATAACAGAGAGAGTTTCTTACTATCTGTATGGAACCATGAAGGTAAAATGGTCAAAGATATCGAAATATATAACCTTACGAAAGGTGAACTGGTTCAGAAAATTAATGATAGAAAAGTGGGTGAGCTTACCTTTTTCCCTTCACCTAATGATACTTTTTTGATTAGTACAACATATGGAGATTATTTATGGAAACCTGATAAGTTTGAGAAAAGGGTTCCATCAAAAGAAGTTGCGCTAATAATTACTGACAGACCAGCTTACAAAGCGGGTGAAACAGTTAATTTTAGAGTTTTTCTGAGGAAGATAACACCTCAGGGTTTTGAGATTCTGAATAAAGAGGTAAATATAACTGTTCTGGATCCTATGTCAAGAGAAATAAAAAAAGAAACAATTAGAACAGATAACACCGGTTCAATAGAAGGTTCGATTGAAACCAATAAAGAAGTTACACGGGGATCGTACAAAATAGAGCTTGAGTGGATTGGAAATCACTACACGCATTATTTTAAGATATCTGATTATAAGAAGCCCACTTTCGATGTAAAGGTTGATGCTGGAGAAGGCGTATTTATAGTAGGGGATCCCATAACAGTCACTGTAAAAGCAGATTATTACTACGGGGACCCAGTCAGGAAGGGCAATGTCTCATATGTAATTAATAAAGATGGAAGATATGTTGACAATGGCAAAGCAGAAATAAGTAGTGATGGGGAAGCAATAGTGGGATATGGTAAAGAACTGTCCCCCGGAAAATACACGATGATTCTTACTATCTCTGATGAAACTGGTATGGAACTTCAACGTTCGATAGATTTTGAAATAATTCAAGGTATGTACATACTTAACAGTTATTATCATAAAGTAGAGAATGGCGTAATTATTGAAGTAGAAAGTTTAGACTCAATGAAAAATCCTATTCCTTTGAACATTGATTTCGAACTCTGGTTTAATGAAAAACACACCAGTTATACAGATGATGGGATGAAAACAGTGGACCTAAAATTTGTAGTTAGAAGTGAATCAATTAAAACTGATTCAAAGGGAAATTATAGACTTTTCATTTCTGATGAAGATAACCCGTTAAAGAAAAATCTCACATATCGATTAACTGCAAAAGATGAATATGGAAATGAAATTGTAGAAGAGAATTTATTAAGTAATAGTTTGTTTATCGAAGAAAGCGTTGAAAAAAAACTAGTAATAAACAAGATAAATAAAATGGAAAACGGTAATGTTGAAATTGAGTTAATTTCTGGAATTGAAACGGATGTTTGGCTGGTTGCTGATTTTTCTGGTGAGCTTGTGTCAAAAGAGTTCTCAATGGATAAAAATAGGAAAAATATTGTTATTAAAAAGCCTGAGAACTACTCATTTGGCTCATTTTATTTTGTGATCCATTACATCATAGATGGAAATATTAAAAGAATTAATAGAACAGTGAATCTTGAATTGCCCTCTTCTCCATATATTATTGATGTAGATATTCCAGAAAGGGCAAAACCTGGAGAAGAAGTAGAACTATCTTTAAAAGTAACCGATGATGATGGAAACCCTGAAATTACCGCATTGACGATTGCAGTTTTATCTGAATCTTTAAGGCAAATGTTTGAGGGAGAAGAAGATGAATGGAGATCATCAATTCAGTCAATTTTTGAAAGAGGTTTTGTAACGTCTAAATCCAGCGTGCTTTCAGATGATTTACCCAGTTTGTTCCCATCAATAACAAATATCATAGATTATACAGAGGATTATTATATGATTGCAGAGTCAAAGGTTCCGGAGAGTTCGTCAATGCAAAGTAAACCTGAGGTAAGAAAAGATTTTTCTGATACTGCACTCTGGAGCACTGATCTTTTCACAGATCAGAATGGAAAAGCAACTATATCGTTTAAAATGTCTGATAGTCTGGATTTGTGGAGTGTAAGAACTCTGGCATCGGGTTCTGAAGGTTTTGGTTATAACAGAGGTGAATTGGAAACATGGTTGCCTTTGTCCATAAATGTTTATAATCAAGAGTATTTCATATCTGGTGATAATGTACAGCTGATTTTTTCCATTATGAATAGTACCGAGGAAGACATTCCAGCGAATTGCAAACTTTTCATCGATCAACATTTAGTTGAAGAAAAAAGTTCTATATTAAAAAAGAAAAGCTCCAGTACGTTACCCTTAAGTTACTCAGTAAAAAATATTCTTCCTGGAAGTGGCGAAAAGGAAGTTAGTATAAAATTTGTCGTTGATACAGATATACATTCTGATGCTATTGAGCTTTCATTACCGGTGAGAGAAAGATACCTATCAATTGGTAGAGAAGAAACCATTCTTTCCAAAGGTGAAAAATCACTTAATTTTGGAGACAATGAATATGGAACTGTATCCATAACAACGGATATAAATAAAATACTATTTGAATCCATAGTTTACCTTCTACGCTATCCATATGGATGTGTTGAACAAACAATGAGTACCTGGTTGCCCGTAATTGCAGCCCAGAATTTAGATAATATCCTAACACATGATATTAAAAATGAGCTTTCAGAATACAGTGCTGAAGCTCTCGAACGACTTTATGGTTATCAGCATTATGATGGTGGCTGGGGTTGGTGGAAAAATGATAGCACGCATAATTTTATGACCGCTTACGTTATGTATGGTTTCTACTTAGCGGATAAAGCAGGTATAGAGATTAACAAAGATGTAATCGAAGATGGAGCATATGCACTTGGAAGAATGATGAATTATAACAGAGATCCTTTTGTTCAATATGTATATACGCTTTATGATGACCGTTCAAATCTAAACATCAAGAAATATGATGGTGACCTTGCTTCGGTTGCACTGACTTCTCTTGCGCTAAACAGAATTGGCAAAAAACAAGAAGCACTTAGATTTTTAGAAAATGCCTGGAATTTTATAAGGTTTGGAGAGGATAAATTTGAAGTAAACGGTAAATCCTTCAGTTATTTCTTTGATCATGATATGTCTCTTTTGATGCTTTTCAAAGCACTCAATGAGTTAGAATATGATGATGACCTTTTGTTACGTGTAGGTCATGCAATACTAGGAAGAAACACTGGAGGAAGATGGAGAAGAACCATCACAACATGTTTTTCTGTTATTGAGCTTTCAGATTTTTCTAAGGGTTCTGTAGAAGAGATAGAGTTGGAAATAATGGAAAATTCAGTATTGATCAAACAAAAGCTTTCTGACGACAATCCTAAAGTGGAATTTGGAATTTCTCCAGAAAAAGAAAGTCCTATTTCTATATATTCAAGCGAAAATGTTTTCATTATTGTTAGTAGTGAGGAGAAAATCCCTCTGGATTCTGTTGAGCCAATAGAAAGTGGCATGAGTGTTGAAAGAGTGCTAAGAAAGGAAGTAGAAATTCCTTCTCAGGATGCACTTGTTAGTAAAACAATACCTCAAATAGATGCACCATATATTATTGGAGAGCTTGAAGAAGTTGTATTAGAGGAAAACAAAGAAATTCCAATTAATGTTAAAGCAGAATATGAAGGAATGAAATTACATTTTATTGATGATGAACTATATCTTGGAAAATTCCGTTTGGGCTGGATGACAACAAGAACAGAATTACTCGGCAGAACTGGAAAATCTGAGTTTTTGTTGAGACGGAAACTTAATGACGATAAAGTGAAATACATAAAACTCAAATTAATAGCAAACAGTCCACTTAAAGTGGGAGATCTTGTTATTGCACAAAGCGACCTTAAACTTGATAGAAATATTCGATATTTCATTTTTGAGGAGCCCATTCCTTCAGGAGCACTATACATAGGTGAATATGAATTGCAAGTAAGTAGATATGACCCCGGAGTAAAGTATTCAGGCAGTAGTTATCGATTTAATTATTCGCATATTGAGCCTCGATATGAAAAAGTTTCATATTTTTGGTACAGTTCTGGAAATAGAACCATAGGTACATCATATCGTTTAATAGCTCCTGGAGAATACATGGTTCCACCATCTAAGGTTTGGGGAATGTATGATGAAGAGTATTATGGAACATCTGATTCAGTTATTTTGGAGATAGAGAGCAAGTAATGAAAAAGATGCTTTTGTTACTGATTTTAATTTTTACGGTTTGCACTGCTTTTTCTTTTTCAGTAATGTACGTCACATGGTATGATGATGAACTTTCAGAATACAGAGAAAGATTTGAAAAAAATGTTGGAATCCCAGCAACCAGCACAGATTTCAAAGTATATATGGCTTCTACTGTTGCAGAATTTGTTGAATTATCGGGCCTCCCTTACTGGGTTTTGGCAGGAGTAAAAGATGAAAAGATTTTTTTACAGCCTTTGAGCCTCCATGAATCATTAATTATGACACTGGCTCATGAATTAACGCATCTGTCTCTACAGCAATATAAACTTGAGTATTGGTTTGAAGAAGGCCTGGCGTGCATCGTTGCAAAAAACTGGGAAGGAAAAACACTTTCTTTAATGTCAGATGTAGAGGAAATCAACCCAAGAGACCTTGATTACTATCAGTATCAAAATTATTGTTACACATGCTGGGTTAAAGTGAGTAAATTACTAGAAAAGGAAAGTTTTTCAGATTTGCTATCATTTGTTCAAAAGAAAGATAGATAGCTATTATTTCGATTTATCACAGGTTTATTAGTATAAGGTAAATTTATAGTGATTATTATTTATGAACTGGAGTGTTGTAGTTTAACCTCCAGTTTTTTGTTTGATGAACTATTAAATTATTCTTTACCAGCTGATGGTTTCTTTCTGATATAATTAACGTAGCAACGATTGGTGGTGAGTTATGGGAGAGGTTCTTTATAGAAAGTATCGACCATTAAATTTTGATGAATTGATAGGTCAAAATCAGGTAAAAGATATTCTGAAAAAAGCCCTTGAAAAGGGGAAAGTATCTCATGCTTACATCTTTTATGGTCCCAGAGGAACGGGTAAAACAACCACTGCGAGAATACTTGCAAAATCATTAAACTGTCTTTCTAAAGAAAACAGCCCCTGCAATCAATGTGAATCGTGCATTGCAATAAACAGATCAAATCATATGGATGTTATAGAACTTGACGCTGCATCAAACAGGGGAATCGATGAAATAAGAAAAATCAGGGATGCTGCTTCATACAGGCCTACAATGGGCAGATACAAGATATATATTGTTGATGAATTTCATATGTTAACCAGGGAAGCATTTAATGGTTTATTGAAAACACTCGAAGAACCACCAGATCATGTTGTATTTGTACTGGCAACAACGAATCTGGAAAAAGTTCCTGAAACTGTTTTATCCAGATGCCAGATTTTTACCTTTAATGAGCTGTCAAATAATGAGATCATAGATTACCTAAAAAGAGTATTGAAGAATGAAAATAAAGAATTTGAAGAAAAAGCGCTTGAGCTTATAGCAAGGGTTTCAAATGGAGGAATGCGTGACGCGATTAATCTTCTTGAAAGGGTAATGGTTTTTTCTGATGAACTAAATGAGAAAGTGGTAAGAGAAGTTCTGGGAATAATCCCTGAAGACGTAGTTAAGAATTATATCGAAGCACTGGAGTACGCTGATCTGGATACGCTGAATTTAACTTCGGAGAAGGTAAAACAACTGGGTTTTTCTTACGAAGTAATGGTCGAACAGGCAATAAGTCTATTAAGGGACAAAATGTTAAATGATAAAAACGACTTTCACAAATATGCAAAATTGGTTACAGAATTATGGGAAATCAAAAAAGAATTAAAGATTGCAGAAGACAAAGAATTGGCTTTTGATGTATTGAGTTTGTTAAAAGCAGTTGGTATAGAAGAAAAAAACCGGGAAACAGTAACTAAAGAAATAAGTACTGAAGAAGAAGTTACAGAAAAAGCTCCTTTCACTCAAGAGTCGGAAGAAAAAATAAAGGAATCTGCTGAGAGTGACGTTTCACCTAACGAAGAAGAAGGCGATAATCTACCTGATAAAGTAGGGCAATTTATAGATTCGCTTTATAATGAAGATAGAATTCTAGAGTGGGTTCTACTTAACATCGCTGAAATTGAACTTGATGGTAACGAGTTCAGGGTAACATTTCAGCCCAGAGATTCAATTTCACACACCATAGCACAGGAAAGACTTACATTACTGGAAGAGCTTGTTGAAAATAGATTAGGCATGAAATTCATTTTTAACGATAAAACTGATAAAAAATCTGAGAACAGAGATCTGCTAAAAAAACTCGCACCAAAAGAGAAGGAATATCTTGAACGTGTAATAAGTTTATTTGATGATGATAATAATATTGAGATAGTTGAGGAGGAAGATAATGGCTAAGAAAATTAGAGGATTAGGAGGAAGAAGTGTAGGAAAGAAATCATCCAAAAAAGGGAATCAACTGAATGAGTTGATGAAACAGGCACAAAAAGCTCAGGAACAAATGGAGCAAATTGAAGAAAAATTTAAAGATATTGAAGTTTCAGCAACATCAGGTGGAGGAGCTGTAAAAGTCACAGCTAGTTGTGATTACAGAATAAAGGACATACAGGTCAATGATGATTTGAAGGAAGAAGACTTTGAAATTGTTCAGGACCTTATCATTGCTGGAGTTAACGAGGTACTGGAAAACATAAAGAAAAAAAGAGATGAAGAAACATCTAGATTAACAGGTGATCTTAATTTACCTGAAGATATGTTAAACAAATGAGGAGGTGTAGCAAATGAAAGTAGCTATTAATGGATTTGGAAGAATTGGAAGGCTTGTTTTCAGAGAAATGTTTGAAAGAGAGGGGTTTGATGTCGTAGCCATCAATGATCTCACTGATGCTAAAACACTGGGTCATCTACTGAAATACGATACCGTGCACGGTAGATTTCCTGGAAAGGTAAACGTAGAAGAAAACGCTTTGGTAACAAATGGAGAAAAAATTAACGTTTTTGCTGAAAAAGATCCATCAAAACTGCCATGGAAAGATCTGGGTGTAGAAATTGTTATTGAATCTACGGGTGTTTTTACAAGTAAGGAGAAAGCGATGCCGCATATTGAAGCGGGCGCAAAGAAAGTTATTATTACAGCCCCTGCTAAAGGAAACATTGATGCAACAATCGTTCCTGGTGTAAATGATGATGAATTGAAACCAGAACATGAAGTGATTTCATGTGCATCCTGTACAACAAATTCAATTGCACCTGTAATAAAAGTACTTCATGAAAAATTTGGAATTGAGAAAGGCTTCCTGACGACAATTCATGCCTATACAGCCAATCAAAATGTTCTTGATGGTCCTCACAAAGACTTGAGAAGAGCAAGGGCATGCGCTGCAAATACCATTCCAACTTCGACAGGAGCAGCTAAAGCAGTAGGTCTGGTTATGCCCGAGATGAAAGGAAGACTCGATGGAATGGCACTTAGGGTACCTGTGCCCGATGGATCAATTACTGATTTGACAGTGGTTGTTAACAAAGCTACAAATGTTGACGAAGTCAATTCAGCAATGAAAGAAGCAAGTGAAAATGAATTGAAGGGAATCCTTGGTTATACAGAGGATCCTCTTGTCAGCAGTGATATAGTTGGTTCAACATATTCCGGTATCTTTGATTCAGGTCTCACCTTCGTAAATGAGAAGGTTGTTAAGGTATGTTCCTGGTATGATAATGAATACGGATACAGTTGCCGTGTTGTTGATTTAGCTGAAAGAATGGCAGGTTAATATATAAGGGAGCCCGGTGCTCCCTTTTTAAGTTCTATTCAAAGGGGTGAATTATATGAGTAAAAAATCCATAAAAGATGTTGAATTAAAGGGCAAGAAGGTCTTAATGAGAGTAGATTTTAATGTACCAATAGATAAAGAAACAGGAGAAGTAGCTGATGATACAAGAATAAGAGCTGCGCTACCAACGATAAAATACGTCATAGAGCATGAAGGCAGAGCGATACTAATGTCTCATCTGGGTAGACCCAAGGGAGAGAGAAAACCAGGTTTTAGTTTGAGACCTGTAGCTAAAAGACTGGAAAAATTAATTGGAAGACATGTCACTTTTGTCGAAGATTGCATTGGTGAAGCCCCAATGAAAGTTATAAATGCCATGAATGATGGCGAGATAGTTCTACTGGAAAATGTTAGGTTTCATGCTGGCGAAAAGAAAAACGATCCTGAATTTGCTAAAGAGCTTGCAAAACTTGGTGACCTCCATATAAATGATGCTTTTGGAACCGCTCATCGAGCTCACGCATCAAATGTTGGAGTAGCAGAGCATTTAGAAAGTGTTGCTGGATTTTTAATGCAAAAAGAAATCGATATGTTGGGTAAAGCTGTAAGCAATCCTGATCATCCCTATGTGGTTATTCTTGGTGGCGCAAAGGTTTCAGATAAAATTGGAGTTATTGAAAATCTAATGAACAAAGCAGACAAAATATTGATTGGTGGAGCCATGATGTTTACTTTTCTAAAGTCTCAAGGTAAAAAGGTTGGCGTTTCTCTTGTTGAAGATGACAAACTCGATCTCGCGAAAACATTATTGTCAAAAGCCAAAGAAAATAATGTGAAATTAATATTACCCGTTGACACAATTATTGCGCAGGAAATTAAGTCAGGTGTTGAGAGCAAAGTGGTTTCTATAAATGAAGGTGTTCCTGAAAGCTGGAAAGGACTGGATATAGGGCCAAAAACAGTTGAACTCTTCAAAAAAGAGCTAAATGAAGCTAAAACGGTAGTCTGGAATGGCCCAATGGGCGTTTTTGAAATTGACGATTTTGCAAAAGGAACGGAGAAAATTGCAAAGGCACTTGCTGCAATGAAGGCTGACACAATAATAGGTGGTGGAGATAGCGCAGCTGCCATAGCAAAATTTGGGCTTGAAGACGATGTTACTCATGTCTCAACGGGAGGCGGAGCTTCTCTTTCTATGCTGGAAGGTTCTGAATTACCTGGCATTGAGAGTATTGCTCAAAAAAGTTCCTCAAAAAAAAACATAAAAGATTGACAGTTGCTGGAAACTGGAAAATGAATAAGACTCCAACTGAAGCGAAACTGTTTGCAGGACATATAGCTTCTTCTGTTGGAAATGAAGAACAGGTAGATATTGTAGTTTGTCCTCCAGCTATTGATTTACCAGTCGTTATAGAAGTGCTTAAGGATACCAAAGTAATGGTCGGAGCCCAGAATATCCATGAGGAAAAAAGCGGAGCGTTTACTGGAGAAATCTCTCTAGAAATGTTAAAGGATCTAGAAATTACACACGTGATTATTGGACATTCTGAACGCAGACATGTATTTGGAGAATCAGATTCGTGGATAAACAAAAAAATAATTGCAACACTTAATGCAGACCTTACTCCCATTTTTTGTATAGGAGAAACCCTGGAAGAAAGAGAGTTGGAACTTACAAATAATGTTCTGGAAAGACAAATAAGAATGGGACTAAAAGATATTGATAAATCCTCTGTAGAAAAAATGTTAATTGCTTATGAACCAGTATGGGCTATAGGCACGGGAAAAGTTGCAAAACCCGAACAAGCCGATGCAGCAATGGGATATGTGAGGAAACTTCTGGGCGAGATGTATGGTGAAGATCTAAGTAACAAGGTTAGATTATTGTATGGTGGAAGCATAAAACCGGATAATATGGACAGTTTGATAAAAATGCCAAATATTGATGGTGGATTAATTGGAGGTGCCAGCCTTAAAGAAAGCTTTATGGAGCTGGTATCAATAGCGAAAAGATACGTGTAAAATTTTTCTCATTAACCGGGACCGCGTATGCGGTTCCTTTTTTATTTTATATTATAGCTTTCAATGCTATAATTTTTAGACAAGGGGGTGAATTTCATGGAAGTATCTCAGCAGCTTGAACATGTAGTGGATAAACTTGTTGAGGAATTTAGAAAAATTAACAAAGAAAACATGCAGTTATGGAATCAACTGGAAGAACAGGAGAAGAAAAATGAAGACCTTGAAAACAGGATTAAAGAACTGGAGAGTAAACTCAAAGAAGAGAGAGAAGTCCTTGAAAATTTGATAGAACGTGTGAAAGACAGTTTAGATAAAGTAAGAACAAAAGAGGGAGAAACAACATGAGAAGGTATGTTAAATTAACACTTGGCGATAAAGAATTCGAATTCCTGACAACCGATCCCGATGAATTTGTTGAAAAAGTATTTAGTGAAATACAGAGAGAATATGAATTGCTTGAAAAACATTCCGCAAATGTAGGATTCGAGAAAATTATTGCGGGAATTTTGGTAAACAAAGTTGGAGAATTGATAAAAACGGAAAGTGAGTTACAAAGACTAAAGGAAAAGTATAATGATGTTTTGTCTGAGCTAAATAAGGGACGTGGAAAAATTGGCGAAAAGAAAGATAGGGATCTTTGATTCAGGAATTGGTGGTATAACAGTCTTAAAAGAGTTAATGAACAGTAAATTAACAGGCGTGAAATTCATTTATGTTGCAGATACTGCCCATGTTCCATATGGTTCTAAACCCAAAAGATTGTTACATGGATATATTAAGAATATATTGGATTTTCTTTTAAAATCAGACGTTTCAAGCATTATTTGTGCATGTAATACTTCTGATTCCATCCTTTCAGATAAAGAAAAAGGATCATTGGGTGTTGATTATATCAGTGTTATTAGTAGCACTGTTGATTTCCTATCGCGAATACTAACTGGAGATAATAATATTGCAATAATTGGAACAGAAACAACTGTTAAAAGGTCAGTTTATTTGAGAAAACTTATTTCTCTTGAGCAAATAAAGAATGTTTACCAGCGGGCATGTCCACTTTTCGTACCGATGGTAGAAGAAGGTTTATGGGAAGGCAAGCTTGTTGAGAGAATTGTTTCTTTTTATCTTAACGGGATTAAAGAGGCAGGAATCGACAGATTAATTCTTGGTTGTACACATTATCCATTTTTAAGGAAAACCATAAGCGATTTTATTGGAGAAAATATAATAATAGATGATCCATCGGTGTATCTTTCAAAACAGTTTACACGAATGATGAACATTGGTGAAAATTCAGAGATTGAAGTAGAATACAATGTCACAGGTGATCCGGAAATGTTCAAAGAACAGCTGGCAAAGATTGACAGAAATTTACTGTCATATCCCGTGAAAAAGGTGGAAGAAGATAACACCGGTTTAAGTGTTAATACCGGGTGAAAACATATGAGAAAAAGTGAATTACTGGTAATTACAGGAATGTCTGGAGCAGGTAAAACATCTGCTTTACGAATACTTGAAGATTTTGGGATTTTTTGTGTTGATAATGTCCCGCCATCAGTCATAAAAGATTTTGTTTCTGTTTTGGTTGAATCAAAACTGGATAGACTTGCAATTGTGATTGATGTGAGAGTTATTTTGAAATTTGGAAGTTCTGAAGAAATAATTAAACAGATCAAAGAACTTGACAAAGAGCTTTCGATCAAAATAATATTCCTGGATGCTGATGACGATACTATTATGTACAGATACAGAAAAACTCGAAGAGCTCATCCTCTTTCAAAAGATTATTCTTTAAAAGATAGTATAGAAAAAGAGCGCCAGCTTATGGCTCCAATAATGCAAGAAGCAGACTTTCTTCTGAATACCTCAAATCTTGAAATTCAAGATTTTAAAACCCATATTTTGAGAATAATTCAACCATCAAAAAATGAGATCCCCCCCATAAGATTGATAATAGAAAGCTTCAGTTACGGTTATGGTATTCCCACAGATGCAAATCTTGTGTTTGATGTAAGATTTCTGGCAAATCCATTTTACATACCGAAATTAGCAGAACTAACTGGTAAAGATCCCAGAATACGGGATTTTCTTGAAAAATCAAAAGTATTGACTAAATACATGAATTCAACAATTTCAGTTATTAAAACTACACTTTCAGAATTTAGCAATACAGGTAGAAATCAACTTAAAGTAGCAATAGGTTGTACTGGGGGAAAACATAGATCTGTATATGTTGCTGAAAAAATTTATGCCGAACTGGGAAATAGGTTTGGAGATAACGTTGATATCATTCTTCATCACAGGGAGTTGTAAGTATGCAAGAAATTGTTGTAATTGGTGGCGGTACAGGTTTAAGCACTCTGGGACGTGTATTAAAAAAGATCCCGGTTAATTTAACCTTTATCGTTACCATTACTGATGACGGAGGTAGTTCAGGTCGACTTCGAGAAGACCTTGGAATGCCACCGCCAGGAGATATTAGAAACAATCTACTCGCTCTTGCAGATGATGAAACTCTTTTATCAAGAGTATTTAGTTATCGCTTTAAATCTGATAAACTATTAAGACATTCACTGGGAAATTTAATTTTAGCAGGTCTGACAGAAATGGAAGGTAGCTTTCCGGAAGCAGTTGCAGCAGCCTCTAAATTGCTCAGGATACGAGGAATTGTTTTACCTGTTGCCGATGCATTAATTCATTTAGTGGGAAAATTCGATGATGGTACCATTCTGAAAGGTGAAACGAACATCAGTAAAAAAGGATGTACCCCCAAAGAACTGAAACTCGACAGACCAGTTGAAGCATTACCAGAAGTAATTGAAGCGATAAGAAATGCTGATTATTTAGTTTTTGGACCTGGAAGTCTTTTCACCAGTATAATAAGCAATTTTCTTGTTGATGGAGTAGTTGATGCTTTGCAAAATAGTAAAGGTAAAAAGGTATATATGTCGAATCTTATGACTCAACCAGGAGAAACAAGTAATTTCACTCTTAAAAACCACGTGTTAGAAATTGAAAAGTATTCAGAAATTAAACTGGATAAGATTTTTTGGATAGATCTATCAAATCTTGAAGAAAAGGAACCTGAGGTATTTAAAAAGTACAGGAATAGTGGCGCTGTGCCGGTCAAAAATGACATGAAATATGACGAAAGAGTTGTTGTTATAAAGGATTTTGAAGAAAAGCAATTAGACATAACAGGAAAGAAGCTGGTTTTAAGGCATTCAGAAGCGTCAATAATGGGGATCGCAGAAATTTTGAAAGTAACGGAGTAGAGGAATAATGAGTTTTTCGGATAAGCTTAGAGATGAATTAAGTCACACAGCAATAAATGACCTTCTTGAAGTTAAATCTGAGTTTTTGGGATTTGTAAAATCTAGAGGGAACCTTTTAATTAGAGATAAGAAGAAATATCTTACAATATATCTTTTTACAATGAGTGCACTAAAAAGACTATATATATTAGCAAAAAAGCTTCAACTAAATATGTATGAGGGTCAGATAACTGAAGAGAAGCGCTTTAACCATAGAAAGGGCGGAGAATTATCTTTTGAATATGAAGAAGTAGAAAGACTACTTAACAAAGCAAATATATCAATCACAGAAAACGATTTACCTGAATTTGTAAGGGAAGACCCCGCTTACTTCGGGGCTTTCTTAAGAGGATTGTATCTGGCAGGCGGATCGATAATTGACCCTTCAAAGGGTTATCATCTTGAGATTTCCCTTGATACCAGTGAAAGATTTATAGAAAAGATTCAAAAACATCTATGGGACTCATTTAACATAAAATCTGGATGTGTTTCCGTAAGAAGCCACTATAAGTTTTACATAAAATCAGCCAGGACAATCATTGAATTTTTGTCGTTGATGGAAGCACACAATATTGTATCACTGCTTTTGAGAACTGTTGAGGTTCGTCAGATTAGAGGAAATGTTAGTCGAACTCTAAATTTCATCACTGCAAATGCAAATAAGTCAGGTCAAGCTATGGCAGATCAGGTTAAAGCGATACAAACAATAGACGAAACAATTGGACTTGATAATATCGATAAAGAACTCGAAGAGCTGGCAAGGTTAAGATTAAAATATGAGTACCTTTCTTTAAGGGAACTTGGGGAATTAATGGATCCTCCTATGACTAAGTCTGAGGTTTACAACAGATTGAAAAAGATCAAAAAAATTGCTGCTGAATTGGAGGAAGGACAATGAAATGTCCGTTTTGCAGTCACGCGGTTACAAGAGTTATAGATACACGTTTAACAGATAATAATGGTATTGTAAGGCGTAGAAGAGAATGCGAACGATGCAAGGGCCGATTCACTACATATGAGCGTTTTGAGCGGAGGCCAATATTTGTTATCAAAAAAGATGAAACAAAGCAGACCTTTGACAGAAACAAAATCCTTAGAGGTATAGTAAAAGCCTGTGAAAAACGCCCTGTTTCTCCGGAGGATATGGAGCATTTGACTGAAGAGATTGAAAATGAGATAATTCGAGAAGGAAAAACAGAGATAGAATCGCATGAAATTGGCGAACATGTCATGGAAGCACTTAAGAAGAAAGATCGTGTCGCATATGTTAGATACGCATCAGTTTACAAAGAGTTTAGAGATTTAGATCATTTTATGGATATAATAGGTGAACTAAAGGATGAATTAAAGAATCGGTAATGGAGGGATTTCAATGGCAAAGAATGACGTAATATATTTAACCAAAGAAGGTTACGAGAATCTAAAAGAGGAACTCAATACGTTGAGAAAAAAGCTCATGTATGAAGTTGCAGAAAGAATTAAAGAAGCAAGAGAACTTGGTGATCTCAGTGAGAACAGTGAATACGATGAGGCAAAAAACGAACAGGGCAGAATAGACAGCCGTATAAAAGAACTGGAGAATATTTTGAACAATGCTGAAGTTATTGAAGACGAAGGCGATGGCAAAACGATCAAACTTGGTTCAAAAGTGGTTGTGAAAAACATGAAAACCAACGAAAAAAAGGAATTTCGGCTTGTAAATTCTCATGAAGCTAACGTTTTTAAAAATAAGATAAGTGTTGATTCTCCAATTGGAAGGTCGATTATGGATAGAAGTGTTGGCGAAAAAATGACGGTAAAAACGCCTTCTGGTTTGGTGAAATATCAAATCCTTGCTATTGAAAAATGAATGGAAGGAGTTTTTTAAATGAATGAAGAAATCAGACAACATAAATTATCTGAAATTGATGAGATGAGATCAAATAGTATTGATCCATATCCTTATAACTTTGAGAAGAAAGATAGTACTGAAGAAATTTTAGAGAGATATAAAGATCTGGAAGCATCTGAGACATTAGAGAAAGAAAACGTTGCTATTGCAGGTAGAGTAATGGCTTTAAGGCATCACGGAAAGTCATCTTTTTTTGTAATCAAAGATGAAACTGGAAGGATACAAGCATACATAAGAAAGAATGAAATTGGAGAAGAATCATTTAATAATTTTAAAAAATATACAAGCCTTGGAGATTTTGTTGGAATAGAAGGTTTTCCTTTTAAAACACATACGGGTGAACTTTCAATTTTCGTTAGAGATTTTATGATTTTAACAAAGTCAATACGGACACTTCCTGAAAAGTGGCATGGACTTAAAGATAAAGAGATTATTTATCGACAAAGATATGTAGAAATGCTTTCAAATGACGAAGCGTTGAAAAGAGTTAAGATGCGTTTTGAGATGATGAGATATATAAGAGAGTTCTTAAACGATAAAGGTTTTGTTGAAGTTCAGACGCCTATACTGGAATCCGTTACTGGTGGGGCTTCTGCAAAACCCTTTATAACCCATATTAACCTTTTTGATATAGACATGTATCTGAGAATTTCTCTTGAATTGTATTTAAAGCGGTATCTTGTAGGAGGAATGGAAAAGGTATATGAAATAGGGAAGAATTTTCGTAATGAAGGTATGTCATACAAACACCATCCCGAATTTACCATGATGGAGCTCTATCAGGCTTATGCAGACTATAAAGATATAATGGTATTAACAGAAGAGTTAATAAGTACAGTAGTGGAAAGATTAACGGGGTCAAAAAAGATTACATACCAAAATAAGGAAATTGATTTTTCCACGCCATGGAAAAGGGTGAAGTTTGTTGATTTTATTAAGGAAAAACTTGATGTTGATATATTAGAAGATTCTAACGCAAGACTTATTGAGGTTTTAGAAGAAAATGACAGTGTTCCGGAGTTCAAAGAAAGAAGTCATCTTATTGAAAAATTATGGGATCTTGTAGAAGAAGATATCGTTCAACCAACATTTGTTATGGACCATCCCGAAATAATTTCACCCCTGGCAAAGAAAAATAGAAATGACAAAAGATTGACCGAACGCTTTGAGCCGGTTATTTTCGGTATGGAATGTGGAAACGCATTCAGTGAACTCAACGATCCAGTTGAACAGTTGAGAAGATTTCAGAAGCAATCTGAATTGCGTGAAAGCGGAGACGAAGAAGCACAGATGATGGATCTGGACTTTATAAGAGCACTGGAATATGGTATGCCTCCGACTGGTGGACTAGGCATTGGCTGGGATAGAATCCTCATGCTTGTTACCAATTCAACCAGCATTCGCGATGTAATACCATTTCCTCTGGTAAGGCCAAGACCTTTTGAAGAAGAAGAATTTGAAACAGAAACAGATGAAACGTAATTAATTGGAGGTGCTCTATGGCTTTATATGAAGACCTACAGAAAGAATTGAAGAATTCTCTCAAGAGCAGAGATAGTTTGCGTGCTAATACTATAAGATCTGTTATTGCAGCGGTCAAAAATCATCTCGCGTCCTCAGAACAGGCCAAAAAAGAAGGTGTTACCGATGAAATAGTTCAGAATCTTATAATAAAAGAAATTAAAAATAGAAAAGAATCGATAGAGCAATATGAAAAAGCAAATAGAGAAGATCTCGCAGAAAAGGAGAAAAAAGAAATGGAAATACTCAAGGAATTTATGCCAGAAATGTTATCTGAAGATGAAATAAGAAAACTTGCAATTGAAACAATAGACGAGATCGATGCTAAAGATCCTTCTGATCTTGGAAATGTTATGAGGAACATTATGCCAAAAGTAAAAGGTAAGGCCGACGGGAAGTTAGTCAACAAGGTAGTCAGGGAGTTGCTGGAGAGCCGTTAATGAAAGTTGATTATATTATTGCTGAAATAGGGAGCACGACAACTGTGCTCTCTGCTTTTATAACCGGGAGAAATGGAAAATTAACCTTTCTTGCCCAGGGAGAATCATATACCACAGTTAATGAGAATGATGTGACCATTGGAATAGAAAAAGCAATTAATAAATTAAAAAAACGCCTTGAGATTAAAGATCTTACATGGAACACATTTTTAGCAAGCAGTAGTGCTGCAGGTGGATTGAAAATTACCGTTCATGGACTTGTGTATGATATGACCGTGAAGGCGGCAAGAGAAGCAGCACTTGGGGCTGGTGGTGTAATTCAATATGTAACTGCTGGTAAAATGAGAGAAAAGAATCTCGAATATATAAACGAATATGATCCCAGATTGATTTTACTTGCTGGTGGTGTAGATTACGGTGAAATAGAAACAGTTATACACAATGCCAGGTTATTATCTCAATTAGACTTAGACGTCCCGATTGTTTATGCTGGCAATGTAGCTGCAAAGGATGAAATCAGCGATATCTTTAAAAAAAGCGGAAAAGATATAATCATCACAGAAAATGTCTATCCAAGAATTGATCAACTAAATGTAGAACCTACAAAAAAAATCATAAGAAATGTATTTGCAAAAAATATCGTTAAGGGTCCAGGAATGGAAAAAATATATTCTACTATTGATAAAGATATTATCCCAACACCGGCATCAGTTATGTTGACAACTGAATTGCTTGCTGAAAATATGAATGACGTTATGGTTGTTGATATTGGTGGTGCAACAACCGACGTTGATTCTTACACCCGTGGAGATCCAGAAATTCAAAATATGTTAATAGCACCAGAACCTCTGGCAAAAAGAACAGTAGAAGGAGATCTTGGAGTATTCATAAACGCCAATAGGGTTGCAAACTATATTGGAATTGATCAACTTAAGAATGATTTTTTGGAACCGGAAAAACAGTTAAAAGACATATCACCTTACCCAAAAAATTCCGAACAGGAGCAATTTATTTCAAGGCTTGCCAGATATTGTTTTGAAACTTCTGTAAGAAGACATGCAGGTAGAATCAGACGCCTTTTTGGTCCACTTGGGAGGGTTGAAGTAGCTGAAGGTAAAGATCTCACTGCCATCAAACAAGTAATCGGCACAGGTGGTGTATTAACCAGATCGAAGTATAAAAGGGAAATTATGAAAAACGTTGAAATACTTTCGAGAAAATTTCCTGATGAGTTGCTACCCCGAACAGATGTGAAGAAGGGCGTTGATAAAAACTACATTTTTGCTGCCATAGGTGTTCTATCAACGGTTGATAGAAAGGCAGCTGAAGATGTACTAACAGACAGTATTGAAATGATAGATTGAAAGTCTTTAATCAGGACGCAAGAAACGCTTTGCAGATATCTGTATTAGAATGATTCCAGAAATTAAAAAAACTGCATTAACACTAAAAAAGTAATTCCAGCTTATGTCTTCCACCCCGGTAACAAACCTAATAAGTTCTGCAACATATCTTACTGGCATAAACAAAGAGATGTATCTAAATACTCTGGGTAGCAGATCAAGTGAAAAATACACTCCCGAAAAAAAGAGCATTACCACAAACAAAGCTGTGGCAATTGAATCAGCAGTCCTCGATTTTGTAAAAATCATTACCAAAATCAAACCGAAAGACATCATCCCGAGCGTTGAACAAATAATAGTTAGAGTAAATGGAAGCCATTTCACTGAAAAATTGGAACTAAAAAGATAACGATTTACACCAAGCATTAAAAAGGCAGTAAGAAAACCTAATAATAATCTTGAAAGTGTCGCTCCCATAACAAAACTCATTGGTTTCACAGGTGTTGCAATGATACGTTTTAATACCCCTTTTTCCTTGTAGTATCCAAAAATCGATATAACTGAAAATAATCCAGAGGAAAGAATAGAAATAGCGATAACACCAGCCATTATATAATCACTCTGAGAAACGCTCTCTGAATCACCCAGCGATACTGAGTGGCTTTTTACTTCAATTATCTTGTTTACCTGATTTACTTTTTCTTCAATTTGCGTTTTGTAGGTATTTTGTAGTAATTTAATTGTACTGGTTTTTGAAATATCTCCTTCTTTGTAGATGAAAATAATCTCTCCTGATTTAACTATCATTCCTGTATCAATTGTTCCCTTTCGAACATCTTCATACATTTGATTTTTTTCCTGGTATGGTGATAATTTGGCACTATCTGACTTAAGGTCTTCCATCGTAATACCTTCAACACTTTGTTCAATATATATTCCTGCTGTTATTTGTGATAATTCTTCAGATCCTCCAAAAAAAGAGCCAAACATTATCAAAAAGATCAAAGGAAAGAAAAAAGTGAAAAAGACTTCAACTTTATTTCTAAAGCTTTCTTTTGTAAATGCATTTGAAATAGAAATGAATTGTCTAATTTTATTCATAACCCATCACCTTTTTGAAATTTACTGTAAACAGGATGATAGAAATTAACAACCAGATTCCAGGTACGGTAAATAGTAATACTGTATTTATTGATGAAACCCCATATCCAATTGATGTCCTAAGCAGTTCAACGAGATATGTGGTGGGTAACACGTAAACAAGCCATCTTATACTCCAAGGGATATCAAAAACAGGAAAATACAATCCTCCAAGAAACATTAAAACCTGGTTTGCGATCTGGCTAAATACCATTGCTGTGGAGCTTTTTTTTGAGAATGAAGCGATCATGAAACCAAATCCCAGAAGCACAAAAGACGCATACATAATTCTGAATATGAAACTCAAACTGAATATTTCAGCGTCGATATCGTAAAAAGTTCCGGCAAATGTGTAAAATATCATCATTGATACGAATATTAGGGTAAATAGCTTCAGCACCTGTGCGCCAAGATAAGCTAAAGGAGTGATTGACGTTGAATATATTTTTTTAGTAATCCCATTTTCTCTTGTTTCAATCATAGACAACGGGCCATTAAATAATGAAACAGCTAATATGGACATTAGTATTACACCAGGAAAGAGGTATGTGGCATAATTAAAAGAAGCATCTGATTTTTCGGTAGTGATGGTTTCATCCTTTACTTCAAAATCGGTGTAACTATCTTTGGTTCTCCTGGAAATTTCAAGGTTAACCTGTTGTAGGATCTGGTTCATTATATTGGATGCCAGTAATGAAATCTGCTTTCCAGAGGCATGATAAATGTCAAAAACAATAGTGTCGTTCGATATCCCTCCTGTCATTAAAGCTCTAGCCATCTTAATATTTGTACCTTCGGGAATTACAAGTAAAAGGTCAATTTGTTTATTTTTTAGAGCCTGTAGACCCTGTTCTCTGGAGTCAAAGGTTTTCTGTTTGTACGGGCCATTTTCGCCCGATATTTCGTCGATTATTTGATTTATTATGTTTCCAAAACCGCTTAATTTTTCTTCTTTTACAACTCCAAGATCAAGTATGGGTAAACCTGAATTTTCAGTAGTGGCAATATTACTAAATATTGAAGTTAATACAAAGAAAAGAAACACTGGAAAAATCATAGACCATGCTATGGCCTGAAAATCCCTGATTTCATTTTTAAAGAGTCCTGTAAAAAGAGAAAAAAATGATCGCATAATTGAGCCTCAATCTCTTAAAGAATGACCGGTAAGAGTCAGGAATACATCTTCAAGGTTTGGTTTTCTTATAACAATATCATTTAATGTGAATTTGTTTTCTTTGGCAATGTCAAATAGTTTAATAAGTGTTTTTTCAACATCAGTTGTTGTTATTGAGTAACGCATTTTTTCTATAAGCTTCAGACCACTAAATTTTTCTTCTATGAGGTTTACTACCCTATTGTCTTTTATGCCGGAAAGACTAAATTCTACAATATTGTCATGCTCTATTGAGCTAATTAACTCTCTCACGGTGCCATTTGCGATAACTTTTCCATGGTCGATTATTACAACATTATCAGAAAGCTCTTCAGCTTCTTCCATGTAATGTGTAGTAAGAATAATGGTTTTTCCGTTTTCTTTCATTTTTTTTATTGTTTGCCACAACATTCTTCGTGCCTGAGGGTCAAGCCCTGTGGTTGGTTCGTCAAGAAAAACTATTTCAGGATCGTTGACAAGGGCAACTGCAATTGCAAGCCTCTGAAGTTGACCGCCAGATAGCTCTTTTACTCGATTCTTTTTCTTTTCATTAAGTGAAACAGTAGAGATGAGTTCATCAGTTGACACATTTTTTTCAAACAAACCTCCAAAAAAATCTATTGTTTCTATAACGGATAGATTTTCTAAAAAATTTGTACTCTGTAACTGAACGCCTATACGACGCTTTATATCCCGTCCAATAACGTTAACATCATTTCCGAAATATTCAATATTTCCTGAATCACGATTTCTCAAGCCAGCGAGGATTTCAACCGTGGTTGTTTTGCCTGCGCCATTGGGGCCCAGGATGCTAAAACAGGTCCCCCCTTCTACTGATAAATCAATACCATCCACAGCCTTTACTCCTGGATAATATCTTTTAAGGTCTTTTACTCTTAAAACAGGTGAATTCATTTTGTACCTCCCAAAAATCATTGAAAATATCAGGAATTATTGAGAAAAGTATATCACTTAATAACTCAATGGAGAAACTTATTAGGGGTGTTCAAGTTTAATAGTTAAAAAAATGGAGCGGGCGACGGGATTCGAACCCGCGACCCCTAGCTTGGGAAGCTAGTGCTCTACCAGCTGAGCTACACCCGCATATGCAAAATTTTAGCACCCTTCATATTTCCTTTCAAGCAGAACGATTATTATATGTGATTTTATAATGGATAACCAATGAATTTTCAGTAAGGTTTTCAATGTTAATCTTCTCCAGTTCTATATCGTTACTGAGTTTATGAGTCATTTTGATGCCTTCTGTCAACAAAATTGGTTCAAAGGTAATATACAGATCGTTCACCAGTTTATAATCTAAAAACAGTGTGTAAATGCTCCTTCCGCCTCCAATAATAACGTGTTGGTATTTTTTAGTTTTTAGATACAGTAGTAAGTCATTTGGTTTCATGTCTGTATAAAGAAGTCTTCCATTTATCGATTTATACTTATCAGGATTTCTTGTCATTACGATGTTGTATCGTCCCGGTAGAGGTTTTCCGATATTACTGAACGTTTTTCTGCCAAATATCACTACACCAGCTTTTTTTGTTATATTCTTAAATAGTTCCTTATCGTGTTTTGAACCCCAATTTATGTTGTCATTTTCATTTCTTGCTATTATTCCATTAATGGAAGAAACTACCATTATTGAAACTTTCAAGATTATTCACATCCTTATGGAAATAAAAAAGTGTGTTTTCCTGTTAGAATAATTATACAGCGTCATCAAAATAGTTTGTGAAAGGTGTGAACCTTATCGAGGGAAAAGCAAGATTTATTCTTTTAGCAGCTGTTTTGTTTTTTATATTGTTGACAGTATCATGTTCAAAAAAAGGATATGTAATGATAGTTGATGATGTTACCGTGGATGGAAGTGAATGCACATTTCATCTTTCTACTGAGGAAGAGATTACTGAGGACTTAACTGTGCTTTTTACAGAAGATCATGAACCTAAGACAGCAGATGATGGTTATATTTATAATAATTTTCAGTTTACACACACATTCACCGAATCAGGAACCAAAACAATTTATTTAACTTTTGTGAACAAAAGCAGGCTGGTTTCTCAACCTTTAAAACGTACCATTGAAATACTACCAATGGAAAGGTTAACGCACTTTGAGTATCAGCTTGAAAACAGTGTTTTAAAAATTCATGTTTTTCCAAAACTCGACAATACGATTTATACAGTAGAGATCAATGGAACTTCATATAAAAGTAATACCGGTGAATTGAGTATTCCGGTGAAGAAGGAAGACATTGTCATCAAAGCAAGTGCTGTTCAAAATGATGAAGTGAAATACAGGAGTATAAAAACCACAATTTCTGCAGATGCTGATGAACCTCCGAGTGTTTCAATTCCATTGCCTGAGAATGGTTACAATGGAAAGTGGATTCCTTTTCATATTATAGATGATTGGGATAACAAAGATGATTTGAATATTAAAGCGGAAGTAAAAGATATATCATTGCTATATAATGATGAAAAGCTATTTCCAGAATATGAAATACCAGAAGGAAATTATACGCTTGAGGCGAGTGTAATAGATTCTTACAGCAATGTTAGCACAGTTAGCAAAAGTATAAGAATTAGCAAAACATTTGAGGAACATATCCCCGAGCTTTATATTGAAGAGGGAGGATATTTTAGAATTGCTTCCTGGAAGAATGTGGATAATAATACTGAAGTAAAAATTGAGAGATTTAAGAATGGAAAGTGGGAAGAAATAATAAAAACAAAAGATCACAGTCCGTTGAGAATTTCTTCAGAGTTTGTTTCTGACAGTAAAGGAGATCTTTATAGACTAAGTCTTGCTTCAACAAAAACGCATTATCTTCCATCTGTTCCTGTATATGCAAAGTCAGAACCATTGAGACGTTTAACTTCAACATATGTTCTTTCGTTAATGGGAGCAGATACGCTTTTTAGTGCAGGAGAAGAATATTATTTGCAGGGAAGAATAGCTGTGGGTGAAAAAAAGCACTTGAGAATAGAACCTGAAGTCACTGTCAAAATAGGACGAGGAAGTTCTTTGCTGGTAAATGGTTCTATTGAGATGGATGGTAGAAGAGGCAGGATAAATTTTATTCCACTTGCTTCATCTGTAGGAATACGGGTTGGCTCAGGAGGAGTAATGTTGGCCAGAAATGTTGATTTTGGAAACACCAGCATTACTGGTGAGGAAGGTTCGGTTATTATCCTTGAGGATTGTAATATAAATAATTCACTCGGTTTTTCAGGAAGATATTTGCAGATATATAATAGTGATCTAAATGGTGGTTTGAATGTAGAAAATTCGGATGAAATAGTTGTTTCCAATACATTGATTAACGAACATTTCAATAGCAATAATGTAAAAAAATCAATGTTCGTGAATTCAAATATAAATTGTGAGATAGTAACAACAGAATTTTCAAAAATAAATTTTTACCAAAGTGAGTTTGAAACAGAAGAAATGTCAGTAAAAAACATTGCAAATGTAAATTTTTATCATTGTGAAGGTTTAGTAGATATTATGCATATTAGCAATGGTTCAAGAGTATACGTCGATACAGGTGAGTTTTGGAAAAGTACAATGGCAATTGAAAAAATTTCTACTGCAGTTCTGCCGGAAAAATTAAGAGATATAATTGTTATTGAAGCTGATGATAAATCAAATGTCGTGTTTTATTGAATTGAGTGATTTCTTTGTTCAATAGATTCAAGGAAACTTTTTTAAGTGATCTGAATCTTGAGCTAACATATCCAGATGCAAGGCCAAATCACGCTACTGTCCTGTTAGGATGGTATATAAAGATCTCAAAAAAGATGAAAAGAATCATTGAACTCGGGTGTGGTAGCGCGATAATCTCAATATATTTGGCAAGTAGATATGAGATTGAAGTAACTTCCATTGATAAAAACCCATGCTTGCTTGAAATCGCCAGAAAGAATATCGAGAATAACGACTTAAAAGGAAAAATCAATGTTGAACATGTTGATGTATATTCAGTAAATAATAGGTTCGAAAGTGGATGCTTTGACATGGTTGTTTGTAATCCACCACATTTTTCACATTCTGGTCTGGTGAGTTCAAAAGATTCAAGAAACGAGTGGAGAAGACTCGATAAAAAAACACTTTTTGAATTTGCAAAAGCCACGAAATGGTTATTGAAAAATAGAGGAGTATTCTATTATATTATCCATCCAAGAGACCTAACTGACTGGATTAAAGCCTTTGAAGACAATAAGTTGGGTATTCACAGAATTAAGATGGTTCATGGTAGAGCAGGAAAGCAGGCTCAGCTTTTACTCATGAAAGGTAGAGGAAATTCCAATTCAGAAATTGTTATAGAACCACCTTTAATTCTAAGAAAGGATGAAAATAATGTTTATTAGTTTTGAAGGAATCGATGGATCGGGAAAATCTACGCAGTTCAAATTGTTCAAAAAATACCTTGAGAAAGAAGAGCATGATTTCATTGTAGTTCGTGAACCTGGTAGTACAGGAGCAGGAGAAGATATCAGAGAGATATTATTACACAAAGAATATAATCTCTGTCCGGAATCAGAGTTGCTATTGTTTCTGGCATCAAGAGCACAGATAGTAAGAGAAATAATAATTCCAAACCTTAAAAAGGGAAAGATAGTTATTGCGGATCGATTTTTAGACTCATCGCTTGCATATCAGGCATATGGCAGGGGATTACCGGTAGAACTGGTAAAAGATTTAAATGGATTTGCAGTCAATGATTGTTTACCTGATTTGACCTTTCTGATTGATATTTCTGCAAGAAAGGCCATAAAAAGAAAGCAGAAAAATACAAGAAATGATAAAATAGAAGAAGAAGGTATAGATTTTTTTGAGAAAGTAAGGAAGGGTTATTTAACCATCGCTGAAGAAAATAGAAGTCGCGTGTGCACATTTGACGGAGAAAAATCTCCGAACACATTGCACAAAGAAATAGTCAGATTATTTAGGAAAAGAAAAGGAGGTTTCGTGTAACACACGGAGGTGACATGATGTATTTTGATAAATTTTCAGAAGGAGCAGCTCAGGTTTTTGTTACAGCACAGGATGAAGCAAGGAGTTTGGGTCATCCTTATGTTGGAACAGAACATTTGCTTCTCGCAATACTAAAGGTTGATAAAAGCAAAATAATTAAGGTGCTCCGTAACAACGGAGTTACTTATGATAGAGTCTTGAGAGAAATCACAACAATGGTGGGGACAAATGTTCACCAGTCAGTTGTGGGTTCACCTCAGATGACACCAAGAGCACGAAGAGTTATCGAACTTGCTCACGATGAATCGCGTATGCTCGGTCAAAAAAAGATAGGAGTAGAGCATATAGTTCTTGGAATTGTGAGAGAGGGAGAAGGAATCGCAGCACATATTTTGAAGCAGATGAATATAAGTTTGACTGATTTGCGGAAAGAAATAATTGAGGGTGTTGCAAATAACAAAGAAGAACGAAGTAACAGTGATTACTATAGTTCAAAAACTTCTAATATGCAGTCTGATATGAAGCAACTTGAAGGATTTGGTACAGACCTAACAGCTCTTGCTGAGCAGGAAAAACTTGATCCGATAATTGGCAGAGAGATTGAACGAAAAAGAGTAATGGAAATCCTTTCAAGAAGAAAAAAGAACAATCCTGTATTGATAGGTGATCCAGGGGTTGGGAAAACAGCTATTGTAGAAGGCCTGGCTCAAATGATAGTGAAAGAAGAGGTTCCTGAAACGCTTAAGGGAAAAACCATATTTGCACTGGATGTAGCATCTCTTGTAGCCGGTACAAAATATCGAGGAGAATTTGAAAAAAGACTAAAGAAGTTGCTTCAGATTGTCACTAATAATGGCGACATTATATTATTCGTCGATGAACTTCATACAATTGTAGGAGCCGGTTCTGCTGAAGGCGCTGTTGATGCAGCAAATATTCTCAAACCTGCCCTTGCAAGTGGAGCCATTCAATGCATCGGATCCACTACTCCAGATGAATACAGAAAGTACGTAGAAAAAGATGCTGCTCTGGAAAGGCGTTTTCAGAAAATATATATATCAGAACCGAATATCGAACAAACGATCAATATTCTGCATGGAATAAAGCATCGCTATGAATCACATCATAAGGTTAAATATTCGGAGCGTGCAATTGAAGCTGCAGTGGTAATGTCCAACAGATATATAAGTGACAGATTTCTTCCAGATAAAGCTATTGATATAATCGATGAGACAGGAGCCAGAGTAAGACTGAGAAAACTTACTATGCCCGACAGATTAAGGAACATAAAGAAACAGCTTGAAAAAATAAAAACAGAAAAAGAAAAGCCTTCACTATCTAAGGATAGCCAAACCGCGACTGAGCTTGAAGAAAAACAGGAAAATCTCGACTCGCTCTTTAGAGGAAAGTACAAAGAGTGGAGAAAAAATGTAGATAATGAAGTAATGGAAATAGACGAAGAGGAAGTGGCAGAAATTATTTCGAACTGGACAGGTATTCCTTTGAAAAAATTAGAGGAATCAGACAGTGAAAAGTTACTCACCCTTGAAAGTGCTTTGCATGAAAGAATTGTAGGTCAGGATGAGGCTATAACTGCAGTAGCAAAAGCTATCAGAAGGGCAAGGAGCGGAATAAAAGATCCACGTCGACCAATAGGAACATTCCTCTTCATGGGACCTACAGGAGTAGGAAAAACCGAATTGGCCAAAGCCCTTGCTGAATATCTTTTTGATGATGAACGTTCTTTGGTTAGATTTGATATGTCGGAATATATGGAGCGCTTTTCCATGTCAAGACTTATTGGCGCACCTCCGGGGTATGTGGGGTATGATGAAGGTGGAACCCTTACTGAAACCGTAAGAAAGAGGCCATTTTCAGTAATACTTTTTGATGAAATAGAAAAAGCTCATTCAGATATTTTCAATCTTTTATTGCAGATAATGGATGATGGACATCTAACCGATTCACAGGGAAGATTTGTGGACTTCAAAAATACCATAATTATTATGACAAGTAACCTTGGTGGAGAATTTATTAATAAATCTAAAACCTCCATTGGTTTTGTGGATACATCTAACGCAAAGTCTGTTGAATATGAATCAATGAAACAATCTGTCTTAAATGAAGTCAAAAAAACTTTTAGACCTGAGTTTCTTAACAGACTTGATGAAGTAGTAGTGTTCCATCAATTAACGAGTGAACATATTAAACAAATAATACAGATCTTGATGAAAGATATTAGAAAGAGATTAGAAGAAAAATCAATAACTATCGAGTTATCTGAAGAAGCGAAAAACTTCCTTGTAGATAAGGGATTCGATCCTGTATATGGTGCAAGACCACTTAAGAGAGCCATTCAAAGATATGTTGAAGATCCACTATCTGAAGAATTATTAAAAGGACGCTTTACTGAAGATGATCACGTAATCGTTACTTTAAGAGGCGAGAAGCTTTCTTTCAGAAAACAATCGAAAAAATCCGAGGTAAACGCCAGTACATGAGCAAAAAAAGCAATCAGTACTTTGTTTGTGATAATTGCGGTTATGAATCTCCAGTATGGTTTGGGCGCTGTCCATCCTGCAAGGCATGGAACAGTGCTGTTAGTTTAAGAGTTTCAAATAACAAAGAAAAAAGAGTTTCACTGCAAAGAGAAGAAATTAAAAGTATCTCCTTAGAAAATGTTGATACTGGAGAGAGTTATAGATATAAAACAGGCTTGAATGAGTTGGATCGTGTACTTGGTGGAGGTATAGTTCCTGGCAGTGTTACATTATTAAGTGGAGAACCCGGTATTGGTAAGTCCACTCTGGTATTACAGCTTTCAGATAGCATATCGGATAAAAATAAAGTACTTTATGTTACTGGTGAAGAATCGTTAAGACAGATAAAACTGAGAGCGGAAAGACTGAAACTTCTGCACGAAAACAATATTGATGTAATTACATCGACTAATATTGACTTTCTAGAAGATTTAAAGATTGAAAAATATTCTTTAGTTATTTTTGATTCTTTACAAACATTAAAGCATCCTGAGGTTGCATCTTTACCTGGAAGTGTTGTGCAGGTAAGAGAGTGCACAAATTATATAGTAGAAATTGCTAAAAGAACAGATATACCTGTATTTATCGTGGGTCATATAACTAAAGGGGGTCAAATTGCAGGGCCTAAACTAATTGAGCATCTTGTAGATACAGTATTATATTTTGAAACAAACAAAACAGGGTTTCGATTTGTTCGTACTATAAAAAACCGTTTTGGACCGGCTGATGAAGTTGGAGTTTTTGAAATGAGATCGGATGGTCTTAATGAAATACAGGATATTTCAACAATTTTTCTTGATGACTTTTCTACAGCTCCAGGTAATGTAATTACTGCTGTTAATGAAGGTTCAAAAATTTTTTTAATAGAAGTACAATCTCTTGTGAGTAAACCAATTTATGGTAATCCAAGGAGACTTTCTTCTGGAATCGCTCTGGACAGAGTTTTACTTACATCTGCAGTTTTAACCAGAAGAGCAAGGTTACCTCTTGACAGTATGGATATTTATGTAAATGTTGTTGGGGGTATACAGATAACTGACCCGGGAGTAGACCTAGCAGTTGCGACATCTTTAGTTTCAGCTTTCTTAGATAAAAGTATGGCGCAGGGTACTGCTGCATTTGGAGAAATAGGGCTGGATGGTTCAATACGTACCGTGTCTTTTTCCGAACGTCGTGTAGACAGACTTAAGGATTCGGGATTTAAAAATATTATATCTCCTGACAGAGGAGACATTTCGAATATTCGTGAGTTAGCGAAACTTATCGGGGGGAACCATGGTGTATCATGAAAAAATATTTGAAAAAATAAAACAGGTAGCCCCTGGAACAATGATGAGGCATGCCCTTGATCTTGTCGTTGAAGGGGAAACCGGGGCACTTGTTTTTTTTGTGGATGATTTTGAGAATGTTGAGCATCTAATTCAACTTGGATTTCTGATTGATGCGGATTTTAATCCAGAAAAATTCTATGAGCTTTCTAAAATGGACGGA
Source organism: uncultured Thermotogaceae bacterium (assembly GCA_964441735.1). GTDB lineage: Bacteria > Thermotogota > Thermotogae > Petrotogales > Kosmotogaceae > JASMTM01. The sequence continues at coordinate 57,077 of CAYTVB010000009.1, forward strand.
GCAATAGTTGTTAATGAAGACATGACAAAGATTATTGCAGCTAATGTACAGCTTGTTCCAGATCAAAATATTGAAACATCTCAAACAGGAATGAGGCATAGAACGGCTGAAAGAATGGCAAAACAGACAGACAATCTTCTTATTGCTGTTTCAAAGAGAAGAAAAACTATAACCATGTTTCTTGGAAGTGACACATATTCATTAAACTCAGTAGAGCTTTTACTACCAAAAGTTAGTCAGCTTATTAGAACGGTAGAACAGTACAGTATGGTATTTGATAGATCTCTAGATGAGCTTGATAAACTCGAAAAAGAAAATGTTTTAATGCTTTATGATGTGCTTGAAACTCTTCAGAAGGGGTTATTGGCTTTAAAGATTTCTGATGAAGCTGAATACACGATAATTGAATTGGGTGATTATGGTAACATTCCCAAAATGCAACTTTCTGAAATCATATCAGGTATCAAAGAATCAATACAGTATTTAATTCTGGATTTCTACAAGGAACTCATACAATCGGATAATGCCAATAAAAATCTGGGAAAAATGCTTTCTTTAAGCCAGAAAGAAATTGCAAATCTTGTAACCCTGGGAAGATTACTGGATTACGAACTTTCCTCAACGTCACAAGCTATTGAAATTCACGTGAAATCTAGGTGTATTCGTTTTATTAAAAAGATTCCGAAGATACCAATGCAGGTAGCTGTAAATATTGGTGCAAAGTTTGGTTCTTTATCAAGACTTTTCAATTCAACCGAAGAAGAATTGAAAGAGGTTGAAGGCGTTGGAGAGAAACGAGCGAATTCTATAAAACATTCAATAGACGTTCATCTAAGACAACGCGAAAACGAATGATGCTAATCAAATAATTCAAGGTTTTTATAGATCTCTTTTACTTCTCTATCCGAAAACTTCGTTGGTTTCCCATTGCTTAATACTTTATCTCCATTACTCCAAACATCAACTATATTGAAAGCTTTTAGTATATTATTCATGAACGATGTGTAGGTTGTATCAATAAGTTCAAGACATGAAAAGTCATTTTTCTTTTTGGCATACACAATATCTGAAGGGTAACCTTCACGAATAATACCAGAACTTTTACCGAAATGCTTTTCAAGAAGTTTATAATTATTGTTGAAAAGCAATCTCTGTACTTCATAATTCAGGACTCTTTGTGAAAAATGCTTGGATTGTCTTTCTGCCAGTATAAGTGCCTGTACTTCATTCTGCATATCAAAGTCTAAAAAACCCGATCCCAGACAAACTTTCATGCCTCTTCCAAGTAGATCAGAAACATTGGGTTCAAATATCCCTGAGTAAAGTTCCGACCTTGAAGACTTAATTACAAACAAATCTCTGTTTGCAAGAATGTCTTTATCCGTTTCTGTAAGATTTCCTGCATAGACAAAGGTGGTTCCTGAAACAAGTAATCCAGCTTCAATTATTCTGTCAATAATGTGCTCTCCCCAAAGTGAAAGTGATTCTCTATCGATTTCTTCCATATCAAGAATTACCAGATTTAGATCAACTCCATTTAGTTTTAGCTTTTTTAGACTGGCGAGTTCATCCTTGGAATAGTATGGAAGCTCAAGCACATATACTGTGGGGTGGAAAAATGAGTCTTCTTCTTCTGATCCCCAATTCTTCACAACTTCTTCTATATTTTCTTTTAACACTATGGGACCGAGGCTTAATTGTATGCTATGATCATTAGCCAGTTGTCGAAGTTGTTTTACAGAAAGATTATGAGAATAAAATATCGGTCCATACAGGGTAGTTATGCCGCATGACAGAGATTTTGCGATAGCCGTTTTAATGGTAAATAAGTTAAGTTTTTCCCATGTTTTTTCTTTTGTCTTTTCAACAAGAGATTTAAAAAAATCAACGCCAGCAATACTATCCGATATTACATCGTCATGGAAATTTTTAAGAGATGTATATATGCTTGCATGCGCATTTACTAGTGCTGGAAAAACTATACCATCGTGTCCATCTACTACTTTTTCTCCAGATGGAATATTCATATTTGAAACGGATCCAACAGATTTTATTCCTTCTTCATTAAAATGTATATATCCCTTTTTAATAAAAGGTAACTGCTGATCATTGGTAAATATATTTACATTTTTTAAAATCATTTAACTCCCCCCATTTTTTGGGCGATGGTTTTCTACTTTCCATACAGTTATGGCAAATCTAATCAATCTAAATAATACCTTCATTCTTCTAAGTGGATTTTTCAATATTCTATATAACCATTCCAGACCACGTTTTCTCATCCATAAAGGTGCCCTTTTTGTTAATCCAGCAAAAACATCAAATGAACCACCTACACCCATTAAAATTGAAACATCAAGCTTGTCCAGATAATTTGATATCCAGATTTCTTGCTTTGGAACACCCATGGCAACAAAAAGAACAGACGCACCGGAATTGTTAATCTCTTTTACAATTCTATCACTTTCGGCTTCTTTAAAATAACCATGATGGATACCTGCAATTTTCAGTGATGGAAACTTTCTTTTAAGCTCTGTTGAAGCTCCGTTTACCGATTCCTTTGAAGCACCAACCAAAAAAATGCTTCTATCTGTTTTTGAAACTTCTTTACACAGGTATTCCATAAGCTCAATCCCTGGAACCCTGCGAATTTTTTTTCTCTTAAGGATTTTTATTGCCTTTACAATACCAAATCCGTCTGGAATTATATAATTGGCTTTTTTCAAAGCACTTTTATATTCAGGTTTATGTAAATACTGATCAGCAATTAATGTATTTAACGTTAAT
>CAYTVB010000010.1:0-59054 GCA_964441735.1 uncultured Thermotogaceae bacterium
GTCTCTCTCTTCTCCCTTTTTTTGCCTATTTTTCCTTTTTCATGTCGAACTCGGGCTGAAGAAACTGCAGGAATGGAAATGGACTCTAGTCTCAGTTGATCTGCTTTTCTGAAGACGTTATAAAAGCTCTTAAAAAGCTGTTCATCATAATTTTTGGTACTTTTCTTTGGACCATGAACATGAATTACATACCTGGCGTTAATTTTACCCGCTCCTGTAACTGCAACTTCAGAAATATCAATGGGTCCGTGTTCGGATACATGTTCATTGCTTTGTTTTTGAATTATTTCTCCACCAACTTTTACTATTGAACCTGCAACACCACCACCATGTTTCAAATAACCATTGGCAGCATTTACAATGGCATCAGTATCTTCCTGAGTAATGTCACCCTGTATTATTTCAATCACCCTATTTTCACCAAACTGAATTCTTTTCATTTGCCTTCATCTCCGTAGTTCTTCATATTCTTCCAGAGTTTTGACAAACGTTCTTTAATATATTTCTCTTTTCCCTTATCACCGGGCCTAAAAAATATTGCATCTTTTAACTCTTCTGGAAGATATCTTTCAAGTGAGAAGCCACCAACAGAATGAGGGTATGTATATCCCTTTCCATAGTCCATCTGTTTCATCATTTCTGTAACAGGATTTCTCAATTTTAATGGTACGGGAATGTTTGGCTTTTTTTGTGCCATGCTCTTTGCTTTATCCCTTGCTTCAATGACTGAATTGCTCTTTATTGCAACTGCCAGGTAAATTACTCCTTCTGCCAGATTTAGCGTACATTCCGGTAAACCGATTCGTTCAACTGCTTCAAAGCAAGCTATGGCTATTAAGAGAGCTGTAGGATCTGCAAGTCCTACATCTTCTGAAGCAAAAATTATCATCCGTCTCGCAATGAACTTTGGGTCTTCTCCCCCTTCTATCATTCTCATCATATAATAAAGTGCTGCATCGGGATCACTACCTCTGAGACTTTTAATAAAAGCTGAGATAAGATCATAGTGCTCTTCACCTTTTTTACTATATCTTCCTCCAGGAATTAATGAGAGCTCTTTCATTAACTCAATATCAACACTGTTTTTTTCAAGTCCTTCAGCACTCTCAGATAATGTATCGAGGATATTGAGTGCGATTCTCGCATCTCCTCCAGAATTCTGTGCGATTATTTCCAAAACATCATGGTGAATATCCAGTTTTTTCTTTTTAAGTTCTTCATCAACTTTCAAAGCTGTTTCAAGCAACTCTACAATATTATTTTCATCAAGCTTTTTCAAAACAACGAGTCTACAGCGTGAAAGAAGGGCCGAATTGATCTCAAAACTCGGATTTTCTGTTGTTGCACCTATCAAAACAACTGTTCCACTTTCAGTTACGGGCAAGAAAATATCCTGCTGTGCCTTGTTAAGTCTATGTATTTCATCTACAAAAAGTATCATCTGTTTGCCATATTTTTTTAACGCCCTTGCCCGCTCAAAGATTTTCTTAAATTCTCCAGTTTTTCTTGTAGTAGCACTGAAGTAAATATACTCATATTTCATGGAAAGGTTATTTTTTATGATCTCTCCGAGAGTTGTCTTTCCTGATCCAGGTGGTCCATACAGGATCATTGAGAAAAGCTTTTCTTTTTCCAAAAATTGTCTGATAATTCCTTTTTTACCCGCTAGATGTTTTTGCCCAACAATTTCATCCAGGCTTTTAGGTCTTACCCTTTCACTCAGTGGCTTCCAGTTTACTTCTGAAGTACTCAACAGTTTTCACCAACCCGTCATCCAGTTTGACTTCAGGTTTCCAACCAAGATCGCGGGCTTTATCGCATTTTAGAATTGATCGTCTTAGATCACCAGGTCTTGGATCAGAGTATGTAGCATTCTTTTCATAACCTGTGATTTCCTTCAATTTATCAAAAAGCTCATTAACGGTTGTTCCATGTCCGGTGCCGATGTTAACTATTTCATTCTCCCATTTTTCCATTGCCATGTAATTTGCCCCTGCCACATCAGTAACATAAACATAATCTCTTACATTCTCTCCATCTCCATATATTATTGTTTCCTCATTTTTCAACATCCTGTTTGTAAATATCGCAACTACACCTGCTTCTCCGAAGGGATCCTGACGTGGACCGAATACATTAGCATATCTAAGAGAAACATATTTTAGTTGGTGCTGTTTCAAGTAAAAATCAAGATAATTTTCGATAGAAAACTTTGCAATACCATAGGGTGAAAAGGGATGTGGATGCTCATGTTCGGAAGTAGGAACTTCATTTACATCATCACCATATATTGCTCCACCTGTTGAAGAAAAAACTACCTTTTCGACACCATATTTGACACATAAATTGAGAATGTTTAGTGCGCCCATAATGTTGATTCTCGCGTCTTCCAGTGGTTCTTTTACCGATTGTGAAACGCTTATTTGTGCAGCAAGGTGATAAACAAATCTTGGTTTGTGCAAACTGAATACCTTTTCCATCATTTCGTTATCCGTAATATCCTGCTGATAAAACAAAGCTCTTGGATCAAGGTTTTCAATTGTACCTGTTGATAAGTTATCCACAACAATGGGGATCTTTTTCTCTTCAATTAATTTCCCGACTACATGAGATCCAATAAATCCCGCTCCACCTGTAACCAGAATATTTTCTGCCATTTGAACACCTCTCTTTACACTGACTCTGACAATTCACCATTATTCAATATATCATCGTACATTTTTCTGACCTTTTTTATATCCTCCCAGGTAAGATATTTAGGAGAACCGGGAGTCTTTGATGCATTCCTCAACAAATAACTGGGATGAAACATTGGAAATAGTTTAACATCATTGACCCAGTCACTTAGTTTCCCTCTTTCCTTTGATATAGCAATTTTTTTCTTATCCAAAAAGAAGGATAACGCAGTAGATCCAAGAGGTACAATTATTTTTGGTTTTATTATCGCCAATTGTGATAATAAATACACAGAACAGGTCTCCATTTCTTCCTGTGTTGGTACTCTATTTTTTGGGGGTCTGCATTTAACGATATTTGTAATATAAACATCTTCTCTTGATAAATTAACTGATTCCAGAATTTTGGTCAAGAGCTGTCCTGCCCTTCCAACAAAAGGTCTACCTGAATCATCTTCATCTGCTCCTGGCCCTTCCCCGACAAAAACAATAGGTGATTCAAGAGAACCTTCACCGGGAACTACCATATTTCTATCTTTATGAAGTTCGCATTTTTCACATTCTTCAATCTTTCTTTCAACTGCCAGCATTAACTGTTTCATTTTTGAGTATTCTTCCACCTGATCACCCCCAAAATACTAAAATTTAAATTCAAAGAAGAATTTGTCATCTATATCGTATCCTATCACGAGATATCTGTCTTCTAATGCTTTTATATGATATTTGAGTGCAATACTCTGAACCAAATCAGAAAAATCCTCAGGCTGTAAATTTAATCTTAATATGCCTTCCAGTGCCATACAATGAAGATCAAAATATAAAGGCAAATTATGATTGTTCAGGTCATCCCATTTCAAATCAGTAAGTGATGAACCAATTTCAAAATATTTACTTTCATTTGTGTAGCTAAATGTTAGGTGCTTAAGCAACACAGACTTTGTAATATTTACAGCATTTAAATTGATAATTATTCCAGGATCATCAAGATGCAGTTCTGCGGAAAAACCATAACTTGAAAATGCAGCAGTCTTACCTTTAAAAAGAGTGAGTTCTTTAAATTTTAAAGTATTAACTCCTACTGAAAGTTTTCGTGCATTTACTTCTCCAGATTCCGTTGCAGCACTTGTTGCAAAAAAAGCACCCGACATAGAAAAATCTTTATATTCGAAATTTTCTAACGAAAAAATTGTAAATCTTCTTTTTTCATTACTTGAAGGTCCACTACTAAAATAGTTTTCAGGAAATGGATAATTTTTGTCATAACTTCTGAAACCGACTTGCGTGTCGAAAATTGCATTTTTTATGACAAGATCCCCCATAGTTAAGTTTGTAAGTTTAAATTCAAACCGATCAGGCCATTTTTTCTTTTTGAGAAAATATGGGTAATACGTGCTTAATCCAAAACCATTATCGTCTATCGTTACATTCAATGAGAGTTTGTATTCGAATTTTTCATGCATTACTTCCTTTGATTGATCTAGTTTCCACGTCGCTTCAAGATTCATTCCAAATTCAGAATCACCAACTGTAAACTTTTCTGTGTTGTTCCAGCTACCAAAAGTCTTTTCAGTCCAATTACGGGATGAAGCTGTTTTATGGTAAAAGGGCCCATATTCAAGTTCAACTGAAAATTCTGTGGATGTAGGGTTAAGCGATTCGAGTTGTGTAGTTTGATTATGTTTAAAACCAAAATCTCCTAACTCATAGTCTCCCCGTGTCGAAAATTCTCCTTCACCAAAAAAAGATAAAAAGGTGGCTTCAGGTGTAAAGAGCTTTCCATAATCGAGTTCCGTCACAAATTCTACCTTTCCTGGCCATCCAGCAGCAAAAATAAAATATTCTCCAGGGTGCTCAAATTCGAATTCAGATTTATAGTAGGATATCTCAGGAGAATAGCTTATATGTGTATCAAAATTTTCTCCAGGTGAAAAACCAAAGACATTATCCATTTTCAAAGCAGGTTTACTATCGAAAAAACTGTAATTCGTATCATCATCTGCTGTTTTTGATGCTTCAAATGTAATACTGTACTCGGGTATCAATGAAGAATCAAATGAGAGAGACATTCGTTCCAGCGACAATATATCAAAGGTCTTTGCAACACTGTTTTCTGCATTGAACAACCAGTTTCCTGCATAACCTGCAAAAAATTCCATCTTTGAAGTTACCTCAACAAAACCTTTATATGAGAGGCTGGTAGGTTCGATCCATATATAACGCTCTGTTGAGGTCGCTGGCATATCAGTTTTGTAATCCAGACCGTAACGACCATTTAGTTTTAATTTTGATTGGAATGCTTCCCATTTAAAACTGTTAAGTGCATTGCCTTTTTTGTCTACTGGCATGGTAAGGCTAAGTACGCTTTCTTCAGCATCAAATGAACTGGTAATATCTCCCGTTGTGATAAAATTTCCTGAAGTAAATTCATAATTGTTAAGGTCAAACACAAATTCTTCCATATATTCTACTTTAAACAGGTCTTCAAAGGTGTTGGTGGCATTTGACTCAATATTCATAGATAATTCGTTAATTGATAGGCTTGAATTAAATAATTGTGCATTTGTTTTGGTTATCTTTGCATTAGTTCTAAAAGTAAGATTGGATTTTTCAAAACTATCTTTTTTTATTTCAAACAATTTCCCTGTAAAAAGACTCATTCTAAACGTATCAGAACTAAACGTGGCATTTTGTGTTTCATATTTAAAGTTTGTTGGTACTTGTAAGCTTATCGGTCCAAAAAACCATGGCGATGTTGGTGTTCCACTAAAAGTGCCTTCAAAATATGTAGCCATTCCTCCAGAAAGAGATAAATCTATTTTTGAACTCTCAGAAGTATTATATTTGAAGCTAAAAAAATCAAATGATTCTACATTTTCAAGAACTCCAGCGATATCAAATACATTTTTTGTTCTTCTCTTATCTTTTACAAATTCATAACCAAGTTCATACCCGGTAAATGGTTGCTTCATAGAATCTGAAACCTTATCACCGGTAGTACCAAGAGCTGCAATTTCAAGCTGCCCTTTTACATCGGGAAGCAATCGAATATAACCTCCAAACTCACCAGGAAAGAAAGCAGATTCAATTTCTATGTATTCCGCAAGGATATCTATATCACCCAGTGACGTTTCAAAAAATGATTTGATTGAAAAGGAGTCTTCCCCACTTTTCCAGTATCGTTCCCAGATAAAAGCAAGATTAAGCCATTCTACGTCAAGATATCTCAATGTTAGCTTGCTTTTCCAATCTTTAAAGGATGTTATTTCAAAGGAAAAAGGTCGTCTTTCCGTATCCTCCAGAGAAAAATAATACCAGGGCAAATAAAATACCGGGACTTTACCAATGGTCATTACAAGATTCTCAGCTATAATATATTTTCCCTGTCTTACGGTTGCTTCAGTTACATTAAATCTATAGTGAGGTTCTTCGTACTCACATGTTGTAATATAACCTGATCCAGTACTCAGCAAAGGAGAAGCTTCCATTGTGGATTCACTATAATCGGTGAATACAAAAAAATCTATCTCCTGTTTTTCTTCTGATTCATCTACCTTTGGTATCGGTAATGCCTGTTTTGTATTTACTTTAAAAGATTGTATACTGTTTCTGTCAAACTCAAAAACAACCCTTTCTGCATTTATAACACTTTCTTTGGTTCTTAGCACGACATTCCCCCAAAATGTGGCTGATAATGGCTTATCTCCTTCAAGTAAAACGGATGCGTTTGAAGCTTCTATTGTTACATCGTAATCAGCTTCAGAGTATTCAAGTTTTACCGGTCCATGAAGTCGTATTTCGTTACCTTTACCTTGAAAAGAGTACGCTGAAATATTGATATCATAAGCAAAGGCTTGTCCGCCAATAAAAATAATTAGAAATATAACGCCTATTTTGAAAACACTGTTGAGGATTTCACTGAATTTATACGATATCTTCGTATCAATCAGGAAATAGATACCTACACCTATTGCAGTGAAAAATATATTGGGTAACCAGGGGGCAAGTACCGGTTCAATCAGCCTTTCCTTACCCATCGCGCTCAACCATGCGCCAGAACCTTGATATATCACAACCAGAACAAAGGTTAAAATAACAGACCATGCTTTTGTTCTCAAATTCAGCATTAGTGATAGTGGAACACCCAGCAGAACAATTACCAGAGGTCCCAGTGCGGTGGAAAGTTTTTCCTGGAGAGCAACCTTTAACGAAGCTGTCTCAACACCGATTTTATCATAGGATTCAATCTTGTCTCTCAGTTCTTCACTTGACATTTCTCTTGGAGATTTTGATGTCCTTATGTATTCCTGGATATCCTGTTCAAACTGCAGATCGAATGATTTAAATGTCATATCCATGGTGAGAAAACCTTTACTGTCCGTCTCATAAATCCGACCGGAATGCATCACCCATCTATTATTTTCAAAAGTAGCGTTGTCAGCACTTATCACTCTTGTTTGTCCTGGTTTACTCATGTCATAAAGCAGGATCTCGTTAAGCGTCCCTGATTCCGGATCAATTCGTTTAATATAGAGGTATCGACCTTCACCATCCTCCATAAAAGCATTTTCCTTGAAGGTCATTTCTGGTCTTTTGTAAACATACTTTGCGAGTGCCTCAGACGCTTTCCTGTTTCCTGCAGGAACAAGATAGTCATTAAAGAGATAACTTGCAAAGCTCATGGCCAGGGCAAAGATGACAAAAGGGATAACTAACTTTCTTAGGGTTATTCCATGAGTTTGAAGTGCAATTAATTCGTTATCTGTTCTCATACGCGACAGTACCCAGAATATTCCCAAAAGTATCCCTACCGGTATACCCAGGACCACGAAATAAGGAAGATTGTAGTAAATAAGCAAGAAAAGTTTATCAATACCAACTTTATATCTTACAATGATATCGGATAGTTGATACAAAAGTTCAATGCTTACAAATATCAAAAATCCTCCAAGACCTATAAGAAAAGGGCTAATTGTTTGTTTAATAATATATTCTATCAACTTCTTCAATGTTATGCCTCCAGTTACAACTAATCCTGAACGTTAATATCTGTTTCAGCCAGAGTATCATCCTTACATCGATAATGCTTTCCGGAATCTATAAATGTTGCATAAGCAATAAGTTTTGTACATAGATCTGCTATAGTTTCCAGCGATCTAAAAACGGTTAGCAATGAAACTCCTCTTATTATAACCTCTGGAGTATTCTCCAAAATTTCGACCAGCTCTTTTTCAGCATTTTCAAGGAGTTTGTCCACCATATCATCCTTTTCACAAATCATTTTGCCTTCTGTGAATGATGGTGAAACCAAATTGTGAACTGCTCCTGAAAGCATGTTGTAAACTTCATCAAACATCTTATGTAATTTTTCATATAATCCTATCGGTGGCTTTTTTGAAAGCTCTATTGAACGTTCTGAAATGGTAACACAATTATCAGCAATCTGTTCAAGAGTACTGTTGATTTCCATTGCACTGGCCAAAAAACGTAGATCTCTACCTACCGGTGCTAAAATACCCAGAAGTTTAACAATCCTTTCTTCAATTTCAGTTGAGAATGCATCGACAATAGAATCAGAATAAATTACGTCCCGTGCATGATGTTCATTTCTTTCGATAAGTGCAACCCTTGACTTGCTATACAACTGTTGTACATAGTGTGCCATTTTCACTATATCCTGCTTTAGTTCATCGATTTTTATCTTTCCCTTTTCAGAGATCATTTCTGGATCTTCCTCCAAAAGCAAGCTTTTTTTTCATCACACTAACAAAGTCAAATTCCTTTTCTCTTAGTAGACTTATTACTTTATTTGAAAGTTTGGTAGTAATAAAGTTTCCTTTTTTCAGTGTTCCAGCTTCATAACCATCGATATAAATCCTTACAGGTGCATTCTTATTTTCTTTAACTGTTATCTGAACTTTTCTATAAGAGGCAAGCACAATTGGACCAACATAGGGATTGTGTGCTGATAATGGGGTTATCTGGTATACATTGCTTTTTGGATCGGTCAACGCGCCTCCAGCAGCAAGGTTATACGCTGTTGAACCGGTACTAGTTGAAACCACTATCCCGTCTCCTACAATTAAGTAAGGTGAATAATCCGCTATTTTCACTTCAAATTCCACTGTTCTGCTTGGTGAACCTCTTTCCAAAACACAATCGTTTAGAGCCAGATATGTGGATTCCTGTGTATCTATTCTAAGCAACTTTCTTCTATCTTCTATTAATTTCTTTTTTGTAAGTAATGTTAAAGCCTTACTTAAGTCCTCAAGTTCAAAAGAAGCCAAAAAACCAACACTTCCCACTTTGAAACTGAGAATCGGTATATCACTTTTATAAGCGGCATTGACAGCACTTAAAACAGTTCCGTCTCCACCAAAAGTCATAACAAGGTCTATTTCATCCAACTCTTTTTCACAATGTTGATCGAAAACACAGGTTTCTATTTTATACCTGTTAATTTTATCCAAAATATTTTTTTGTTCTCTTTCATTGATACGACTGTAATTAAAAAAAATGGCAGTCTTCAAAAGATCACCTCAATAATTCTGCCAGATCGAAAAGTGTTGTAACGAGAAATTGATCCATGAAAATCAATATGAGAATGGCAATAAGTGGCATCAAATCAACAGGGCCAATTCTCAGTACTGGTAAAATTTTTCTTAATGGTTTTACTACGAAGCTTCCCAGTGTCTCAAAAAACATCCTAAATGATGAATATCCGCCGTGTAACAGCCAGCTCATAATCACTACAATAATAATCGAAAATATTTCAAGATTAATTAATATCCTGATAATAACAGCAATTGAAAACAAAAAATTCCCCAGAATAAACATCCCTTATTTGTCCCTTTCTTCGATGTCTTTAAACAGATAGGTGTTATTGGACAGTTTTATGTTGAGTAATTCATAGGCTTTTTCAGTCACTTTTCTTCCTCTGTTTGTTCTCACAAGAAATCCTGATTGTAGGAGATATGGTTCATAGACTTCACTAATGGTTTCAGCTTCTATACCAACTGAAGCAGCTATTGCCTTGACTCCTGCTGGACCACCATTAAAATTCGTTATCAGTGTACTAAGAATCTTTCTATCCATATCGTCAAGCCCGTAATCATCAATCTTCATTAACTTCATCGCATTTTTTACAGTGTCAACACTTATTACATTACTGCCATCAACGGTAGCAAGATCTCGTACCCTTCTCAATAATCTGTTGGCTATCCTGGGGGTGCCTCTTGAACGTTCTGCCAACAATTTTGCAGCAGATTTTTTTACTTCAATTTCCAGTAGTTTTGAGGACCGTTCAATAATTTCCCTAAGTTCGGACTCTGGGTAAAACTCAATCTCCAATACCATTCCAAATCTATTTCTAAGCGGGGCTCCTATCATTCCTGAACGAGTGGTGGCTCCAACCAGTGTAAAAGGGTTAAGATCAAGTCTGATCGATCTTGCGCTGGGACCTTTTCCTATCATAATATCGAGTTGAAAATCCTCCATTGCTGAATAAAGGATTTCCTCAACAGACCTTCCCAGCCTGTGTATTTCGTCTATAAAAAGCACATCTCCGTTTTCAAGTCCAGTCAATATCGCTGCCAGATCACCCTGCTTTTCTATCACAGGACCGCCGGTAATGTATATACCTGCACCAAGTTCATTTGCCAGAACGTGTGCGAGCGTAGTCTTGCCCAGTCCCGGGGGACCTGATAACAAAATATGATCAAGAGCTTCTTCTCTAACCTTTGCTGCCTCTATGGCTATTTTTAATCGTTCTTTTACATTTTCCTGTCCAATATATTCATCAAGCGTTTTGGGCCTGAGACTTTTTACTTCAACCTCATCCCGGGTTTCAGGCGACAAAAATCGTTCATCTTCCATAATTTTCACTCCATCTATGGATGTATTCTATATAATGTCCTTGCAAAAGGTATGGCTTCCCTAACATGTTCAAGTCCGCATATCCATGCAACCACTCTCTCTATACCCATACCAAAACCACTATGTGGTACGGAACCATATTTTCGCAAATCCATATACCAATCATAAGATGCTGGATCAAGTTTGAATTCTTTTATTCTCTCAAGTAACAAGACTTCTTCCCAGATCCTCTCAGAGGCCCCGATTATCTCTCCATATCCTTCAGGAGCAATCAGATCATTGCAAAGTACAACATCTGGGTTATCTGGATCGGGAGGCATATAAAAAGCCTTTGCCATCCTGGGATATTTTTCGATCACTACCGGTTTATCAAATTCTTTGGCGATAGCTGTTTCTTCATCAGAACCGAAATCTCCACCCCATTCTATCCTAAAACCTTTTTTCTGGAGAAGCTTCACCGCATCTGTATAGGTGATCCTTGGAAATGGTTTTTCTACCTTTTCCAATAGGGATGTATCTCTTTTTATCTCCTTTAGATCATCTTCTGCTCTTTCAAGCGTTTTCTTGACAACGAACTCAACGAGGTCCTCCTGCAAATGAATATTGTCTTCATGTTCATAATAAGCTACTTCCGCTTCGTTCATCCAGAATTCTATCAAATGCCTTCTGGTTTTAGATTTTTCTGCTCTAAAGGTTGGACCAAGGTTGTAAGCCTTTCCCAATCCCATGCAGGCTGCTTCAAGGTAAAGCTGACCTGTCTGAGCAAGGTAGGCTTTTCCGTAATCAAAATAATCAAGCTCAAAACAATTACCCGCGCTTTCACCAATTGAACCTGTAAAAATTGGTGTATCAACAAGAACAAAGTTACGTGAATTGTAGAATTCTCTTGTCGCTTTAATAATCTCATTACGTATATGAGACAGATGAAATTGTCTTTTCGTTCGTAGCCAAAGATGACGATTCTCCATGAGAAAATCTATGCCATGATCGGGTTTATTAATGGGAAAATCCTCGTCAGGATTCTGTACAACCGCCACATCATTTACATGTATTTCAACATCACCGGGTGCGCGTTTTTCTTCCTTTACAATTCCTTTTACAATAACACTCGCTTCCATTTTAATGTCCTTTGTCTGTTCAAAAACTTCTGAAGAAACCGAACTCTTTTCTACAATCCCCTGTACAAAACCGGTACCGTCTCTCAAATAAAGAAATTGTATCTTTCCACTGGAACGAAATCTTCTCAACCAACCTTTAATTTCCACCTCTTCTCCCACATGATCCTTTAATGATTCAATGTAAACCCACAACTCCAACACCTCCGAGAACTCTTATCACTTAACGATTATAACAAAAAACCCGGGATCAGATGTCCCGGGTTTCAGAAATGTCTACTTAATAACTAAAACATGAAAAATGGTAAAACTATTGCAACAATTGCAAGAATTATTCCTGCTCCACCTATCCAGGCAGCAGTACCCGCTGCATTTCTTACTGATTGTATTTCTTCTTTAGACGCCATATTTTTCTTAGCGTCTGTAATTTCATTTTCAAGATCCGCTTTGTTTTGAGAAACGGTTGCTGTCAATGTTTCAATATTTGATGTATTTGTATCAACACTGGATGCAACGTCTGTTAGTACACTATCCATTGAATCTACTCTGTTACTCAAATCTTCTATGGCTGTATCATTGGCTCCAACTGATTGTTCTATCTCATCAGTTCTATCCTGTAGATTTGCAACATCTGTCACAACATTTTTTAAGCTTTCCAGATCTTTGTTGACGTCTTCTTCAAAGCTTTCTAAAGATGTTACTCTGACCTTTATTGAGTCTATTTCTCCTTTATTAGATGAAACATCCGTTCTTATTTGAGAATAAAGATTTGCTAGAGAATTTACATCTTCCTCCAGCGTTGAAAGTTCATTTATGTTGTTTTCAACTGTTGCGAGTCTTCTTGAAAGAGCACCAAGATCTTTGTCAACACTGTCTTCCAGACTCTGAATTCTGTTAGAAAGAGTTACGTCAAGCTCGTTTAATGTACTTTTTAGTTCATCCAAACTTTCAGTTTTAGCATATAGTTTTAAAATACCGTTAAGATCAGTTACAGATATCATTTCTTCTAGAGCTGCTGCAAGCTCTTCTTCTGTGACCATTGTTTCTGTTAATTCTTCTAACTTATCTGACATTTCAGATGAATTAATGAAATTATCAAACTCTTTTTCAACACCCGCCACACGATCTTTGAGATTCGCATAATTTGAATCGGTTGTTTCTTTAAAGGAAGCAAAATCGTTCTTTAATGTATCAAGTTCATCGTTTGTTTCTCCAAGACTTGTTTTGTATGATTCAAGAGTGTTTGATAAATTGGTGATTGATTCTTCATTTGAGCTTACCTTCGGTAATATTTCTGACATATCTTCTGAAAGTGAATTTAAACTCGTTTTTGCTTCGTCCATATCCATACTCAAATTAACTACTTCCTGTGAAAGCTGAGAATGACTTTCCATTATATCTTCATCTTTCGCAGTAAGCTCCGCAAACTTATTTTCAGTACTTGTTTCCAGTTCATCTACTTTCTTTGTAACAACTGAAATTTCTTTGCTGGTATTCAATATCAATTTTCTTAACTCTTCAGAAATTCCTGCAGGTGGAACGTCCATTTCTCTAGACTCCAGTGTGCTTCTAATTTCATTAATCTGCCTTTCAAGGCTGTTAAATCTCTCAAGTATTGTCGTCATTTGTACATAATTTCCCTGTGTGTCTTTTAATGCTACATCAAATTCCTCAATTTTATTTGTTAATGATTCGGGAATCGTAACTTCTGCTGGTTCCACATCAGTGGGCACAACTTCACCTTTCCTGGCAAAGTTATCTTCGATATAGTTTAGAAACTTATCCATTAGTACAGCTGTCTGGTACCTTAGAAGAGGTTCGTTTCCTTCGTAATAAAGTTCTCCCTCCCTGGGGATACCTGAAAGAATTTCTAACTCACTCAGACGCATAATAGAATCATAAGCCCAATGACTTGAACTAACATCAGCGTAGGTAACTGAAAATGCCATTGATGCCATAACAAGTGTTACCATTAGTATCAAAGAGACTTTTAACGACTTTTTCATAAGGCCACCTCCCAATATTTGTATTCAAAATAGATTTTACCATATCTTGGAGCAATACAACTCCTTATTCAATGAATTCTTTTAACATGGTAATATTTAACGACAGGAGGTGTTTCGGTTGAAAAAACGTACGCATAGTTGTGGTGAGCTTACAACAAAACACTGCGATAATGAAGTCACTTTAAGTGGTTGGGTTGACAGAATAAGAGATCTAGGCGGGATAAAATTCGTCATGTTAAGGGATAGATATGGTTATACCCAGGTTGTATTTGATCCTGAGAAAACCAAATCGCATGAAAAAGCTCAAAAGCTTGGTAATGAATATGTTATTACTGTTACAGGTGTTGTAAGAGAAAGACCCGATGATGCCATTAATCCTGAAATGAAAACGGGTTATATTGAGGTACTCGCAAAGGATCTGGAAATTCTTTCAGTTTCACAAACACCACCAATTTATATAAATATCGATGATAACGCTTCAGAAGAAATGCGGCTAAAATACCGTTATCTTGATTTAAGAAAACCCACTATTCAAAAGAATTTGAATATAAGACATGAAGCTGCTCAAACAACTCGTAATGTCTTAAATGAAAAAGGTTTTTTAGAAATTGAGACACCTGTTCTTACAAAATCAACTCCTGAAGGTGCCAGAGATTTTCTTGTTCCTTCAAGAATCAGACCAGGGAAATTTTATGCATTACCCCAATCTCCTCAATTATTTAAACAACTACTTATGATTAGCGGCATAGATAGATATTATCAAATAGTTAAGTGTTACAGAGACGAAGATTTTAGAGCAGATAGACAGCCCGAATTTACACAGATAGATCTGGAAATGTCTTTTGTAGATAGGGATGACATCCTTCAACTAACAGAAGAGATTTTTGATAATATTTTCAAAAATGTCCTGCAAAAAGAAATAAAAATCCCCATTGACAGAATGACATATACAGAAGTAATTGAAAAATATGGTTCTGATAAACCTGACAGACGCTATGGAATGAAAATTACTGACGTTTCAGATTGTTTTTCAAAAACAAACTTTCGATTGATAAAGAGCTCACTTGAAAAAGGAGAAAAAGTAAAAGCAATACTCGTTAAAGATGTAGGTGACAAATTTTCAAGAAAACGCATTGATAATTTAACAGAAATTGCGAAAGAAAACGGCTTGGGTGGATTGTTATGGGTAAAATTAGAGGAAGAGCTTAAATCACCGGTTGCAAAACATTGTGCAGATGAACTTAAAAGTGTATCAGATGCTTTATCTGCAGAAGAAAATGATGTTATTTTGCTTGCTGTGGCTGAAAATAAGCTTGCATCAAAAGCACTTGGAAGGATTAGAGAAAACATAATTCATGAAGACTGTGAGAAAATGGAAGGTTTTGATTTGCTCTGGGTACTTGATTTTCCCATGTTCACATACAATGAAGAAAATGACCGTCTAGAAGCGGAGCATCATCCTTTCACAATGCCATATGTTGAAGATATTGAAAAATATAAAGACGAACCTTTGAAAATACGATCCCACGCTTATGATCTTGTAGTGAATGGATATGAAATTGCCAGTGGGAGCGCAAGAATCCATGATAGTTCACTTCAACAAAAGGTTTTTGACATAATAGGACTGGACAGAAAAATTACCAAAGAGCGATTTGGTTTCTTACTGGAAGCCTTTAAATATGGACCACCCCCACATGCAGGTATAGCAGTGGGATTCGACAGACTCATTATGATACTATCTGGTTCAAGTTCTATAAGAGATGTCATTGCATTTCCAAAAACAACAACGGGAAGCGATTTAATGACTTTAGCACCTTCTTCAGTGGCTGAAGAACAACTTAGGCAGCTTAAAATCAAACTCGTAGAGAATGATGGTGAAGAAAAAGATGAAGATAGCAATTGATGGACCCGCGGGTTCAGGAAAATCCTGTGTAGCATCGGGTCTTGCAAAAAGATTGGGATACGTTTATATTGACACCGGCTCAATGTATCGAGCTTTAGCCTGGAAGGCTAATAAAGATAAAATAAATATCTATGATGATAGTCAAATCAATAATTTAATTAAAGAAACCAATTTTTCATTATCTGAAGGAAAACTCATAATGGACGATGAAGATCTTAAATCTGAAATTAGAACAGGAATAATCTCAAAGAAATCATCAGAAATCGCAAAATTACAACCTGTAAGAAATTTTTTAACCACAGAACAAAGAAAGCTTGCAGAGAAAAATAACGTTGTAATGGAAGGTAGAGATATCGGAACGGTAGTTTTGCAAAATGCTGAATACAAGTTTTTTCTGGATGCTTCAAAAGAAGAACGTGCCCGTAGGAGACTAAAACAAATGAAATCAATGGGGCTCGAAGGAAGTTATGGTGAAATTTTACAGGAAATCATAGATAGAGATAATAACGATTCCTCTCGTTCACTGGCTCCGCTAAAACCAGCTGAAGATGCAATTAGAATAGATACAACAAATCTCTCTATCACACAAGTCATTGAAACAATATTATTTATGGTGGTAGATGAATAATGAAAATTATTCTTGGAAAGGAAATTGGTTTTTGTTATGGTGTAGAAAAGGCAATTAACAGAGTAGAAGGACTACTTTCTAAAGGGAACAAGCTCGCAATAGAAGGCGAAATAATCCATAATGATGAAGTAATTTCCAGCCTGAGAAAAAGAGGACTAAAAAATTTAGATGAGGTCCACCCGCAAAAAAAAGAAGAATATCATGCCTTAATTAGAACACACGGTGTATCGCCTGATATCGAAAAAACAATTAGAGAGAGATTTGCCAATGTTGTAGACCTAACCTGTCCAATAGTGTACAATGTATTCAGGTTAGCTGAACAACTAGAAAAACAAGGTAACTGTATAATAATTTTTGGTAAGAAAGAACATGCAGAAACTAAGGCATTAAAAGGAAGACTAAATAATTACATAATTGTTGAGCCCCACTGGGACATTGACTCGATAAAGAAAAAAATAACTGAAAAAGACTGCAAAGGTTATTCTTTAATCTCACAAACCACTATGGATCAAAGCCAATTTGAAAGTCTTTCCGAAGAAATCAAAAAAATCATTAATGTTGATGTTCACAATACAATTTGCTCGGTTACAATAAATAGAGAAAAAGAAGCAAGCTATCTTGCGAAAAATTGTGACTGTGTTATTGTGGTCGGTGGAGTAAAAAGCTCAAACACAAAAAAGCTGGTAGAATTGGTTCTAAGAGGTGGAACCAAAGCTTGTCATGTAAGTTGTCCAGACGATATTCCACCGCTAGATACGTGCAACACGATTGGTATAATTAGTGGAACATCGACACCTGCAGAACAAATCCAGAGACTACTGGATAATATAAAGAATAAATATAAAGAGGAGGTAATTCAAATGCCTGAGGAAAGGCAGAACCAAGAAGAAAAAATGAGCATGGAAGACGTCATGCAACAAATGGACGACTTTTCGCTCAGAAAAGGAACATATACCAAAGCAGAGGTTTACTCAACCCAGCCTGATGGAATACTGGTGTTATTGAACGGTAAACTTGATGGTTTCATTAAAGAGGACGAACTCGTGAATTCCATCGATGAATACAAGGTGGGTGACAAGATTGATGTTACTGTTATGAAAATAAATGAAGATGAAGGTAGAACGCTTGCATCAGAAAAAAGAGCCTATCACATAACTGTAATGAATGAAATTGAAGACGCTTACAAAAATGGAAATCCGGTTAAAGGTGAAATTATTGGTGAAATAAAGAGTGGATATCTGGTGAGATTGAAAAAAGCAATAAAGGCTTTTTTGCCCGGATCACATTCTGGACTAAAAAAAGGAGAGAAATATCCCGAAAGGCCTCTTGATTTTAAAATTTTAGAATTTAAGAAAAGAAATCGTGGAAGAAATAACATCGTCGTTTCTCTTACAGAGCTTAAAAATGAGAGAATACAAAAATACTTTTCAGAACTTAAAGAAGATCAGGTTGTCGAAGGAACTGTTGAAGCAATTAAGAATTTTGGTGCCTTTGTCAAGCTTACTGAAGATGTCACTGGTTTAATTCCTGCTTCAGAAGTAAGCTGGAGTTCAGAAAGAATAAGTGACGTTATTCGCAAAAATGATAAAGTAAAAGCAAAAATCATTGATATAAATCCAAAAGAACAAAAGGTAACTTTGAGTTTGAAAAGAATGAGTGAGGATCCCTGGAAGAATATTGAAGAAAAATATCCTGTAGATAGCGTTGTAAAGGGAGAAGTCAAGTCAATAGTTCCCTTTGGATTTTTCGTAATGCTTGAACCCGGTGTTGAAGGTCTCGTTCATATCTCTGAAGTATTTTGGGGAAATGTCAAAAAAAGCCTTCATGATGTTGTTTCGGCTGGTGACAAAGTTGAAGTGAAAGTAAAAGAAGTGAATCCTGAAGAAAGAACCATAGCCCTGAGTTATCGTGAAGCTGTTGGTGACCCATGGGAAAATATTGAAAATAAATATAATGTAAATGACATTGTTGAAGGTACTATCGTTAAAGTTCTTCCAACTGGAGTAATCATGGAGATTGAAGAATACGTTTCAGGTTTTGTTCCTGTTTCAGAAATTTCCTGGAACTTTGTTGATGAAGTAGAAGATGCTGTTTCAGAAGGAGAAAAGAAAAAGGCAATGATCATTTCTCTCGATAAAGAAAATCGAAGAATGAGGCTCAGTCTAAAAAAGGCAACTGAAGATCCGTGGAAAAAGGTTAAAGAAGAACTGGATGTTGGTGACCATGTTAAGGGAAAAGTTGCCAGGCTAACTAAATCCGGCGCAATTGTAATAATTAACGATTATAATATCGAAGGATTTCTTCCCGTTTCACAGGTATCAACAGAACGTGTTGAAAATATAGAAGATGCTGTTAAGATCGGAGAAGAGAAAGATTTCAAGATAATAAGATTGGTTTATGATCCCGAAAATGATATAAGAAATATGGTAATTTCCATAAGACAATATCTTAAGGATAAAGAGCGCCAGGAAGCCAGAAAAACACTGAAAGAGATAAATGAAAACAAGAAGGACGACAAACCAGCTTCAATTGGTGAAAAAATAAAAAGAAAACTTGAACAAGAAGGAGAAGACAACAAATAGTGGCAACTGTACTCATTGTAGGCCGTCCGAATGTTGGCAAGTCCACACTTTTTAACAGACTTGTTGGTTATAAAAAAACTATTGTTGATGATGAGCCCGGAGTAACAAGAGACTTTGTATTTGGACATGTCGAATGGCAAAAAAAGTCCTTTGAAGTTATAGACACGTGTGGCCTTTTTGATAATCCCAATGATATCGTTGAAACAAAGATGAAAGAACTTACCCTCAGTATTCTCGATGAGGGTGATTTAATCATGTTTGTTGTTGATGGAAGGCATGGGCTTACATCAGCTGATTATAATCTTGCTGAAATTCTGCGCAGAAAAAAAGAGAATGTATTATTGGTAGCAAATAAGGTTGAAGTATTTGAGAGATTTGAAGCAGAAATGAAACCTGAACTATATACACTTGGCTTGGGTGAACCTATTCCTGTGTCATCAGAACATGCATTGAATTTTGATACATTAATTGATGAAACCTTTGAAAGACTTGAAAAAAACGGATTCGCCACAAATGTAATGTTTGAAGAAGAAGATGTATGGTGCAGCATCACAATTGTTGGAAAACCAAATGTTGGGAAATCATCGTTATTTAATACAATTCTTGGTAGTAACAGAAGTCTGGTTACGGAAGTACCGGGAACTACCAGAGATACCATAGATCAACCAATGTTAATCGATGACAAATTATGCAAATTTGTTGATACAGCCGGAATAAGAAAAAAATCAAAGGTCGGAACAAAAAACGTTGAATATTACAGTGTTATGCGCTCTATAAGTTCAATAGAGCGTAGTGATATTTCAATCATCGTCATAGATTCTACCAAAGGCTTAAGCAACCAAGATCAAAAGGTTGCGGGACTGGCCGAAAAAAATGGGAAGGGTACGATCATAGTATTTAATAAAGTAGATATGATAACAGAAAAAAAAGAAAGAGATCTGCTTAATGCAGTAGAAAGAGATTTATATTTTATCAATTATAGCCCTGTTGTATTCACTTCCTGTACCAAAAACATTGGAATAGATATATTGTTAGATGACATAATCGAAGTTTCTGAAAATATTGATAGAAGGATTCCAACGGGATTACTGAATGAGTTAATCAAACGTTATACACTAACAACTCCACCCGTTGGAAACAAACGGAGAAAAGCAAAAATCTACTATGCATCACAAATAGATACGCGACCACCACTGATTTTGTTAAATGTAAATGATCCCGGTCTATTTTCATCAGCTTATCTAAAAGGCCTTAGAAAAACTATACGAATGAATTTTCATGACTTTACCGGATCACCGATTTTTATAAAGTTGAGGCGAAAGAGATGAATTTTCTGTTAATAGCCATAATTGGGTATCTGGCTGGCTCAGTACCGTTCAGCTTTATTATCCCATGGATTATAGGGGTAGATATTAGAAAAATCGGAAGTGGAAATGTCGGAGGAACAAATGTACTTCGTTCTCTGGGCGGCATATG
Source organism: uncultured Thermotogaceae bacterium (assembly GCA_964441735.1). Classification (GTDB taxonomy): domain Bacteria; phylum Thermotogota; class Thermotogae; order Petrotogales; family Kosmotogaceae; genus JASMTM01. The sequence continues at coordinate 20,258 of CAYTVB010000010.1, forward strand.
GGGCTCAGTCTGTATGGTACTGGATGGTGTAAAAGCCTTTGTGCCAATTATGATTGGTATTCATGTATTTAATATGAATATCACCCAGGGGCTAATGATGGGATTTTTTGCTGCCATAGGTCACAGCTATCCTATCTGGCTAAAATTTAAAGGCGGTAAGGCAGTTGCAGTTACCGTAGGAACAATTTCAGCAGTTAAAGCACCATTAGTCGCTTTATTTTTCGCCATATGGATACCTCTTGCAATCTGGACAAAATATGTATCCCTTTCTTCGCTGGTGTCACTCGGAACTTTAAGTGTTGTGTTCTTTCTAATCTCGGGTGTTAATGAAGGTTTATGGATACTGGCATTTCTGGCTCTTTCATCATATAGACATAGAGAAAATATAAAGAGGTTGCTTAGAAAGAGGGAAAACAAAACCGATCTTATTGAAGCATTTAAGAAACACAATGAACCCGAAGATAAATAAAAATGTCAGGTGTAATACCTGACAATTATTTAAAGTTATATTTATTGATTTGCAAATTAGTTATGTTCTTTGTAAACCCTCTCACGAAGGATGTTTCTCTGAATTTGAGCGGATAGGTCTGCTTTTTCCTGTGTATCTTTCGCTAAATTAAGTAATTCCTCTGCTCTTTCAAGATGGCGCCTTGCTTTTTCAATATCAATTTCTTCGGGCTTTTCAGCTGCATCAGCAACAATTGTAAGCGACTCTCTTTCATTAAGCAAAAAACCGCCATGAACAGCAAAATAATAATTCTCTCCATTGGAGTGAATATTTATTTTTTCCACAGCGAGCTGACATACCATGGGGGCACGAGAAGGTAAAAAAGCAATACTTCCTTCTACCGTTTTGAAACTGATAAGTTCTGCTGTTCCTTCCCACTCTATGCCATATGGAGTTACCAGTTTAATGTTGAGAGACACATCAATCACCTTCATTCATTTTCTCTGCTTTTTCTCTTGCCTCTTCTATTGTTCCAACCATCATAAACGCCTGTTCGGGTAAGTCATCGTGTTTCCCTTCCAAAATTTCTTTAAAACCTCTAACTGTTTCTTTTATAGACACATACTTACCTTTAATATTGCTGAATTTTTCTGCAACAAAGAAGGGTTGCGTTAAGAACCTCTGTATTTTTCTGGCGCGTCTCACTGTAATTTTATCTTCTTCTGTAAGCTCTTCCATACCCAAAATAGCAATAATATCCTGAAGATCCTTATATCTTTGAAGCACACCCTGAACATTTCTTGCGACATTATAATGTTCATTTCCAACCACATCAGGACTTAGATTTTTTGAAGCTGAATCAAGTGAATCAACTGCAGGGTATAATCCCTGTTCAGCAATCGAACGTGAAAGGTTTACAGTTGCATCAAGGTGATTAAATGTAGTTGCAGGCGCGGGATCTGTAAAGTCATCCGCTGGAACATAAATAGCCTGTACAGAGGTTATTGAACCCTTTTTGGTGGTTGTGATACGTTCCTGTAATTGTCCCATTTCTGATGCAAGTGTGGGTTGATATCCCACAGCTGAAGGCATTCTTCCCAACAAAGCAGATACTTCTGAACCAGCCTGAACGAACCTGTATATATTGTCTATAAATACAAGGACATCTCTTTCCTGGACATCTCTAAAATATTCAGCCATGGTAATTGCAGAAAGCCCAACTCTGAATCTTGCCCCAGGGGGCTCGTTCATTTGACCAAAAACAAGTGCAGTTTTGTCAAGAACACCCGCTTCTTGCATGTCAAGCCAGAGATCGTTTCCTTCCCTTGTTCTTTCTCCAACACCAGCAAATATGGATAGACCTTTATGCTCAATCGCTATGTTCCTTATCAGTTCCATAACAAGAACAGTTTTTCCGACACCAGCTCCTCCGAAAAATCCGATCTTACCACCTTTATTAAAGGGAGTGAGAAGGTCAATTACTTTGATTCCGGTTTCAAGTATCTCGATCTCCGTTTCCTGATCCGTTATCTCAGGAGAATCTTTATGTATCTGCCATTGTTCTTTGGCTTCAATCTCGCCTTTTTCGTCTATCGGTTCTCCAAGAAGGTTAAACATCCTCCCTAATACGTCCTGTCCTACCGGAACAGAAATCTGTTTTTGAGTGTCAGTTACTTCCTGCCCTCTGACAAGTCCATCAGTAGAGTCAAGAGCAATTGCCCGCACAGTACTATCTCCCAATACTTGAGCCACTTCCATTACAACGTTCTTACCCAGCGATTCATTGTATACTTCAAGAGCATTCAAAATATCGGGAAGTATTCCTTCTTCAAAATCCACATCAACTATTGGTCCTATTACTGTCAGTAATTTTCCTTTATTTGCATTTTCATTATTTTTGGCCACGATTACACCTCCGCACTCTATCCTTCAAGAGCTTCTGCACCATTTACAATTTCTATAATTTCTCTTGTAATTGTTGACTGTCTTACTTTATTTTTTTCCAGTGTTAACTTTTCTATCAAATCTTCAGCGTTATCTGTCGCATTTCTCATAGCATTCTGTCTTGAATAAAGCTCACCTAACTTGGTCTCGTAAGCAGCGCTCAACAAGACAGATATTCCCCATGCATTCAATAAATCATCATATATTTCCTCAGGAGAAGGTTCAAAATCGTAATTTTCACTGCTCTCATCTTCAAATTGCAGAGGAAAAATTGTTTTTATATCAGGAAGTTGAACAAGAATGTTCTTAAGTTTTGCGTATATTACTTTTAAAGAACCTGCATTCACTTCATTTAGTATTTCATAGGCCTCATCCCATATAACTGCAACTTCATCAAGGTCTGGCGTTTCATAGTATCTTGAAAAAGCTTTACCAAAAGCATCATAATTAGAAAAAGCTTTTTCAGCTTTGATTCCAACGGTAATTATTCCTTTTACATCGTTCTTTTCAATGTATTTTTGCGAATACCTTATTATTTCACTATTGAAAGCGCCACACAAACCCATATCCGCTGTTATTATTATAATAATTTCACCTTCTCCGTCGTTAGAAGGCGGATATTCAAGACTGTTATGAACAACTTTAAGTGTATTAAATAGTCTGCCCTCATACTCTCTTATCGGAGGCAATCCTTTCTCCACTTTTTTCAATTTAGCGGTTGCAACCATTTGCATGGCCTTGGTGATCTGCTTTGTTGATTCGGTAGATTCAATTCGTTTTTTTATCGATCTTAATTTTCCTTTACTCATAGTATCATCCTCTGGATTCTACCAGTTTTTTCACTTTACCAATTGCCTCATCGAGTTTCTGCTCAATATCATCTGAAATTACTTTTTCTTTCTTTATAGTCTCCAGTAGTTCCGAATACTCATCTTTCAGTGTCTGAATCAAATTTTTCTCAAAATTTCTGATTTCTGAGGTTTCAATATCATCAAGATAACCCTTTGTACCAGCATAAAGAACTGTTATTTGTTCTTCCACAGGCATTGGTGAATACTGATCTTGTTTCAATAGCTCGGTCAGTTTTGCACCTCTGGTTAATTGCTGTTGAGTAGCTTTATCCAGCTCTGTTGAAAACTGAGCAAAAGACTGCAACTCACGATATTGTGCAAGGTCTATCCTCAAATTTCCTGCTATGTTTTTCATGGCTTTTATCTGAGCAGAACCCCCAACCCTGGAAACCGAAAGCCCAACATTAATTGCGGGACGGTTTCCTGCGTAGAAAAGGTTCGGGTCAAGATATATCTGACCATCCGTTATTGATATCACATTTGTAGGAATGTATGCACTAACATCATTCGCGAGGGTTTCAATTATCGGAAGCGCGGTCATTGAACCTCCACCATGTTCTTCATTCAATCTTGCTGCTCTTTCGAGCAATCTTGAATGCAAATAGAAAACATCACCGGGATATGCTTCTCGACCGGGAGGTCTTCTTAATAACAGGGAAAGCTCACGATATGCCTCGGCATGTTTTGATAAATCATCAAATATTACCAGGGCATCTTTGCCTTTATACATAAAATATTCGCCTATTGCAGCTCCAGCGTACGGAGCAAGATAGGATAGGGTTGCAGGTCCACTGGAGGTTGCTGCAACTACCGTTGTATAATCCATTGCTCCCGTTTCACGCAATTTGTCAATCGTACGTGCAAGCGCTGCAGTTTTCTGCCTTATTGCAACATAAACACAATGGACACCCTGTCCCTTCTGGTTGATGATTGCATCAACTGCTATTGCTGATTTACCAGTTTGCCTATCGCCTATGATTAACTCTCTCTGTCCCCTTCCGATTGGAACAATGGCATCAATTGCTTTCAACCCCGTCTGAAGCGGAGTATCTACGGGTTTCCTTTTTATAACACCGGGCGCTTTAACTTCAACCGGTCTGAATTCATCAGTCTCAATTTCTCCTCTTCCATCAATGGGCATACCTAAAGGATTAACTACTCTACCCAGAAGTTCTTCTCCAACAGGAACCTGAATTATTCTTCCTGTTCTTCTTACAAGTTCTCCTTCTTTTATATTTCTATAATCACCCAAAATAACTATTCCAACATTATCTTCTTCAAGATTTAGTGTGAGACCAAAAACTCCATTCTCAAAGCGGACAAGTTCATTTGACATTACATTTTTTAGCCCATAAGCTCTGGCTATTCCATCTCCTACTTGAATAACCTTGCCTGCTTCAAAATAATCAATTTCTCTATCTGATTCGCTTAACTGTGACTTTAGAATCTTAGTAATTTCAGAAGGATCTATCTTCACTGGACCACCTCCAAATTGCTTTACTATGCTTTAGTGGTTAATGTTTTTTCAAAACGTTCCAGTCTGCCTTTTACGGTCATATCAATAACTCTATCACTAAACTCAATAATCATGCCCGCTACCAGATCTTTATCAATAGAAACAGAAATTATAGATTCTCTTCCTGTTTCGGATTTCACAACTCTCTCTATTTCATTTTTCTCGGATTCTGTTAATTCAAGTGGTGCCCTGACGTTTACTCTGATTTTTGAAACAGACTCATTCATTATCTGTTTAAAAGCCATTTCAATCTCAGGCAAATAATCAAGTCTTCGTCTATTTATAGTTATTCCAAGAAAATTTATGAATACTTCTGGAACATCATCAAAAATTTTGAGAAACATTTGCAGTACCTTTTTCTTTGTCAATGTCGGATCAATTACTATTTCCCTAATTTCACTTACATTAATCATTTTAGAAGCTCTGCTCAAACAGTTACTTACCTGCTCCAGTTCATCCTTTTTTATGCTTAAAAACAAAGCTTTAGCATACCGATATGATAGAGAAGGTATATGTTTCATTCTTTTTTATTCTCCATTGAATTTAGCATTCTTCGGGTATACTGTCTTTTTAGCTTTTCATCCATTTCACGTCCAAGAAAACGAGCAACCAGATTTACAGCCATTTCAACAGCAGATGACTGAACATCCTGAAGAGCCTTTTTCTTCTGATTATTTATATCTTCCTGAGCAGCATGTTTAATTCTCGCACTTTCTTCCTTCGCTTTATCCTTGGCTTGTTGAACAATTTGCTCAGAACGTTTTTCAGCATTTGTTATTAATTCACTTGCCTGCTCCCTGGATTTCTGTAATTCTTCTTCGTATTTTTCCCTGTATTCTTCAGCTTCCTTACGCACCTTTTCAGCTTCAGAAAATTTTTCATTAACTTCTTCCTGTCTCTTTTTAACGATTTCGAAAAAACGATCGTACAGTAGTTTTTTCAAAACCCACATTAGTAACAAAAAATTCAATAATTGAATTACAGAGGTAAGGTTAATTTCTATCAAGTTTATTACCCCCTTTATTTACGTACAAAAGTTTTATGCAACAAGTAATATCATAAATGCAATAACTAAAGAGTACAAACCTGTCGATTCTGCAACGGCCATTGCCAGTAACATTCTTGTGGTCAATGTGCCAATCATTTCAGGTTGTCTTGACATAGCCTCCATTGCGCTTGCACCAACACGGCCCTGTCCAACGCCAGGTCCAATAGCTCCTATTCCCATTGCCAATCCTGCACCAATAAACTTACCAAGTTGTACCAAAGCTTCTGCTAATTCCATAGTTACTACCTCCTTAATTCATGCAATTTATTCTATTACAGAACCAATATAGGCTATCGCCAGTACGGTAAAAACAAGAGCCTGTATTGCGCCAATAAATATTCCAAAGAATCCCCACAAAAAAGTTGGTACAAGATAATATTTAACAAGATAGCTTATTATTAATGCAAGTAAGCCACCGCCCATAACATTTCCAAATAACCTTAAAGAATGCGATATGGGTTTTGCAATTTCACTAATTAAATTCATGGGTAACATCACTGGATAAGGCTCAAAAAATGTTTTAATCCATGTTAGAAAACCTTTTGCCTTTATTGCAAAGGCATGACTTATTATGAGAACGAATACCGCAAATGTTGCGTTTGTGTTTAAATCTGATGTTGGTGAATACCATGAACTTTGAAACAAAGTAAATTTCACTCCTTCTTCCGTAGGGACAGTATCAATACCCGGTATAGCACCAAGAAAATTCGATAAAATAATGAAGAGAAACAAAGTGGAAGCAATATAAAATGTGGGTTTTACAAATTCCTTTTTTGGTATGGTGTCCTCTGTTAACTCAAATAAATATTCAAGGAGCATTTCGATTAAAGATTGCTTCTTTCCCGGAATTCTTTCAAATTTCTTTATACTCAAAGCAAAAATTATTATTATTGCCATCAATGCCCAACTTACAAATAAAGTCATTGGGTTGATACGACTGAGTAAACCACTTCCAAAAGGTAGTTGAACGATCCAGCGTTCTCCAAGACCTTCAAGGCTATAGGTATGACCAATAATTTTCATTACAACAAAAGTTATTATGTATCCCACGCCCAGGCACACAAGGAAAATTTTATCGCCTTTAGTTAAACTAAACTTCACTCAACCACCTCCCGAATAAAAGAAGGGAGAGCTTCAGATTCAACAGCCCTACCACTGAACCAACAAAAAAATACGTCCCATAACCAATAGCACTTAAGAAACAAACTATATATAAAGCATAACGTATAAGATAATCTCTCCACAACATTTGTTTGTTCTTGGAGGCTTTTTCAACAGTTAATGAAAGCAGCCAAAATCCTGTAACCCCAAAAGCAGTTCCATAAAACACGCCTAACGCCATTTTTGTGTTAAAAAAATAAATTACCGCTGCTTCAATCGATGCTAGAATTATCATTATTATTGTTTCTCTTATGCTTATTCTGGTCAATTTTCTCACTTTTTTCAGCTTCTTTCAACAGATACAGTATACCCTGATATAATCCTGAAAAGACTCCCAGCATCAATAAAATTACTAACCACATTTTACCCAGAGGAGCATACTTATACAATAAATATCCAAGGAGACCGCCAACTATAACGTTAGAAATGACTATAATTCCAAATTGAAATACTATGTTCAACGAACCAAAACTTTTTGGATCAAAAAGTTTACTCAATTTTTCACTTCCTGATTAACTCCAGTAGTTATCAACTTTGATATCTACTTCCAGAGGAATATCAAGATTTGCAGCTTCTTGCATGCCCTGCTTAAGTATTTTGGACATCGCTTCAACTTCTTCTTCAGGCACTTCATAAACCAGTTCGTCATGAACCTGCAACGTGGGAATACTTTCAAGTTTTTTCTCGTTTTTCATACTTTGAACCTTTATCATGGCAAGCTTCATAATATCAGCAGCTGTACCCTGTATTGGCGCATTTATGGCAATTCTCTCGCCTTCCTGAATTCTTGTTTTGTTTGATGTTCTAAAATGAGGAATGTCCCTTCTTCTTCCGAAATAAGATTTAACATATCCATCTTTTTTCGCATTATTAATTGTATTGTGAATGAATTTCCTCACCTTTGGATACGCTGAAAAGTAATTTGAGATCATGTTTCCCGCTTCTTTTGTGGAAACACCAAGTCTACTTGCCAGTCCATAGGGTGATATACCATAGATTATCGCAAAATTGACCATTTTCCCAACTTTTCTCATTTCGTTTGTCACTGAATCAGGCATTGTTCCATACAGTCTTGAAGCAGTTAATGAATGAACATCTCGATTTTCTCTAAACGCTCTTATCAGCTCATCGTCTTTACTAAAATGTGCTAATATTCTCAATTCTATTTGAGAGTAATCTGCGCTGATAATTTTCCATCCTTTCTTTTGAGGTACAACACACTCTCTAATTTCCTTTCCTTCTGTATCCTTTATTGGTAGATTTTGCATATTGGGATTAGAGCTAGATAGTCTTCCCGTACCTGTCCCGGTTTGATTATACGCTGCATGAATTCTACCTGTTTTGGGATTAACAAGTTCTGGTAATGTATCAATATATGTTGATTTTAGTTTCTGATATTTTCGATAATCAAGCAGTTTCTGCGCAATTGGATGCTTGCTTACAAGACTTTCCAGAACACCGGCACTCGTTGAATAATTACCCGAACTAGTTCTTTTGGGAGGTGTAAGCCCCAATTTATCAAATAAAATTCTCCCAACCTGATTTGGTGAATTCGGATTGAAATTTTCTCCTGCCAGTTCAAAAAGATCCTTTCTAATTTCTTTTAGCAATTTTTCGTATTTTTTTGAAAGGCTGTTCAGCCTTTCCACATCCATATACACACCGCTCATTTCAAGCTCTGTTAGTACAGGAATTAATGGCATCTCAATTTCATGAAATACTTTGTCCAGTTCATTTTCATATATCTTTTTTGAGAGTTTCTTATAAAGTCTCAATGTAATTTCTGAATCTTCAATTGAATATTTTGCTGCCTCATCAACGGAAACCTTTGAAAAATCATTACCAACCTGTTTTTTAGCCATTAAATCCTTAAATGAAACCATCTTGTATCCTAAGTATTTTAGCGACAGATCATCGAGATTAAATCTCTTTTGATCAGGGTTTAAAAGATATGCTGCAATCATTGTATCGAAGTACGGTTTATCAAGATTTATATTATGTGCGTATAGCACTTCGTAATCATACTTTAGATTTTGTCCTACCAGCTTGACCCCTGATTTTGAAAACGCTTTTTCCAGTTTATCCAGAAATTCTTTCTCATCAGGTTGCCATTTGTCAGTATTGTGATTTAAGGGAACATAATATCCCTTACCTTCTTCAAGCGAGAATGAGATTCCAGCTATCTTTGCTACTGTTGGATCAAGTGAATCTGTTTCAATATCAAAAGAAATCAGTGAAGCTTTTTCAAGCACTTCAAAAAATCTTTTTTCGCTTTCTTTAGAAGAAATTATATTTTGATTATTTTCATTGTTCTCACTATCTTTTCCAGATGAAAAAAGATCAAACTCTTTGATCAATGAAGAGAATTCAAGTTTTAAGAAGAGCTCTCTGAGTTTAGGCTTGTTAATGCCTTTGTATTCAATCTCATCAAGATCAACATCGAGTTCAGCATCTTTAACCAGTTTCACAAGTTCATAAGACTTTTTGTAAGCATCTTTTCCATCAATTAATTTCTTTCGAAGTGAAGATGATAACTGTCTAATATTCTTATAAATATTTTCCACCGTATTATATTTTTTCAATAGTCTTTCAGCTGTTTTCTTTCCTATACCTCTTATTCCGGGAATGTTATCACTTGAATCTCCCATCATGGAAAGAAATTCATGTATTTTAGTCGGGGGGATACCGTACTTCTGGACTACCTTTTTATCATCATATTTTTCGAGATCTGTAAGTCCTGTTACAAATCTCATAACACTTATCTTATTGTCTACCAGCTGAAGTATGTCTTTGTCACCGGTAACAATTACGATTTCATCAAAATCATCATAAAACTGTTTTGCCAGTGTAGCTATGATATCGTCAGCCTCAAGACCAGCCTTCCAGAGAAACTTAATTCCAAATCCATTTACAAGATCCGGTATATATTTAATCTGGGAAACCAGTGCATCAGGCATTTCAGGTCGTGTTGCTTTGTAATCTTCAAACATTTTATGACGATGTGTTTTTTCTTTTCTGTCAAATGCAAAAACAGATGAATCATTTTCAGTAATTGTTTCTTTAATGAATTTCGCAAACATTCTGGATGTGCCAAAAACAGCATTTGTTGGCTCGCCTGCTGAATTAGTAAGGGAGACATCAATTGCATAATAAGCTCTATAAAATATCGCTGTTCCGTCAAACAAAAACAGTCTTTTATTGCCCATTTACTTTTCCTTCTTTTTCGCTTAATTCCTCAAGTATACTAATTGCATTGCGTAAATGCGGAATGACTATCGAACCACCAACAACTAATGCTACATTGAACGCCTCCATAAATTCATCAAGTGTGGTATCCAGTTTTTTGCACTGAACTAGATGATATGTTACGCAATCATCGCAACTCAAAACCATTGAAGATACCAGGCCCAATAATTCTTTAGTTTTTCTATCAAGGGAACCATCCTTATATACTGCTGAATCAAGGGCAAAAAATCTCTTTGTTTCTACATTGCCATATTCATGGATTTTTTCATTTATTTTCTTTCTAAACTCCTTAAATTGCTCTACTTTTTTCATGATAACCTCACATTAAATCCCAAACAATTCTCTTCCATTATTACACAATTTCTTAGAACATTCTGGAACAGTCAGTCCTTTAACTTCAGCGATTTTCTTTATTACAAATTCAACATATCCAGGCTGATTTCTTTTTCCTCTATACGGTTGAGGTGGTAAAAATGGACAGTCTGTTTCGGGTAGCAAAAAATTAATATCAGTAGTTTTTACCGTTTCTCTTAATTCATGATTTTTTTTATATGTTACAGGCCCTCCTATACCAATCTTGAAACCAAGTCCAACAACCCTTTCAGAGTAATTGCGATCTCCTGAAAATGCATGAACGACACCTTCAACATTACCTGCAAATTTTTCCAATATTTCAAGTGCATCATCATAGGCATCTCTTACGTGAATAATAACGGGTAGCCTGTTTTCCATGGCGAACTCAAGTTGTTCTGCAAACATGATTCTTTGAGTTCTTCTGGGCGAAATATCCCGATAATAATCAAGTCCAATTTCTCCGACTGCCACAACTTCATCGGACTTACTGAGCGCTTCAAGTTTTTCTCTATAATTCTTGCTTGTTGATGCAACATCATGAGGATGGATACCAATGGCAGAATAAATATTTCTGTTTTTTTCTGCAAGATCTTTAGCAGCTTCTGAAGCCTCTATATCAATACCAACTTCAATTACATAATCGAATCTTTCATTAATGTCCCTGAGTATTTCTTCCCTATCTTTATCAAACTGCGAAAAATTTATATGGGCATGCGTATCGCAGATATTTATATCACGCGTTTGCTTTAATGTAGAGTATGTCTCCGTCATGAATAACCTCATCCTTTCCTGCCAGTTTAACCAAACCTTCTTTTTTCGCTTCACTCATACTTCCGGCTTTGTTAAAATTATCAAAATGAACAATTTCTGCCTTAATAAAGTGTTTTGCTAGATCAGTATGTACCTTTGCAGCTGCTTCAATCGCTGTAGCGCTTTTTCTAATTGTCCATGCCTTTACTTCGTCTTCAGAAACAGTAAAAAAAGATATCAAACCTATAAAATTATAAACAACCCTTGAAAACCTTTTTATACCGCTTTCCTTAATTCCCAGGTCATCCATAAACAGCTTTCTTTCTTCGTCATCAAGTTCTTTAAGCTCTTGTTCTATCTTACCTGAGAATTCAGTATAAGCAAAACCGTTGTTTTCACATTCGGTAATGACCTCATTTTTTCCCTCGTAATGTTCATTCTTAATTTGTTCCTCATCAAGGTTAACTGCGAAAACTACTGGTTTCCCTGTAAACAGTGACAAAGAACCTATGATCTTCTTTTCATGTTCATCCAGATCAAGCTGATCAACAAACTTTTCGTTTTCCAGATGTTCTTTTATCTTTTCAAGTAATTCCTGTTCTTTTTGCTCTTCTTTGTCAATTCCTTTTTTATTCTTTTCTTCTTCCAGTCTCTTCAATCTGGTTTCGACAATATCCAAGTCTCTTATGACAAATTCAGACTGAACTGCATTTATTTGTTTCACAGGATTATCAAGATTTTCAGGCCATGGTACAGTCGGATTGCTAAATGCCCTTATAACCGCCACGATTGAATCTGCATTTTGTATCTCCTGGAATATTTTATTCTTCTCTTTTTGATTAATTGAAAGATTAAAACCCGGAATATCAGTAAAATTTAATGTAGTGTAGGTAGTTTTTTTGGGGTTATATATCTTTGACAATTTTTCCAGTCTCTCATCAAAAATTTCTGCCACACCGTGTAAAGGCTGGTTATGATGAACATTGCTGGTATCTACATCGGTTAATAACGTAAAAAGCGTGGTTTTTCCAGAAAGTGATAATCCAAATATTCCAATATCCATTGACCTTCCTCCACCTTTTTTCTTCTACAAATATATATTAACAGAAAGTACAACCGTTTGAAGTTTTAACTCTCGAAATAATAAAGAAGCAATGAGTCTGGCGATAAGCCGGATTCTGTTTTAATGATCATCCATCTGGGACATATGTTACCATATGCCTCAAGCATCCTACCCGAGGGGATTTTGGCGGGCAGCCTCAAACCCCTCTGCTTGGACTTGCTCCGGATGGGGGTTGCCAAGCATCTGAATTACTTCAGAACTGGTGAGCTCTTACCTCACCTTTCCACCCTTGCTGGTAATGTTACCAGCGGTTTCCTTTTCTATGGCCCTTACCAAAGATCACTCTTCCCGGGTGTTACCCGGCATCCTGCCCTGGGAGTCCGGACTTTCCTCGGTTACACCGCGACCATACGCTGAACTCATTGCTAAATTTATCGATTAAGATAATTAAATTTTTTTCCTTGGTATCTATTTTCCTTTTGCATTTTATTATGTATTCTGTTAAGAATTTCTATCTTAGAAAGACCCCAGTTGCCAAACAGTGTTCCCTCTCTGGGTGGGTCAGAAGCCAATCTGTGAATAACTATATCTGGTGAAAGATATTCCAAAAACACTATAACCCTTTCAATGTATCCTTCAAGAGTGCCAACATTAACATTTCCATTCCTAAACATTCGACCCAGAGGTGTATTTTCAACTATATACAATGAATGGATCTTTACTCCGTCAACATCCAGTGAAGATAACAATTTGGAAGTTTCAACAATATCGTCATTACTATCCCATGGCAAATTTAAAATGATATGAGTAACAACCTCAAGATTATGTTTCTTGGCTCGAATCGTGGCGTCAATAAAATCAAAAATATCATGTCCTCTGTTCAACATTTTTAGAGTTGTTCTGTTAGAAGTTTGGAGACCAAATTCAATCATGACATCGAGCTTATCCTTATAGCTCTTTAGTAAATTTAAAACATTTTCAGGAGCGAGATCCGGGCGTGTTGAAACATCCAGAATTACAATATCGTCTTCCAGAACACTTGAATAAAGCTTTTTTAATTCGTTAACAGGTGCATAGGTGTTTGACATCGCCTGGAAATATGCGATGAATTTATTTATTCCCCTTCTTTTTAGTTCTGTCTTTCTAGCTTCGAGTTGTCCTTTTATACTTTTTGTTCTATCAACTGAAAAACCACTTCCAGTTGAATCACAGTAAATACAACCTCGAGTACCCTTTGTCCCGTCTCTGTTTGGACAAGTAAAACCTGCATCTATGGGAAGTCTGTACACCAGTTCTCCGTATTTTTCTTTTAGATGGTTTTTTAAATCATTATAGGGTTTACTAAAGCTCAAGAGACTTTTCTAACTCCTTTGAAAAACTTTTAAAACTTTCAATTGCGCTTTTAACCGTTTCTTTTTTACCCCGAAAAATGTATATCCACTTTCCTTGATACCAGGTTTCTATATATACACCATCTTCACCTTCAGAAATTTTCCCGTAGATGTACGGTAATGTCCCAATAAAAGTCTTAAACTCGCCTATAGTATCACCAGCCCATTTATACCAAAACTTTAAGGCTTCATTTGACTTTTCAAATTTTATAATGTACATCTCAAGCGTTTCAGTGCCCTTAGCAAATCGTGAATGCAGAACACGCGCATTATTCACAGAGTAACTATCTATTTCGACTCCATCCATCTTTACTTCAACAGAAACTACCATATAATCACTGTAGGTAAACCCTGCGTAATTTCCTGGAGACAAATCCCTTGAACCAGAACAACCCGAAAGAACGAGTATGATCAGAATCGCAACAGTTATATATACTTTTTTCATTTTGCACCTCCAGTCCATCAAATGTAACGCCTGGAAATTTCTTCCAGCTCACACAGAAATGTTTCTTTTTTTGTAAACATCCTTATCGAATCAGGATCAGTTTTTATTAGTTTTTCCATATATTTATTATATTTTAACCCATTTCGAGGATCTTTAATATCTGGCGAAATCTCTATCAAAGGTATCAAGAAAAATAGCCTGTTATGAATATCGTAATGCGGGACAATTAATTCTTTCTCTTTTATAATTTGTCCTTCAAATAAAAGAATATCAATATCTATGGTCCTCGGTCCCCACTTTTTTTCTCTTTTTCTACCCAGCTCGTTTTCCACTCTTTGAACTGTTTCCAGCAGGTCAAAAGACGTTCTGCCATAAAGGAAACTAGCTACACAATTCAAAAAAACAGGTTGATCGGAATAACCATAAGGGATCGTTTCATACAGGCTGGATAATTGATTTAGTAGCAATCCCTTCTGTAATAATTTATCTATAGCCGTTAAAATTAATTTCTTTCTATCCCCCAAATTGCTTCCAAAAGCCAGAAATACTTCATGCATTTAGTAGTTGCTCCTTTATCTTCAACCCTCTGTTCTTTAGTTCATTTATCTGATAAACATTTAACCCACCATTCCACCAGTATGGAAGAATTGAGTTGTTTGATAAAAGTGGGTCAACATTTTTAGTCAGTTTGCCCTCTTTTATTAGTTCTTCCCACTGAGGTGTTTTTGGAATTGGTGTAAATTCATTAACATTGGGAATTATACCCAATTCTTTACATTTATCTATTGCAAATTCTGTATCCTTAATGCTTTGGCCTGGCAGATTTGCTATTATGTAAGCGCTGATCTCTTCAGGACCAAAACCTGCTGCTTTTAAATTAAAGACTGCTTTTTCAAGGTCTATGTTCGAAACTTTGCCTCCTGTTTCTTTCTGCAAATCAGGATTATACGTTTCATAACCAAGTTTTATCGTTTTGAAATTTGCTCTTTTCAAAAGGATGGCCAGTTCTTCATCTATATATTTAGCATGTATTCCATTTGGTAAATGAAACTGGACTGCTTTCTTTTTCTCGAGATACATCTTCAAAAAAGCCTTAAATCTATCTCCAACCAATAAAGCATCATCAAAGAAAACTATGTTCTTTGTACCATCATCTATAAAATGCTCAACAATATTCAGAGTTTTTTCTGCACTCTGATAAATAAATCTGTTCCACAGTCTCCAGCTTGCACAGTAACTACATCTAAATGGACATCCAGCACTAGTTATAATCACTTTATAAGGCAGTTTTCTGTAATGACTATAATCAGGTTCAAGTGTCTCCATCCAGTTTATGAACAAATTATCCATTTTTACTTCTACACCCAGGAAATCAAAAGCTTTTTTTAGAGGAAGCATTCCTGTACCATCCGCAACAAAATCTGCGCCAGAATTTCTTTTGGCATGCTCATTAAGTAGTGTTGCATAAACCCCACCAAGTACAATAGGATTTTCACCAAGCTCTTCTTTGATAACTCTTATTGTATCCGAAACTCCATAGTGCCAGTAGGTCATCATTGATGTGACAAAAACTGCATCAACATCACTGTGAAGTCTTAACTTTTTTCTGAAGAGTTTTTCAGGTATCCCGTATCGTTTGAAATATCTTGGAATAGATCTCAAACAATCAGGTTTAGCAATATTTTCATGGTAAAAATTGCCTGTTCCATAATATCTATCCTTTAATGGTTTCTTCAAATAATTATCTAGATCCTGATCGTGGCGGTCAAGAAGGTCTATCAGCCTTGGTTCAAACCCAAGTTTTTTTAGCGCAGATGATATATAAAGCAGACCAACAGGTTTTAGCCAGAAATCATAAGCAGATACGTCTTCTATCCATGGATTAACCAGTAGAATTTTTTTCAAGATTCTTCACTCTTTCTCCATAAAGAGCAATCCCTTTTAACGTAAGATCTCTGTCAACGAAATCAAATAAACTCTTTTCATTCAAAATATCCGCAAATCCACCAGAACCGATTACTTTAAATGATATTCCACGTTCTTTCTTAATTTCATTTATGATTCCCGAAATAGCAAAGTAGTTTGCATTTACAATGCCAATTCTTATGTTGTCAGGAGTATCTCTGCCAATCTGTGATTCAACATAGTGCAGATCTACCTGAGGAAGCTTTGAAGTACCAGAAAAGAGTGATTTCATTGACATTCTTAATCCCGGTAGAATAGCCCCACCAAGAAAAACGCCATTTTCTATTACATCTATCGTTGTGGCCGTACCTAAATCAACAACAATAGAATTTTTACCGTATATAGTTGTAGCTGCGATTGTGTTAGCTATTCTGTCCGCACCTACTTGTTCAACAGACTTAGCATTACAACGAAAACCTGCTTTTTCATCGGGAGCAACCATAACTGGATTTAAGTTTAGGTATTTTTTTCCAAAAACGCTGACAACCCTATCTAAAAAAGGAACAACTGAAGCTACACAAAAGGATTCAATCCCATCCAGATTGTAATCGCTACTTTCCATCAAATTGTTCAATAAAACAAATAACTCATCTTCAGTTTCAAAATGTTTTGTTGAAACACTCCAGTGCATTAAGATTTTATTTGTATTCCCAATACCAAAAACTGTATTTGAATTTCCAATATCAACCAGTAATTTCATCAAATCCCCCTTTTTTATGTTAACACGCTTATGCCTTACCTTCCACAAGTCAACTAAACAATATATTCTTGCCTTCACCCCCTTGAAGCGGTGATGATTGAATGCTATAATCATCTTGCTTGATTGGTCATAGATAATGAAAGCTTATTAGAGCCGCTAGCTCAGCCGGCAGAGCACCTGACTTTTAATCAGGGGGCCGTGGGTTCGAATCCCACGCGGCTCACCAGCGAGAGTGGCGGAACTGGCAGACGCGCTGGACTTAGAATCCAGTGAGTTTTAAAAGCTCGTGAGGGTTCAAATCCCTCCTCTCGCACCAGAACGTCACTCTTGAAAGAAATTGGCGGATGTAGCTCAGTGGTAGAGCACCTGCTTGCCAAGCAGGGGGTCGCGGGTTCGAATCCCGTCCTCCGCTCCAAAAGCACCCTTTAAGGGTGCTTTTTTTTAGATGATATAATGGAAAGAATTTTAATTCTTGTAATTAGTAGTTATAGATTTTCTAAATGCTCTATATTTAGATATTCAATTCAATATAATAGCTTGATCAAACATTACCATAGACCGGTAAACATACCACTTAACATTAATTTCATGTTTAGTTTGCCCTCTGAAATGTTATTACTCAAATTCGCTCCAGCACCGATACTAAATATCATATTTCCGGCCTTCAAATCAAAGCCTCCGCCAATAAGCCAATCAAAAACTTCCCATGTTGGTTCGGTATTAACACTCACACCAGCTCTTATCTGTAATGAGCTCATTAAATCAACTTCAGACGATAAACCACCATAAAGTACGTCCATACCGTCACGGGTTCCAAGTTCCAGCCCAAATCTGAATTTATCGAACATAAAACGTGTACCCAACATTAAGTCAAGAAAGTCTTTGGTAGATGATGACCCGGATTTCCAGAGTAAGCCATTATCAACAAATATTACATAGTCAAGATAAGGTAAGCCTTTACCGGTTATTCCACCATTAAAGGTTAACCAGTAAGTATCTTCAGGATAATTTGTTTCATTCTCTTTTTTTACTGTTATTTTTCCGCCCATTTTTGTCAAATTTGACAGGTCAGTTGATACAGTATAACTGAATATTCTATAATCTCTTATAGAACCTATGTCCATAGAATATTCAAGAATGCCTGCCATTCCAGAACTCGAAGAATCGTATAAATAAAAATGTAAATTTCTTGGATTAATAGAGGCAGCATAATCACTTATCCCTTGATATAACTGCACAGAAAGCCCATTGTATTCAATACCGTAAAGATCCGAAGGACTTCCATAGGTTGCCCAATAATCCGTTGCAAGAATACAGTTGCCCCCGGTCTGGGTTTGAAATGGATCAAGTCCATAAAATGTCAAAAAAATCATTATTACGATAGAGGTAGCGATAATTTTCTTCACAGCAAACACCTCGCAATTCTTCTTTCAATTCTCGAAAACCCTGGTGCTAATAAGTTCTTTCTTTATGCAGCTATTTTTGAATTCATTGTATTGATTGTTTTCCAGCGCATTTCTTATTCTACCTGTAAACTCATTTAAAAATGCAGTGTTATGATAACTCAAAACAAGTTTCCCTAATAACTCTTCCCTTCTAAACAAATGATGAATATATCCTCTTGAATAGGTTTTGCAAACGCGACAATTACATTGGTTATCAACAGGTCCGTTATCATATTTGTACTTGGCTGCTTTCAGATTTATTTTTCCATTCCATGTTAATGCTGTCCCGTGTCTTCCTATTCTTGTGGGCAGTACACAATCGAACATATCTATTCCGTTATCTACGGCATTGATAATAAGATCAGGGCTGCCAATGCCCATAACGTATCGTGGTTTGTTTTCGGGTAAAAAATCAACTGTAAAAGTCAAAATAGCTCTGGTACTTTCAAAAGTCTCACCGACACTTAATCCACCAATGGCGAAACCATCAAAATCAAGGGATATAATTTCCTTTGCGCTTTTTTCTCTTAAATCTTTATAGAACCCCCCTTGAACTATGCCAAATACAGATCTTTCATTATCATGAACCTTCAGACATCTCATTGCCCAAGTGGTTGTTCTATTTACTGAATTTTCTACGTAATCTCTTTTAACCCCAGGAGGTAGACACTCATCCAGAACCATGACAATGTCGCTATCGAGAACCTGCTGGATTTTCATTGAAAACTCCGGAGTAATCTCTTTCCAGCTACCATCAAGCGGGGATTTTATCGTTACCGCGTGATCAGATATCTTTTTCTCCCTTATGCTAAAAATCTGAAAACCGCCACTATCAGTTAAAATTGGCCTTTCCCAATTAATAAAATTATGCAAACCATTAAAATGCTTTATAACTTCCAGACCTGGTTTTAGATATAAGTGAAAAGCATTACCCAATATAACTTGAGTACCAATCTCAAGTAACTGATGTTGCCAGAGACCTTTAACCGTGCCATTTGTACCTACCGGCATAAATACAGGGGTGTCGATGTCTCCCCTTTCGGTCTTTATTCTCCCGTGTCTGGCTCGAGATTCTTTGTCTTTGTTCAATACTTCAAAATCAAGCATTCCTTTTTTCAATAACTTCAATTATCCTTTCAAAGCTCTTCTTTATTTGATTCTCAAGCTGCGACATTTCTTCTCGTATCCATTCATTGTAATGCTTATCCTTCAGTGATTTCATGTTAATTTCTACATTGGAACGAGCCACATAGTAAACAGCCTTCAATAAATGTGCTGCACATTCAACATCCGAAATAGCATTAGTATTTCCCCATTTAGCAACTTTTTCAAGCGCTATTATGATATTCTTTGATCTTCTTGCAAGATCAAAGGGTACTTCAATGGCAGTTTTTAAAGCCTGCTGAATCTTCACAGTTCGTGTAGCTTTCTCTTCTTCAGTATTTTTTGGCAATCTTAAACTTGCCATTACCTGATCAAAGGCTTGAACATCTTTGTTCACCAGATCCGAAAGATAACTGATTTCATTTTCCATTGTTTCCAGCGCGCTTTCCATTCTACCTTCGACATCTTCATAACCTTTCTTACCAATGGTTAATCGTGAAACCATTGCTCCCAGAGCTGCTCCAAGTGCAGCCACTACTCCACCAACGGCACCTCCTCCAGGAGTGGGTGACTTTTCAGCAACTCTTTTCAAGAAATCCTTAAGGCTCAATGTACACAGATCCATTTTCATCCCCCTCACAATGCTTTTCTTTTATTGAGCGACAATTTTAATTCCTGAACTTGCTCCTATTCTATCAGCACCAGCTCTAATCATTGAAATAGCATCTTCTTTTGTTTTGATTCCACCTGAAGCCTTTACTTTCATTCCACCTGATGCGTATTTCATCAATGAAACGTCTTCTATTCTTGCACCTCCGGAACTGAAACCGGTTGAAGTCTTTACAAAGATCGCATCGCTTAATCTCGCCAGCACACAGGCTGCGATTTTTTCTTCCTTTTCAAGTAAAGCTGTTTCAATGATCACCTTAACAGGTTTCCCTCCAGCTGATTTTACCACTTCTCTTAGGTCTTTTAGAACGTAATCGTATTCTTTTGCTTTCAAATGACCGATATTTATTACAACATCAAACTCGTCAGCTCCATGTTCCAGACCCCATCTTGTTTCGTAAGATTTTACACTCGTAGATACCGCGCCAAGTGGAAACCCAATAACAATAGCCTTTTCAATCTTGCTACCCTTGAGTTCTTTACTTACAAGAGGAAGGTAAGAGCTGTTAACACAAACAGCTTTAAAATTGTAATCTTTTGCTTCTTTGCACAAATTAATAATCTGTTCAGGAGTAGCCTCAGGTTTGAGCTGTGTATGGTCAATATATTTGTTGAGCTGTATTTTTTCAGTAATCTCTCGATTAACGGGAGAGTAATTTTTTTCATAATCCTCAGTAGACTTTTGAATTTCTTTGTAAAGGTTCATAAATCCACCCCCTTATAATTCAAGTTCTTCCGAAATATCTCTCATAGCATTCAACGAAAGAACCAAAAATTCTTCTAAAGACATTCCAAAATCCTCACAACTTTTCATCTGTTCCCTGCTGGCTCCTCTCGCAAAGGATTTTTCTTTAAAGCGATTTAACAGAAAATCAAGATCCAGATCATCAAGTGTTGTACCCTTTCTTATAAGCACAGAAGCCACAATAAAGCCGGTTACAGGATCTGCTGCATAGATTGCCTTTTCCATTAAAGTTTCTCTTTCCTTTTTTTCACAATGAGCCAGAATAGCATTTTTTATATCATCAGGAACATCGTATTCAGATAACATTTCTACTGTTCTTTTACCATGATTTTCAAAATCATCCTTCGTTTCTTCATAATCAAGGTCATGCAGTAACCCTGCCAATGCCCATTTTTCCTCATCCTGATCAAGTTTTCTTGCCAGAGCTTTCATCACGCTCTCAACTGCAAGCACATGTTTTACAAGATTTTTCTGCTTAATATTTTTCTTAACCAGCTCATAAGCCTTCTCTCTTGAAATCACTTTCTTTCACCTCCGGTACAATATACTGTTTATCAGCTGCAAAACTATAGCATTTTCCTTTACCAATTATAACGTGATCTACCAGTTTGATACCAAGCATTTCACCTGAATCTGAAAGTCTTTTTGTAATTTCAACATCTTCCATGCTTGGATCAGGTATTCCTGAAGGATGGTTATGAACAAGAATAATCGCTGAAGCAGATTTAGCTATTGCAGGTCTATAAACCTCACGAGGATGCAACAATGACGCATCTACAATTCCAACACTAATTGTATCCATACCCGAATAATTTAACTTGTTGTTTAAAATAATAACCCTTACAACTTCTTTATCCATAAAACTCATATCGTAACAAAGATAATAAACGCTTTTTGGTTCTTTTAGCGACACATCTGTCCTTGTAACCAGTTCTTTGAATACTCGATTACCAATCTCTAGAGCGGCTTTTAGACTCACTGCTTTTGCCAAACCCAGTCCTTTAATCTCAGCCAGTTCACTACATTCCGCTGTCAATAAATGTGTCAATGAGCCATACTTTTCAAGAATTCTTTTTGATAGTTCAAGTACATTTGTTCCTTTTACGCCAGTACGCAATAAAATTGCTACCAGTTCATGGTCCAATAATGAACCCGGCCCTTTCTCAAAAAACTTCTCCCTTGGCAGACCAGTTTGCTTTTTCGTCAAATGTCACACCCCATTTCAATAAATATTCCCAAATTTTTCCCACCGGGAATCCCATAACATTATAAAAATCCCCCGAAATTTTCTCAACAAAAAGTGCCCCAAAATCCTGAATTCCATAAGCTCCAGCTTTGTCCAGTGGCAATCCTGTTTTTACATATGACTTTATAATCTCTTCAGAAATTTTTCTAAAAGTAACATAAGTTGTTTCAATGAAAGAAAATAACCCATCACCCTTAACAAGGGTAACGCCTGTATAGACGCTGTGTGTCTTTCCAGATAATATTTTTAGATAATGTATGGCTTCATCTTCACTGGATGGTTTCTCCAAAAGATTGTTATCGTGTACCACTATTGTATCCGCTCCAATAACAATATCTTCTTTATAATCGTTACTTACACTAAGCGCCTTTCTTTTTGATAATTCTTTTAGATCCTCAAGCAGCTTTGAAATATCTGAAGAATCGAGATATTCTTCTACATCCTTTGGAGAAACACTTTTATAAGGTAATCCCAATAACTTAATTAATTTTCTTCTTCTGGGAGATGTCGAAGCAAGTATGAGTTTCATAAAATATCACCACTTTTTATATTTATTCTATGTGCAATTACAGCGTTTACTACAGCTGATATACTTCCAACCACCGCAAAATAAGGAAATATGCTTACTATCCTCAATGTTCCCAGTATAAATATTCCTGCATAAACTAACTGAAATGAATTGTTTATCAACGCTCCTGATAAACTGATACCCAAATATCCAAATTCCTTCCTTGATCTGTACAACAACCACATTGTCAAAACAGCCAACAAAGCTCCACCAAGTCCCATTATATAACCAGGGGTCATCAATCTTCCGGATAATAAATTACCGATAGTGGATTTACCAACTGCAATAAGCAACAAATTACTCAAAGGAACACGGGGAAGTGCAATTAGCAAAACAAGATTTGAAAATCCCCATCTTCCTCCAGGAACAACAACCGGAAAGGGAATAAAGGTCTCCAGGAAATAAAGGACACTCCCCAAAGCAATATAAACCGCCATCAATGTTAAATCTCTGGTTTTCACTGTGTCATCACATCAAAATCGTTTTTGTTGTTTTCAGCTTCAATAATAACCATAACTTTATTGGGAATACACACAATGGGAACACCCGGAGATGAAACCCATCCCATTTTCACGCAAAGTTGTTGCGGACAATTAGATTCTTTCATTCTAATTCTTTTATTACTGACTTCCACAATGACACCTTCCATAACTGAATAGGTGCCATCTTTAGTTAAATCAATTTTGAAAGATATTTTGTTTCCTATATAGACAAACGCAGTATTATTTGCACTATCTCCAGAGGATAGCAGCGTTATCAAAATTCCTGTTACAACAAAAAAAATCAGTACCCAGTCATATTTGCCAAACAGTTTCATTTTCCTATATAGCCTTCAATACCTGGTGATTTGTACATACTCAAGTTTTCTTGAACCAGGAGAACCAATGAACCATACCTGGGCAAAAAAGTAACTCCGGGAGCTTTTCCCATGATAAACGCGGCTGTCGAATATGCGTCTGCGAGCATTGCACTCTTGTTAATAACAGTTGCGCTTATTGTACCGTTTCTTGCAGGTCTACCTGTATCTGGATTTATAAGGTGGTGATATCGTATTCCATTTTCAATGAAGTAACGTTCATAGTCTCCAGAAGTTGCTATTGCGCCCTCATACATCTTGAGATATTCTACAGCTTCATCAGCTCTGTCACTCCTGGGATGGCGTATACCAATAACCCAGGGTCTTTCACCGTATTTTGGACCAATAATGCCAATATCTCCTCCAGCATCAATATAACCTGTTGTCTCAGGATCCAACTCCTTTATAACCTTTATTGCTCTATCTACAGCATATCCTTTAGCAATTCCTGAAAGATCGATCATAGAATCATTCAACAATTTTATCTTCTTATTATCCTTATCTATCAAAATATTTTTGTAATTTATTCTTTCCAACACTTCATTAATGGCATTATCTGAAGGTACTGAAGGTGTTGAATTTGCAGATGTGAAGCCCCATGATTCAACAAGGCTGTAAACTGTTGGATCAAAAGCCCCGTCAGTGTTTTCTGCAATTTCAATACATGCTTTTATAAGGGAAAAGGTCTCTTCATCAACCGAAACCCAGTTTTCATTGGACTCATTGATGTTTTTCATATTCTCACTGTTTTTACTAAACTTCGAATCAATTCTCGCTATCTCTTGAAATGCTTTACTTGCAAGCTCAACAGAAGAAAACTCTTCAGAAGCGATATTTATAGTAACGTATGTTCCCAGGAGGTATTCGGTTCTTTTATAATAAACTGGTTTTTCATTATTGAAGTAAATATATAATAAAATGCCTATTGCAGCTATTAAAAGAAGTCCATAAATAATTACTTTGTTTACAAGATTACTGGTATCTCTTTTCCGCACTCGGAGCACCTACCTTTTTCATCCAGCTTCACCAACTCAATACTATAACCTTTTCGTTCAACTAAAAGCGCCCCGCATTCCGGACAGTAGGTATTTCCCCCCTCCGTTTCAGAAATATTGCCAAGATAAACATAATTAAGATACTTTTTGGCAATTTCACGCGCTTCTTTCATTCGTTTTATGTCGGTAGGAGGCATTTCTGCCTTATGTGCAGGATAATAACGAGTTAGATGTATGGGTATATCTTTTGAAAGAGAAGATAACCATTTAAACTCTTCTTCCAGTTCTTCCAGTGAATCGTTCTTGCCGGTAACCAATAGGGTTGTTATTTCTACATGAACTCCGACTTCTACTGCTCTCTCAATTGTTCTCAAAACATATTCTTTTTTTGCACCCAGTTCTTTTAAATAATACTCATCGTTCCATCCCTTTAAATCGATATTCATCGCACTTACTGATTGAACGAGTAATTCTAAAGGATCGCTTTCTATGTAACCATTTGTTATTAATAACGTTTCTATACCCGTTTTAGCTGCCACCCTTGCAGTGTCAAGAATAAACTCGAAGAATACAGTTGGTTCGTTATAGGTAAATGCTACACCCCATGATTCCTCACTTTCTATGATTCTCAACAACTGCGTAGGTTTTACCAACTGAATATGTCTTGGTCTTTTTGTCGCGATACTCCAGTTCTGACAATGCGGACATTTCATATTACAGCCCCAGGATCCCACGGAAAGCACAGATTTACCAGGTCTGTAATGATAAAGAGGTTTTTTCTCAACAGGGTCCATCCCAATTGAGGTTAATTCTCCATAGTTCAAAGAATATAACATCCCATTTCTATTCATGCGTGCGCCGCATATACCAGCATCTCCAGGTTTAATTTTACAGTGATGTGGACATAATAGACACTCGAGTACAGAATTCTCTAACTCATCAAAATAAATAGCCGGTTTCATATGACCCCTCCCAATTAATGGTACCGGTTCACTTTAAATCTATATATTTTGTAATCTTCTTCAGGATTAATACCGGCTTTTCTCAGCACAATGGAAAGTTGTTTTTTAACAGTATCAACACCTTCAAGATCTGGTAGTAAAACACCCTTTCTCCAGCCTTTTTCTACGATAACGCCATACACCTTCGGATCAAGTTCATCGATAGTGGCTTCTTCGGGTTCTCCAAGAACATCTACACTTATAGTGAGTTCATCAAGCTCTTCTTTCCTCACAGCTGGAAATCTCGGGTCCTTCATTGCAGATGCAATGGCATTATCTCTAATCTCTTCTGCCAGTGTCTTTTTCTCAGGCATAATAGTGCCTATACAGCCTCTTAAAGGACCTTCTTTTCTATGCAGTGTGACAAAACATCCGGCTTTTCTTTTAAGATCATCAGATATATCTTCTCCGATATCAAGGAGATTACCTTTATAATAATACTCTTTAAGTGTTTTCCAGGCCCACTCTACATAAATTGAGTGTTCTTCCATTAAGAATCACTACCCAAAGAAGATTTCAGCGAGTTTATAATACTCGTACGGAACAAATTTCTTGGTGGCAATTGCGTAATCTATTGGAATGGAAACAATGGCATTGCCTCGCAACGCAACCATTCGACCATAATCTTTGCTCAAAACAAGTTTCATTGCATGTACACCATATCTGGTTCCCAGTATCCTGTCGAAAGCTGTGGGAGTTCCACCTCTTAATAAATGACCCAAAACCACAGATCGTGTATCATAATCTGTTTTATCACTTATGATTTCTGAAAGATAATGTGCAATACCCCCAAGTCTGATATGACCAAAGGCATCTATTTCGCTTTTGTCACCGATAATGTTTTCCAGTTCCACCGGTTTGAAGCCTTCTGCAACTGCAATAACCATATATTTTTTATCTTCCATTCTCTTATTTACATATTTAAGAATTTCTTCTAAAGTCATAGGATACTCGGGAATCAAAATAAGATGTGCTCCAGCAGCCAGACCTGCTTCAAGTGTAATCCAGCCAGCGTCTCTTCCCATAAGTTCAACCAGAATAATTCTGTTATGCGATTTGGCAGTCGAATGTAATCGGTCAATTGCATCTGCTCCAACGTTAACCGCAGTGTGATAGCCAAAGGTATAATCAGTATTGGATACATCATTATCAATTGTTTTCGGAACACCAATAACATTGTAACCAAGAGAAGCAAGCTTGGCGGCAACAGTAAGTGTATCATCGCCACCTATGGCGATTATCGCATCGAGCTTGAGCTTTTTAATATTTTCTTCGACTTTCTTTCTTTGTTCCTCGCTATTAAAAGGATTTGTTCGCGAGGTACCAAGAATAGTTCCTCCAATTATGTGAATACCTTCAACATCATCATCGCTGAGCGGAGTATATTCTGCTTCTACCAAACCTTGCCAGCCATGCATAATTCCAACAACTTCAACTTCTTCCGGTGAGGATTCAACTATGCCCCTGATAACAGCATTCAATCCAGGGCAGTCTCCTCCACCTGTCAGGATTCCTATTTTCACTCGTTACCCCTCCTATTAGTCGAAATATACCATTTAAATTATACCACGCAGATTATTTTCTCAAAGGAAACTCACTTCCGAATTAATGTATAATGATAATTGAAAATAAACGACAGACAGGGAAGTGATTTTGTGAAAATTGAAAAAAATAATATCAAAGAATTCTTGAAAAAACGTAGCAACAAACATCCTATCTTCAAAGAAATTTGCAAAGAATTCAATATCAAAGACAAAAATCAAAGAAACAAACTAAGAAAAATGCTTAAAGAAATGGTATATGCCGGAGAAATTTTTAAAAGCTCTAAGGCAAGATATTCTTTGCCTGGAGATAACATCGCAGCTGGTATTATCCAGTTCACAAGAAAAGGCACAGGAGCTTATGTAAGATTAGATGCTGGAGGAGAAGTTTTTATCCCGGCTGAACAAACTGGATTTGCACTGCATGGTGATAGAGTACTCGCAGAAATAACAAAGAAGAAAAAAGAAGTGCCAGAAGGCAGAGTTGCAAAAATAATAAAAAGAGAATCAAAGAAAATTGTTGGTACATTTACTACTAGAGGAGTTTTTGCATTTGTTATTCCTGACGATCCGAAATTCAAATATGATTTCTACGTTTCACCTGAAGATTTCAATGGCGCAAAACCTAACGAAAAGGTTCTTTTAAAGGTAACAAGTTATCCATCACCAGGAAGAAATCCTGAAGGTGTAATTGAAAAAGTTCTCGGCGATGTAGAAGATCCAAATATTGATCTACCAGTGGTTATATATAAACACGGGCTTCCTGAACCGGGTGAGTTTCCGAATAAGGTTGTTTCACTGGCTAAAAAAGTAGCAACCGAACCAACACAAAACGAGATATCAAAAAGAAAAGATTTCAGAAATGAAATAGTCTATACGATAGATGGAGAAGACGCAAAAGACTTTGACGATGCTATTTCAGTTAAGAAATTGAAAAATGGACACTACAAACTGGATGTTCATATAGCAGATGTTTCAAACTACGTGGAAAGCAATACAAATCTGGACAAAGAAGCATACGAAAGGGGAACATCCGTTTATTTACTAGATACAGTTATACCAATGCTTCCTTTTGAGCTTTCAAACAACATTTGCTCGCTTAAACAGGATAAAAACCGACTCACCATGTCCGTTGAGATGGAAATAGATGGAAACGGTAACATAGTAAATAAAGAAATAAGCAAGGGTGTAATTAACTCTGTGAGAAGGCTGACCTATAAAGAAGTCAATAGTTTGTATGAGGGGAATACCGATACAGAACTAAAGAAAAAATTGGATCCCGTAAAAGAATCACTTCTTACAGCCAAAGAACTTGCAGATATCTTAAGAGAAAACAGAAGAAAACGTGGTTCTGTAATGAACATTACATCACGCGAAGTTGAAATCGTTAGAGATGATAAGGGACGAGTAAAAGATATTCTTCCTGTCCAACGTGGAGAATCCGAAATTGTAATAGAAGAATTCATGATTAAAGCCAACGAAGCAATTGCTGAGATTTTCGACGCACGAAAAATCCCTTTTGTGTACAGGGTCCACGATGAACCTGATCCTGACTCTGTACTACAGCTTAAAAACTATCTAAGAGCCTTGAATCTTGACGTCAAAATTCCCAGTAACATAAATCCTCATATCATGCAGAGAATTCTTGAAAAAACGAAGGATCATCCCCTTCATACTTCCGTAGAAAGACTGCTGGTCAGGAGTATGCAGAGGGCAATATACTCAGATCAAAACATCGGGCATTTTGGCCTTGCTTCAAATGCCTACACCCATTTCACATCACCTATAAGAAGGTATCCTGATCTCATGGTACACAGGCTACTTAAAGAATATTTACTAAATGGCAATCCTGATAAAGAAACCAGAGATAAATATGAAGAATTGCTACCCAAAATAACCGATCATTGTTCAAAGAGAGAACGTGTTGCAAACGAAGCTGAATGGGATCTGCGCGATATGAAAAAGATCGAGTACATGAGCTATAGAATTGGTGAAACCTTTAATACTGTAATAACTGATGTGACAAAATTTGGGCTTTTTGTTGAGATCCCCGAAAAAACAATAAATGGGCTCGTTCACATTTCGACAATGGATGATTATTACGAATATAATGAGGATAGCAATATTCTTGTTGGTAAACATAAGAAAAAGGTTTATAGAATTGGAGATGAAATCAAAGTAAGGGTTATTCGCGCTGACAAAACAACAATGGAAATTGATTTTGTAATTGAGAATCATAATAATAGAAAAAGTAAAAAAAGAAAGAGAAGAAAATAATTAAAAAGCCTTCTTCCTTTGAAGAAGGCTTTCTATTATTCAGTAAAAAATATCTAAAACAAGGGTGTGAAACCCTGTTGATCCCAGTATTCCTTCATCAGTGAATTATAGAGATCTAAAAGACTGTTCTTGTGTTCATTTTCCCAATCTGATAACTGTAAAAGTAATTTCCTGGCTGATTCATCTTCTGTCTTTTTGGCAAGGTCGTTGTAAAAATCCTCAAAATCTTTCTCAATAAGGTAACCCATTCTCAAAATTGCAATATCACCAACCATATCATTAATATCGAACCCTTCTAATTCAACTTTTTCACGATTCTCAAATATTTCTGGTTCCTTTAATTCTTCTAAAATTATTTCGTCGCCTCTTCCTGCCTTTTCAAGAGCAGCTCTTATATAATTCACATGATCTTTTTCCATGTCTCTTAACTTTTCAAGTATATCTTTAACTTCATCCATTTTTGCCCTGGCTAACTTCTCTTCATAGAATGATACGCCTTCTTTTTCTCTCGCCATCGCGAATTTTAGTATACTTATTATCTTTTCGCCCATAAAATACCTCCTTTTTACACTTTGCCTAATTTTAACATTTAAATCTACTTTGATTCATGGATGAATAATTCTCTTTATAATCAACCTGTTCTAAAAAAATCCCAATCTCTTTTCACAGCTTAGTTTTACTTCGAGAACAATACAATGTTGCTTCTAATTATTAAACACTTACTGTGGTATAGTTTAATTAAGAAAAGTTAAACTAATAGGCGGGAGGAATCTACATGTTCACCGTAAATCTAAAAATAAAAGATAACACGTTTCTTCTTGATGAATTATTCCCTTTCTCAATAGCATTAGTTGACCTTGTTTATGATGGAGATATTCAGCTCGCAATCAATGAACTTAAGAAAACCAAAATCAGTGAAGCTCTTAAAACGCTGAACGAGCTGAGTGATATTTATGAAGTAATCGTTGATCCTGAGATGTATTCACCAATTTATTTTAATGAATTTAAATCCTATATGGATGAAGCCGGCATAGATATTGGTAAAATGGAAAATGGAACCTTTGGTGGTTACAAGGATATGGTTATGCGTTTTGCAGACAAAGATCAGTATAAAGAAGCTCATGCCTTTCTTGATTTATTATATGAATCTGGATTCGATACAGCTGGTGTTTCCGAATTAAAGGGAACATTGCTTCTGGAAGAAGGTAAAATGGAAGAAGGTAAAAACTGGCTTGAAAAAGCAATAGATGAAGACCCCACCCTGACATCAGCCTATTCTTCCCTCGGTCAGATGTATTTCAACAATGGTGACTATAAAAAAGCAATCGAATACTGGGAGCGAGAAATTAGTATAGCCCCGAATCATATAGTAACCTACTTTATGCTTGCAGACGCCTACCTGATGCAAGATGAAAAGGTTAAAGCTGTGAACATTCTTGAAACACTTATAGAAAACGATGAAAAAAATCTACTGGCAAGATATCAACTTATGAACATATTGCTCGATATGGGTGATAAGGAAAGAGCTGAAGAACAAAAGAAAAAAATACTTGAAACAGAACCTGTCTACAGCAGTGATATAGAAATCTGGTCACGAATGCAATTTGAAGAAGGCAATTTTGAAAAAGCAAAGAATGTGATCGAAAAATTGCTTGAAACGTCTCCAGATCTCGAGCATCTTAAAATAATTCTGATTGTGCCATATATAAAACTCGGTCTCAAAGAAAAAGCCTGTGAATTATTGAAGGAATTTAAGGACGAAAGGTTCTGGTATTTCTACGGTAAAAAGGAACTATTTGAAGAGTTCTTAAGTAAAGAAGAAAGAAAGGTTTGTGAAATATATTGATCCATTTTCTTTTTGGTATTCTTGGAGCGGTCTTTGGTAGTTTTTTTAATGTGATAATTTACAGACTTCCAAGAGAGAGGCTTTCAATCAATATTCCAAAAAGAAGTTTTTGTCCACACTGCGGTCACGAGCTGTCCTGGAAAGACAACATTCCGGTAATCAGCTATATTCTATTGAAAGGCAAATGTCGTTACTGCAAAAAAACCATTTCTCCAAGATATCCTGTTGTTGAGTCTTTAACAATTATTTCATTCGTGACCAATTCAATTTTCTTTCCATTTTATCAGAGTCTCGCGCTGTGTCTTATCTCTTCTGGATTGATAATTATTTCATTTATAGATATTGAACGAATGATCATTCCCGACACAGGTTTAATTATTTCAGGTATTGGAGCGGCAATTTTTTCATATCTGAGAAAAGACTGGCCTGGCATTCTTATTCAAGCTGCCATTGTTTTTGGCTTGATGATTGTTTTTTATTTGTTTGCAAATTACTTCAAAAAAGATTCCTTCGGGTTCGGCGATGTGGAGCTTCTCGGAATATTGGCACTTTCACTTGGCTTTATCGGGATACTCTTTACCATAATGCTGTCTTCGATAATTGCTTTGATAACCTTTGTCATTGTAAAGGCTATGAAATCAGAAAAAATCAAGCTTGACTATCGTATCCCCTTTGGGCCATTCATTGCACTGGCAGGTTATCTCACAATGTTTTTTCTGGATGGCATTCGAAATCTTTATGGTTTGTAAGGTGATGTTATGAAGAACTTCATTGGCGTTGATGTAGGAAATACAAAAACAGTTGGTTCAATATGTAATTCAGATGGCACTGTTTTCTGCAGGGTAAGAACCAAAGGTGCTAATTTTCAGACAGTAGGAAGAAAAAAATCATTGAAAATACTCTCTACACTAATTAATACCTGTCTGGATAATGCAAAAATCAATCCAGAAGATATTAGCTATTCATTCTTTGGAATCGCTGGAGCTGACAGCGAGGATGATAAAAAAATTATAAAATCTATTTTAGATGAACTTCCTCTGCAAAATTACGATTTTGAAAACGATGGAAGAATTTCTCTAAAGGCCTCAGTAATTGACGATAAGGGCATTCTCATAACCTGTGGAACAGGAACGGTGGCCTTTGCAGGGAACGGAAAGGAAATATTCAGACTTGGAGGTCTATCAAGTGACTTCGGGGATCGACTTGGTGCTGAATATATAGCATCCAAAGTAATGTCCTCCATAATCCGGGCAAAGGATGGAAGAGGATATTTAACAAAAATGGTGGAAATACTTGAGAATAAAATTTATTTGCCAGCTGAAAATCTTATGAAAATGGATTATCCTGATAGTTCTCCGGAGGATGATTATGTACCACTCTTAATAGATATATTGTTTAAAGCCGGTGAAGAATATGATTCAGTTGCACTCCAGTTACTCATTGAAATAACAGAAGAAATTGAAATTGAATCAAGGGTTTTGCAAAAAGTTGCGGAAATAACGGGTAATATACCTCTTATACTTGACGGACACTTTTTTAAAAACGCAGGAACATTTTTCTATAAGATGCTCGCCAGCATATTACCAAAAAACTTTGATATAATCATTCCGGATAATGAACCCATCATAGGCGCATTGATGCTGGCTGTTGAGAAAACAAAACCTTTAACAAATGAATTTCTTTCAAAACTAAAAAGCTCCTACAAAAAATGTGAACAAATCACAATAAAATGATTCCATAAAAACTGTATCTGGATAATTTATACAATATTTCTAAATGGGAGGTGAAGACGTATATTATCCACTGAATATACGTCAGAACTATGAAAATTACCATTATTGGAGGCGGTAGTTCATATACACCTGAACTAATGAAGGGACTTTTTGAAATATCTGACGCTATCGACCTTGAAGAGTTATATCTACACGATATCGAAAAATCCCGAAAAAGGCTGGATACAATAAAAACATTCATAACAAAAATGCGAGATAATAGTGGTAAAAGATTAAAGATAAAATCCGGCTTTTCTTTTAAAGATGCTGTTCAAGACAGCGAATTCATAATATTTCAGTTTCGACCGGGAATGCTTCAGGGAAGGCTAAAAGACGAAACGATACCACTAAAATACAATCTTATTGGCCAGGAAACAACAGGTGCTGGAGGTTTTTCAGCAGCTTTAAGGGCTTTTCCGATAGTTGAAAACTATATTAATGAAATTACGAAAATAGCTCCCGGTGCCCATGTAATTAATTTCACCAATCCATCGGGACATCTCACAGAGTTTGTCAGAAATTATCTGAAATTTGACAATTTTATTGGATTATGCAATGTTCCCATAAATCTTCTCAATGAACTTTCAGAGAAATTTGGTGGAACTCCAGATAACTACAACGTAAAATACTATGGTCTTAATCATTTGAGTTTCACTGAAAAGATTTTTAAAAACAATACGGACATAACTGATACTGTATTAAAGGAATATACCCAGAAGATGGCTAATATTAAAGGATCTGATTTCCCTACATGGCTTTTAGAGTCAATAAAGTTACTCATGAATCCCTATATGAGATATTATCTAATGCCTGAAACAATGCTAAAAGAAATCAAAAAACATGAACCTCGCGCAAAACAGGTTATGAAAATCGAAAAAGAACTTTTCGAAAAATATGAAAAGACTGCTTCGGCGGAACTTCCAGCATTACTTTCTCAAAGAGGCGGATCAAGATATTCCCAGGCTGCGTCTTACCTTATAAAAACCCTAATTACAAAAGATGGAAAAACACACATCGTAAATATCCCCAATAACAGTTCCATTGAAAATCTTCCCAAAGACTACATACTTGAAATACCCGCAAAATTCCAGGAAGGAAACTTCTCCTCAATTTCGCAGGGTGTAGGAAGAGATTTTCCCCTGTCATGGATAAAAAATATCAAAAATTTTGAAAGGCTAACAGTTAACGCTTACCTTGAAAAATCCAGAGATCTTGCCATTCAGGCATTACTGGTGCATCCACTCGGACCGAACGCTGAAAAGGTTACCAATCTACTTACTGAAATTATTGAAGAAAACCAAATAGATTTCCTGAAGTAGCTCAAAAACACATTGTAATTAAAACTAAAGTTTTTTGTCATAAAACAAAAAAATTGTATAATTATTATTGAACTCCCAAAAGGGAGAATCTCTCGAAAGGGGTGATTTTACATGAAAAAACTTCTTATACTATCTGTTTTCTTATTGATAGGTCTGATGGCTTTATCTGCTTCAGGTAAACTTGAAATATTCAGCTGGTGGACTGCTGGAGGTGAAGAAGAAGGTTTATTCGCCCTCTATGATGTTTTCCACGAACATTATCCTGATGTGGAAATTATTAACGCTACGGTCGCTGGCGGCGCAGGCACAAACGCCAAGGCTGTTTTAAAAACAAGAATGCTTGGAGGTAACCCGCCTGACTCATTCCAGGTGCACGCAGGCGCAGAACTCAATGATACTTATGTGGTAACCGGTTTAATGGAACCTATAACTCCTTTCTTTGAAGAATGGGGAATAATGGATAAATTCCCAAAAGACATTCTCGACATTTGTAGCTATGAAGGTGAAGTATATTCAGTACCGGTTAATATCCACAGAGGCAATGTTATGTTCTACAACAAAGATATAATTGAAGAAGTCGGAATAGATACTATACCTACAGCATGGCCTGAATTCATTGAAACGCTGAAGAAGATAGAAGAAACAGGATATATACCTCTTGCACTTGGAGACAAGAACAAATGGACAGCATCACATCTATTTGAAAGCGTACTTCTCGGTATACTTGGACCATATCAGTACAATGGACTATGGGACGGAAGAGTTTCATTTGAAAATGAAGG
Source organism: uncultured Thermotogaceae bacterium (assembly GCA_964441735.1). GTDB lineage: Bacteria > Thermotogota > Thermotogae > Petrotogales > Kosmotogaceae > JASMTM01. The sequence continues at coordinate 55,306 of CAYTVB010000010.1, forward strand.
CGTAAAAAAAGCACTAGAGGTATTTAAGGAACTCATGAACTATGTTAACAATGACCACTCTGCCCTAGCATGGCAGGATGCAACAAGACTTCTGTACGAGAAGCAGGCTGCGTTCAATGTTATGGGTGACTGGGCTGAAGGATACCTTAAAAGTCTTGGCTGGAACCCTGAAGAAAACTTCGGATGGATGGCATTACCGACCACAAGAGGATCCTTCATGATAGTGAGTGACACATTTGGACTGCCCAAGAACGCGCCAAATAGAAGTAACGCAATCCGATGGTTAAAGATTATTTCTTCCGTAGAAGGTCAGGATGCATTTAATCCTATTAAAGGTTCTATACCTGCCAGGGTAGATGCAAATAAAGAGCTTTACGATGTTTATCTAAGATGGTCAATGGATGACTTTGCAACAAATGCACTGTGTCCATCCATTGCTCACGGCTCAGCTGCTCCTGAAGCCTTTGCGACTTCTCTTAATGATATAATTAATAGATTTATTGCAACAGGAGATGTCGAAGAAGCCTGGAATTCACTAATTTCAGCTGCGGAAGAAAGCCTTTAAAAGATTTAGATTTTATTCCTGAGTCCTGAATAAGGGCTCAGGTTTTTATTTAATCGGGAGGTGTCAATAATAAGAGGTCAAACCAAGAAAAAATTGCTTGGTTTCATAATACTTTCACCCACGATAGCAGCGCTGGGTATTTTTGTTTATATATTTATTGGCTGGACCACAAGTGTTTCCTTTTCAAACTGGAACAGTTTTACTGCTTTGTTGAAAGGGGAATACAAATTTGTTGGTTTCAGTAATTATCTGAAGTTATTTTCTGACCCGCGTTTTCAAACTGACCTCTGGAATACGCTTTATTTTACTGTATTCTTTATTGGTGGATGCCTATCCATAGGTATCATACTCGCGCTTTTAATAGATAGAGGACTAAAAGGATCGAGGATATTTCAAAATATCTTTCTTTTTCCAATGGCTGTGTCCTTTGTAATAACCGGTACAGTATGGAGCTGGGTCTTTGCTCCTGGAAATTTTCCAAAGAATCCCCAGGGTTTAAACCTTCTGTTCGGTTTATTTGGAATGGAATCTCTTCAGTGGAGATGGTATACAAGCACATTTTCAATATTTAATTTCAATGTAGCCTTAATACCGGTAATAATTGCTGCCACATGGCAGCTGTCAGGTTATACAATGGCAATGTATCTTGCCGGTCTAAGAGGAATACCGGAACAACTTGTTGAAGCTGCAAAGGTTGATGGCGCGACAGATTGGCAGGTACTATGGAAAATAAAGCTACCCATGTTAAGACCGATTACCTTGAGTGCAATGATAATCCTCGGACATATGTCGTTAAAAATCTTTGCTCTTGTTTATTCAATGACAGGAAGTGGTCCAAATAACGTTACGGACGTACCTGCAATATATATGTTTGAATCTACTTTCAGATCAAACAAATACGCAACAGGTTCCGCAATAGCAATAATCATGTTAATCATGGTAGCTGTTATTATGATTCCCTATCTATATTATGCACTTAGAAGGGAAGTGTCCCGATGACTTTTAGAAAAAAGATAATTACATATGTTCTATTGGGTATTTTTTCGCTATTCTTTTTATTACCCATATATGTTTTGCTGTCAACAAGTTTTAAATCTTTTCAGGAAGTTAGCATGCAAAGGATGTGGTTTCTGCCAAAAGATTTCTCTTTGAGCGGAATAGTAGAAGCTTTTAACAGATTGAGCCCCAACCTGAAAAATAGTTTTTTTCTAGTTATTCCAGCGGCTCTTATTTCGGCTGCAATTGGTTCTCTTAACGGTTATATTCTTTCAAAGGTACACTTTAAAGGATCCAATATACTGTTTTCATTAATTCTTTTTGGTATGTTCATTCCTTATCAGAGTATTTTGTTTCCTTTAATAAGCTTTCTACAAGATATAGGACTCTATGGTTCTTTATGGGGTCTAATTATCACGCACATTATTTATGGTCTTCCCATAACGACATTAATATTCAGAAATTATTACGCTGAAGTACCAAACGAACTTTTAGAAGCTGCGCATATTGATGGAGCTGGCTTAATAAAGGCATATATTAAAGTGCTGTTGCCCATTTCTATACCCGGTTTCGTCGTGGTAATGATCTGGCAGTTTACAAACATCTGGAATGAATTCCTTTTCGCTGTTACTGTCACCAATGATCCATCAATACAACCAATAACAGTTGCTCTTGTAAATCTTGCTGGTAGCCAGGTCGTTCACTGGAATGTACAGATGTCAGGAGCGATTATTGCTGCTCTTCCGACACTAATAGTTTATATCGTTCTCGGAAAATACTTTTTGAGGGGATTACTCGCTGGTTCTGTAAAAGCGTAATATTTTCACAGCAGCGAAATCACACTTCGTGGTATAATATAGTTGTCTTAGCGAATCAAATGAAACTTCTTTTTTTCTCGCAGAGTATATTATCATGTTGAACTAAAAGACAGATTATAGACAAGGAGGTATAAATTATGGGCACTCCAAAATATATCATTGATATTGATAAGGTACCCAAGCTTGATAAGACAACGAAAGAAGAGCTGAAAAAGGTAACAAATGAATACATGTTCAGAGCCAACGATTATTATCTCGGCCTAATTAACTGGGATGATCCCAATGATCCAATAAGAAGGATAATCATTCCCTCAATGGACGAACTGGATGATTGGGGTGATCTTGATGCATCATCTGAAAGCAAATACACTATGGCTAAAGGACTCGAACACAAATATACAGATACTGCTTTGTTTTTAGTCTCAAAAGTCTGTGGCAGTGTTTGTCGATTCTGCTTCAGAAAAAGACTCTTTAAAACCTACTACAGCAGTGAAGTTCTTACTAAGAAAGATTATGAACCCGCATTTGATTACATTCGAAATCATGACGAAATTACAAACGTTTTACTTACCGGTGGAGATTCTTTGATAATTGCAACCGATATGCTGGAATGGATCATAAGTGAGTTGAGAAAGATTGACCATGTTAAGATAATCAGACTCGGTTCAAAGATGGTTGTTTTTAACCCCTTTAGAATAATAGAAGATGAAAAATTGCTCAGAATCATTGAAAAATCCAGCACACCTGAAAGAAAAATCTACGTAATGGCTCATGTAAATAGCTTTAAAGAACTTACGCCGGAGTCAAGAAAAGCTTTTAGATTGTTAAAAGAAGCAGGTGCTGAAACCTGTAATCAGACTCCATTAATTGCTGGAGTTAATGATAGCGTTGATGACCTTGTGAAGCTGTTCCAGGAGCTTTCGTTCATGGGAGTTCCACCATATTATGTTTTCCAATGCAGGCCAACTAAAGGTAACAGAACCTATTCCGTGCCAATAGAAAAGGGTTATCAGATATTCAGCGAAGCCATATCAAAGGTATCCGGACTTGCAAAACGTGCAAGATTTGTCATGTCACACGCAACGGGTAAAATTGAAGTCGCTGGTTTAAATGATGAAAACATATTTATGAGATACCACAGAGCTGCCAACCCTGAAAACTACAAAAAGTTTATGATATTCAATCGCAATCCCGAAGCAAGATGGCTCGATGATTATCTCGTTTAAGCAAAAACATAATCACTCTCTTATTAACAATCCAAACAAAAAAGGCCGCCTACCGGCCTTTTTTATCATTATTGAGGTTTTTTGCCAATATTCAATATCAAACATCCAATCTCATACTTAAAGCTTTTTCTCGTGTTATCGTTT
>CAYTVB010000011.1:0-54275 GCA_964441735.1 uncultured Thermotogaceae bacterium
AAAAAGGGCGAACAACAATGTTGTCCGCCCCTTATAATATAACTAATTATTAGATTTTCTTGTGGCAGAACCACCAATCATAACAGTCGTATTTTTTGGGTCTCTCTTCTGCATCTTTAACCGTACTTGCTGGAGGAACAATAACCTTGTCGCCAACCAGTTCATTATCAGGCCAGTTAGCGGGTATTGCCACACCATGCTTGTCTGCGGTTATAAAACCTTTAACCATTCTAATTATTTCATCAAGGTTTCTTCCAAGTTCCTGCGGGTAATACAATATTGCTCTTATAATACCCTTCGGATCCACAATAAATACTGCTCTTACAGTATTTGTTCCTTTTCCAGGATGTATGAGTCCCATAATTTCAGAAACTTTTCCTGTATCAGCAATTATGGGGAACTCTATTTCAGTATCCAGGTTATCTTTGATCCATTCCACCCATTTGATGTGTGAGTGAACCTGATCAACACTTAAACCAATAAGCTCAGTGTTCAATTCCTTAAATTCTTTATAACGTTTCTGAAAGGATACAAATTCAGTCGTACAAACAGGAGTAAAGTCTCCAGGATGACTGAATAAAATGAACCACTTTCCTTTAAATGCTTCCGGTAGATTAATTTCACCGTGTGTCGTGTTTACCTTCATTTCTGGAAATTTGTCTCCAATTAGTGGCATTCCTTTTTCCATAAAATTACCTCCTTTTTAACGTTTCTATTTAGAATCATTCTATTTTGTTACATTATTATGTTATCACCATATATTTTTTCTGTCAAGTTCGGTTATTTGTGCTGTGAAATCAATAACAACTGTAAACACATAATAACGTCATTTTAATTCTTCTTAAATATTGAACCTATTACACAATGTTGATTGGTTAGATTTTTAGCAATGCTCTGGTTATGACAGTTTCCAAATATTCAATTCTTCCTGAGCTGTTCTTAATATCCTTCCTGTCCAGTATGTATTCTTCCAGCTCTTCAAATGATGTTTCTTCATTTACTATTTTCTTTCCTACTCCTTCACTGTAACTGGAGTATCTATCCTCAACAAACTTATCCAGTGTTCCTTCCTCAATAAGATTTGCAGCCGCTTTTAGTCCTGCTGCAAAGGCATCCATTCCAGCTATATGGCCAATGAAAATATCTTCAGTATCTATGGACGATCTGCGAAGTTTGGCATCAAAATTGATGCCACCAGAACCCAAACCATTGTTTTTCAATATTTCATACATGGCGTGGGTCGTAGCGTAGACATCTGTTGGGAAATGATCGGTATCCCAGCCAAGGAATAAATCACCCTGATTTGCATCTATGCTTCCCAGTATGTTGTTTATCCGTGCATATCTCAACTCATGCTGAAATGTATGTTCCGCAAGTGTAGCATGATTTGCCTCAATATTTAATTTAAAGTCATCAATTAATCCAAACTTTTGTAGGAAGGCATAAACATGTGCAGAATCAAAATCATATTGATGCTTTGTCGGTTCTTTGGGTTTTGGTTCTATAAGAAATTGTCCGGTAAATCCGATTTTCTTTGCATATTCAACTGCCATTTGCATGAATCTAGCGAGATTTTTCAACTCAAGTTCCATATTTGTATTGAGTAGAGAATCGTAACCTTCTCTTCCACCCCATAAGACATAGTTTTTGCCACCAAGTTCGTTGGTTATTTCAAGAGCTTTCTTTACCTGTCCGGCTGCCCTTGCAAAAATTTCGGCATTACATGATGTAGCAGCACCATGTACATATCTTTTATCATTAAAAAGATTTGCTGTACCCCATAACAACTTCTTTCCTGTTTTCTTCATATGTTGCTTAATATAATCCACGATAATGTCAAGATTACTGTTCGTTTCTCTTAGAGTGTCACCAGCAGGTGCTATATCGGTATCATGAAAACAAAAGTATTCTATCCCCGTTTTTTGCATGAATTCAAATAGAGCATCTACCTTCGCTTTCGACTTATCCATGGGGTCTTTGAATTTATCCCAGGGTCTTGTAACACTACCTTCACCAAACATATCCTCGCCTCTACCGTTAAATGTATGCCAGAAAGCAACTGCAAATCTTAGATGTTCTTTCATTGGTTTTCCAAGAACAGTTTTGTCTGGTTCAAAATGTTTATAAGCAAGCGGGTTTGTCGAACCCTTTCCTTCATACTCTATTCTTCCTATACCTTCAAAAATCTCTGACATTTTTATACCCCCTTAATTAACTATTGATTTTACTTCACAATCCTTTTTAAATTTCTCTGAACAGCATACAATGCAGCGCCAACTATATTTGAACTCCTATCACCATAGCTACCCAGAACGCTTTTTAAAATACTTACTTTTCCTCTTGTCGCGTAAAGCGCCTTTTGATCGGTAATCTTCTGGATACGCTCTATCGAGTTTTCCGGTAACTCAGCCGCTGCACCTCCTAAAACGACTAATTCAGGACCGAATCCGTTGACAATATTCAAAATGCCTGACGCGATGTTTTCTTCTACATTTTTAAGCAATTTCTCTTTCTCCTGGTTACCTTTGTATGTTTTTAACAGATCACGAAACCTATCACTGTAATACTTACCCTTTAAATCAATTCCTTTTTTCCTGGCTACTTTTACTATTGCCTCTGTGGAAGCCACTGTTTCCCAGCATCCAATATTTCCGCAATAGCATTTTTCACCATCAAGCTTTACAGTCATATGTCCAAATTCTCCGGCAGTGTACTGCTTCCCTCTATATATCTCATCTTCCAGCATAATTCCACATCCTATACCTTCAGAAAGGTGAACAAAAACAATATTATGAGCTTCTTTTAACGAATCGTTAAAAGCCTTCTCAGCAATTAATGAAAGGTTAGCTTCATTATCTATATGGATTAGTTTTTCATTGTTACATTCCGAAATAATGGTTTTTAAATCTAACTCCTTTACTTTCAAATGGGGTAATTCAACTACAAAAGAATTTTCTATGTCAACCATACCCGGTACAGATATTGAATATCCAAGAAAACCATCTTTTTCTATCTCCCCGGCAATTTTTTTAGCTTTCCTAAAAACCTCATTGATAAGAACCTTGAAATCATTACTGGTATCAATTTTTTCCAGTACTTTAACAGTACCATCGAAAAAACCGATCCCAATCTCTGCAAAACTAACACCTATATTTACAACCACAGATTTATAAGCTTCTTTGTTCAACTCAAGAACAATAGGCCTTCGTCCTGCAAACTGGCGTTTTACTGTTTTGGTTTCTCTGCAAAGTCCTTTAGAAATAAAATATTTTGTTATCTTTGTAACCGTGCTGGGATCAAGACCTGAAAACTTAGATAACTCTCTTCTTGTTATCCCCTGTTTCTGTCTCAACAAATTAAGCAACAAAAGTCGGTTTCTTACTTTTACTTCTGAAGCTCCCAATTTCTTTCCATTATTCATAAGCTCAATTCACTCCAATTTGTTTATACTCCAATAATAGTTTTTTTTATTAAATTACTCAAGATTGATTAGAAGCAATGAACTCCTTTTATACACATTTAACAATGGTTATTACCCTTTATTTTATTTGTTTCCACAATCAATTAATTATTTTGATTTGTTTACCTATTAACCCATTCAAAGCTTTTCTAATCAACTATGCATAAGTTACAAAAGATGTTTTTTGATTTCTTTTATTTTTATATTCGAATTTGATTTCGATTAGTAATTTTATACTAAAAAATAACAATTAAATTAATTATAATTTAATTGTAGTTTTTATGGACTTTTATATGTCTATTACATTACAAAAAACATTATTTACTTCATTTTGTAATACTGATTTATTACAAATTTGTATATTTTTTCTTGACTATAATTGGCTTTATTTGCTAACATGAAAACAACAAACGATATACTTTCTTGTCTCTTACGCATCTAAACCTAAGTTCTTTCCGAGTTTTCTCACGACTTAGAATTTCGTTAGGGCTTGATTTCTAATTTTTTTATTTTGGAGGGGCGCATATGTTTGCAGTAGAAGTGAAGTGTCCTCATTGTGAAAGCTCCTTGATGAATGAATCAAAGTTAATTGATGGCCATCCAAGCATCCAGTTAAAAGTTACCTATGGAAATCACAACGGTATGATCTGGTTAAGCTCTGTTTATGGTAGCTATAATTATGAAATGACCTTCGATATGAAAGATGACCAGATTGCAACCTTTTATTGTCCGCACTGTGATAAGGAATTGGTTGGTGACGTACCCTGCCCCGAATGTGATTCACAAATGATCAACCTTATGCTTAAAGGTGGTGGGCATATCCATTTTTGCCCGAAGAAGAATTGCAAAGGGCACCATATAACATATGATGATAGTAATGAAGTTTTAAGAGATGCCTTCGAACACTATCATTATATGGAACCACGGGAATGATCTGAAAAATAGTCACAATCTAATTTACTACAATTTATTATGATTGTGAAATTATGCACGATTTTCTGGAAGGGGTCTATAAGATATGATAGCGTTTAAGGATGATTTTCTGCGGTTCATGGAAAATTTAAGTGATTATGAAATATACGCTCCTGTAAAAGACATAGACAATGATATGCCTGTACTTAAGCGTTGGAGAAATAGAGAAGATGGTGTCCCCGTTCTTGAAAGTTACAGATGCATTGATCCTCCTAAAGCAGTTCTTTTCCCCGCCAGAAATGATGTATTAAAACCAACTTTAAATAATAAAATTCTTTTTGGGATTAAAAATTGTGATCTTCAAGCGATAAAACTTCTTGATAAAGCTTTACTGGGAACAGAATATGTTGATCCTGTATATCAAAAAGCAAGGGAAAATACATTGATCATAGGTGCTGATTGTACCGATTTTATTTCTACCTGTCACTGTGTTCTTCAGGGCAACGAACCCTATCCTCAAGAACCCTACGATCTTTCTTTATCAGTGATTAGTGATCGGATAATTATAAAAACCGGTAGCAAGAAAGGAAAAAAATTCCTTGAGCTAATTGAGAAAAACATTGAAACGTTCGAAGAAACTGAATCTATTTTAAACACCCTCAATAAGAAAAGAGCCGAAATGCACGAAAGACTTGAAACACTTAATAATCAATGGTCACACTCTATCTCAATAGAAAAACTGGATCTGAATAAGAAAGATCTTGTGGATTCATGTATAGAATGTGGTGGCTGTAATTTTATTTGCCCCACCTGTTATTGTTTCCTGATGAACGATGAATCTACTGAACAGGAACATTCCCTGGTACGAACATGGGATGGTTGCCAGTTAAAGGGGTACGCTCGTGTTGCCGGTGGTGCAAATGCAAGGGAGAAGTTATATCAAAGATTTAATCACCGATACGCATGTAAATTCAAATATATGCCCGAACAGTTTGATGTAAGTGGATGCTCCGGTTGTGGAAGGTGTATTGATGTTTGTCCAGCACGGATAGATATTAGGAACATTATGAGATCGATGCGTGAACAGGCGGTGGAGAAATGAGTAAAACAAATGTCTTCCAGCGCATAGAAACGAAATGTATTGACATTATAGAAGAATCTCCTACTATTAAAACCTTTATTCTGGATTGTGGAAGAGAATTTGATTTCAAGACAGGACAATTTGTTGAAGTTGGTCTGCCAGGTATTGGTGAAGGTCCTTTTACGCCTTCTTCCTCTCAGTATGAAAAGAATCCCATTGAAATATCGATTATGAATGTAGGATTCATGACAAATAAAATTCATAACATTGAAAAGGGAGCAACAGTTACCATAAGAGGCCCCTACGGAAATGGTTATCCACTTGAAGAATTCAAGGGCAAACATGTGCTTATAGTTGGTGGAGGAGTAGGTATCGCTCCCCTGCGTTCTTTACTCCTGACATTGATTCATGATATTGATGAATATAATGGGATTACCGTTTGTTTTGGTGCCAGAACACCCAAGGATTTGATCTATAAAGATCAGTTAAAAGAATGGGGGAAAATCAAAGGGGTAGATCTTCAACTTTCTGTAGATAAAGTGCCTGAAGATCAGAAATGGGACGGAAAAACAGGTGTCGTTACAACACTACTAAAACCTCTATCCCTTGATCTGAAAAATACTGTTGCTGCTGTTTGTGGACCCCCAATAATGATGAAATTCTCCACATTCACACTTCAGGAAATTGGTTTCAAGGATAAAGATATCTATCTTTCCATGGAAAGTAAAATGTACTGTGGTGTTGGGCTTTGTAGACATTGCACCATTGAAAAATATTTTGTTTGTAAGGATGGTCCGGTTTTTACCTACGATCAATTTGAGAACCCGGAGGGCATCTGGACATGAAAAGACTTTTTATTGACACGGAGAAGCTCTTAGAACTTAAACCTGATGAAATTAAATGTGAATATATTTATCACGGTGAAAATAATGGTTTGTTATCGATCATCGAGATTGCTGAATTTGCTGTTTTTTGTCGCCAATGTCCTGAAGCACATTGTGTTAAGGCCTGTCCTAAAGATGCTCTTGAACGACAACCTGATGGAACAGTTAAACGATACAACCTCAGATGCGTTGGATGCAAATCGTGCGTTTATGCCTGTCCATTTGGAACGCTGTTTCCCGAAACGATAAATTATGTAACCACACATTGCGATTATTGTCTTGAACAAATGGAAAAAGATTCCAATTATACACCCCTTTGTGTGGAGACTTGCCCAAACGATGCAATTAAGTTTATTGAAATAGAGGAAGAAAATCCCGATGAAGGTATATTTCTTGTAGGAAAACACTTAGCTGTCAAATCAATAAACTGGCGTTTCAAGGAGGGAAGGGTGCTTTGATAGTCTTTTATACTCTTGTTTTTCCAGGAGGATTGTTTGCACTTGTCGCTGGTCTGTTAGGCTGGTGGGTTGAAAGAAAGGTTTCTGCCAAGGTTCAGCATAGGGTTGGACCTCCATGGAATCAGAATTTCTATGATGTTTTTAAACTGCTGGGAAAAGAGAGTATTATTCCAGAACAATCAGCGTCTTTTTTATACATAGCTTCTCCAATAATCGCTTTCAGTGCCATACTAGCTCTTTCAGTTGTGGTAGGGGTACCGGTATTTCTGGGAAGTATCTTTGCCGGAGACATTATTCTTGTGATCTACATGTTTGCAATAATATCTGCGGCAATCTTCCTGGGTGCAGGTTCTTCATCAAATGTTTTTGCCAGTATTGGCGCAGGTAGAGAATTAAAGATGCTCTTAGCTGATGAACTGGTTTTTGTTATGATCGTTCTTGTTCCGGTTATCAAATCGGGGTTTGTTTTTAATCTTAAGGAAATTTTCGAAGGAACACCTGCTATATTTTCTGTTTCCGGGATAATTGCTTATTTGCTGGGTTTGATTACAATACAGGCAAAACTCGCAATTCAACCCTTTGATTTGCCTGAAGCTGAAACGGAATTGGCCGGTGGAGTAGAGATTGAATATTCTGGTGTGCTTCTTGCTATATGGAAATTGACTAAGGGTGTTCAGTTCTTTGTTTTACCTTTACTTCTAAGTGTTTTGTTCTTTGGTATACCATCAGGTTTAAGTTTAATGAGATATATATGGATTGCGATATTTTATGTTGTCACCCTGGTTATTCTCATTGTGCTAAAAAACGTGAATCCAAGGATAACAATAAAACGTATGCTTAATTTTTTCTGGAAAGTAATGGCTCCGCTTGCATTTATTGCAGTTTTGCTTGCGTTGTTGGGGGTATGATGATGGGTTTGTTCAACAAAGTACTTTCAAAATCAATCTGGGTTTTCCACGCCAGCGCTTCTCCCTGTAACAACTGTGATATTGAAATACTTGATCTACTAACTCCCCGCTACGATCTTGAAAGATTTGGTATAAAGCTTGTAGGCTCGGTAAGGCATGCAGATGTACTTCTCGTTACAGGCATAGGTGGTTGCAAGGTTTCTGAAAGAGTTCAGAGAATCTATCACCAGGCATCCAACCCTATTTTCGTTGTGGCTGTGGGAACATGTCCTTCTGCTGGAGCTACCTTCAAGAACGGTTACACAAATTGTGGTCCCATGGAAGAAATTATTCCTGTTGATTTATATATACCCGGTTGTCCACCAAAACCAGAAACAATGATTGCTGGAATTGCCGAGTTAATCGGGAGGTTAAAGTAATGGACAGTAAACGTCTTGAAGGATTCTATAAGGTAATTGAATCATCGGATGGAAAAATTCTAACTGAAAAGAAGAAAAGAGTGTACTTTGAGGTTGAATCAGGCAACATAAAGAAGGTTGCAGCAAAATTCCACGAAATGGGACTGAGACTATCTACAATGAGTGCCATAGAAAACAAAGAGAACTTTGAGGTAATCTATCATTTTTCGGATGATTCTACCGGTTATTACTTTTGCCCAAAGGTCTTTGTACAACTAAAAAAACCTGAAATTCCTTCTGTTGCCAATGAAATAAAGGGTGCACTATGGATAGAAAGAGAGATCCATGAACTCTTTGGTATTTATTTTAAAGGTCATCCAAATTTAAAACCTTTATTAAAGGAGAACATAGATACGTTACCGGAAACTCCATTAAGGGTAAAGAGGCGATATAACAATGAGTGAAGAATTCAATCTACCGGTTGGTCCTTTTCATCCATTATTAGAGGAAGCAGAATTTTTCAAGATACATCTTGATGGAGAAAAAGTGAATGATATCGAAATGGAAACAGGATGGATGCACAGATCCATTGAAAAGATATCCGAGCAGGGGACATTTGACCAGACAATCTTTACCGTTGAAAGGATCTGTGGTATTTGCTCAGCATCTCATCCCTTTGCGTGTATCAATGCCTTTGAAGATATAACGGAAATAGATATACCGTTAAGGGCTAAATACATTAGAACCCTCATTGGAGAACTTGAAAGAATTCACAGCCACCTTTTATGGTTGGGTCTGGCCGGACACTTCATCGGTTACGACACACTCTGGATGTGGGCATGGAAATATAGAGAACCTTTACTTGAAATAATTGAAAAAATTACCGGGAATAGAAACCATTACGGCATGTTCCGTATTGGAGGGGTACGTAGAGATTATGATCCTTCTTTATCCAATGAATTAAACAAAAAACTTGATACAATTGAGAAAAAATTGAATATGGTTGCAAAGGCAGCCATGGACGATCCCGTACTTAAAAGCAGACTTGTGGGCGTAGGAGTGCTAACCGAAGAGGAAGCCATCGATTTTTGTGCAACGGGTCCAACTGCAAGGGCTTCAGGAGTCAGTATAGATGTCAGAAAAGATGAACCCTATGCTGCATACGATCTTATAGATTTTGAAGTTATTACGCAAGATGAAGGTGATGTATTCGCCAAAACAGTGGTAAGAATTCTCGAAATGTTCGAAAGTATAAAAATTATCAGAGAATGCATCAATAAACTTAACACAATAAAAGGTCCTATATTCAACGATGTTAAAGAAATCCCTGCAGGAGAAGGAATAGGTCGTCATGAAGCACCCAGAGGTGAGGTTTTTCATTATATCAGGACCGATGGTTCCAACAGACCTGTAAGACATAAAATCCGGGCCCCAAGCTATGTAAACATTCCTACCTATATGGCAACCTGTGTTGGAGAGGATCTGGCTGATGTATTAATTACCCTCGCTGCAGTGGACCCATGCTACTGCTGTACAGAAAGATCTGTAAGATTACTTGATGATAAGGGTAAAGAATTAACCAGCGATCTATTATCACGTTCACATAAAAAAACAGAAAAACTAATCAATGAACTGGGGGAAAATGAAGTATGGAAGCAATTGTAAATCCAGTTTCCTTTTTAGTTTTATTACCCGTAATTACAGCATTAATAAATATCTTTATTCCGGTGAAACTTGCCAGATGGCTTAATCTATTAGCAAGTGCTGTTCTTCTTGGTTCTCTTTTAGCATTTTCTGGCATAGTTCCCGAAATAATGAAAATAGGTGAAACTGTTTTACTTTCTTTGGATGATTTCACTTTCTTCAGTTTATTGTTTGTACAGATCCTTGGTGTGATTTTTGCGATATATTTACTGGGACATTCAAAGAAGATAATGTCAATTTATTTCATGGCTTCTCTTGCCTTTATCAATGGAGCTCTTGTCGCCAATGAGCCTGTAGTATTTATAGTTTTCTGGGGACTTTCTGGATTGATGCTTTATCTATTCGGTATTACAAAAGAGGCTGGAGCTTCCATATCAAAGAAAACGCTGATGCTTTCTGGAATTTCTGACTCACTGTTGATTTTCGGCTTTTTCATGATGTCCAGTACAGCTGGAAATGGTTTCTCATTGTCCAATTTGCAACTGGAACTTTCTGACGGTTGGACAATTACAGCATTTTTCTTCATTGCCTTTGCAGCATTCACAAAGGCAGGGGCATTTCCAATGCATGTATGGGTACCGTCATATTGTGAGAAAACACCTGTTGAAGGAACCTTTATACTTCCGGCTTCCTTCGACAAGATTTTAGGCATCTATCTTTTCGCACGACTTTTATGGAATTTTTCACTGATACCTACTTCTATACAATTAATTTTGGCGCTTATAGGAGCTTTTACCATTATTGCCGGTGTAATGATGGCACTTATACAGCACAATGGAAGAAAGTTACTTGGATATCATGCTGTAAGTCAGGTAGGATATATGATTCTGGGTATCTCAACTGGGAATCCCATTGGAATAATTGGTGGACTTCTTCATACGGTAAATAATTCTTTATATAAATCAGGATTGTTTATGGGACTTGGAAACGTAGAGTACGCAGAGAAAACCACGGATCTTGATAAACTGGGTGGTCTGTCAAAAAAAATGCCCGGAACATTCTGGGGAATGTTGATAAACTCTGTCTCGATATCCGGACTTCCCCCAACAAATGGATTTATTTCAAAATGGCTCATTTACCAGGGAGTACTTATTGCAATAGCGCGGGGAACCTTTGGAACACAGATTATTTTCACAATATGTCTTATAATGGCTCTTTTTGGTAGTGCGTTAACCTTTGCAAGTTTTATGAAATTAACCTTTTCGGTTTTTCTTGGAAAATCATTCAGCAAAACTAAAGATACAGCCAGGGTAGGGCGTGCTCCTGTAATAGCCCTTTTGATGAATGCCTTTTTGTGTATTTTTATAGGAATTGGCTGGAGATTTTTCCCAGTTTCGATGCTTGAAAAGATTTTTGGCAACAATGGACTAACATATACAGGTTATTTCTCGATTACTCAATATCTTGGAGTTGTTGCACTTGTAGCAGTTTCAGGAACATTGTTATATTTAGTATTCAAACGGGTAAGATTTGATTCGGCATATGTTGGTGGTCAGCCTGATTCACCCTCTTACAAGGTAAGCGGGGTTAGTTTCTTTAACGAGATCAGGGACATGGTTCCACTTAAGGGTATATATAGAGCTGCAGAAAATAAGTGTCTTGATATCTATGAATTATCTAAAACAGCTATAATGAAGCTTTCTTATCCTTTGAAAAAGTTTCATACCGGAGAATTATCATTCTATTCTTTATGGATTACGATAGGGTTCTTTGTTCTTTTAATCGTACTGATGTGAGGTGATTAACTGTGCCTGTTGAAGGCTGGCTTTATTTTTTAACAGCTTTCATGATATTTGCTTCAATAGTAGCTCTTGAAATTACCGACCTGTTATCTTCTATTATCTCTGTGGGTATGGTTGGTTTGTCGGTAGCACTTGCATTTCTATTCCTGCAAGCGCCCGACCTTGCACTGGTGCAATTCGTCTATGAAATAATTGTTGTAATAATCTTGATATTACTACTGAAAGCTTCTGAAGAACGGTTTGAAAAAGTTAAAGAAGGAAAATTTTCGTACTATGTAAAATTGATGGCTATACTGGCTATCTTGATTGTAGTTGCTCCTATCTTCTCCGCTCTTCCTGATTTTGGAGAGCCTCTTATGAATGTTTCAGAACGATACCTTCAGGAAGGAGCAAGTGAAACAGGAGCTGCCAATCTTGTAGCCTCGGTTATTCTCGATTACAGAGTTTACGATACATTGGGTGAAGCAACCGTGTTGTTTGTTTCAATACTTGGAATAGTTACCCTTCTAAGGCGCGAGAAGAAGGTGAAACATGATGAATGATAAAAAGGGTATGACTCTTATAGTTAAAACGATTACACGTTTTACTGTATGGTTAATTATGCTTTACGGTATATATCTAATCATACATGGACACCTGACACCTGGCGGAGGTTTCGTTGGTGGACTGGTAATAGCCCTTTCTTTTATTCATTTAACACTTGCATTTGGAAGAGATAAAGAAGTGAAGGTACCCGGGGTTCATCTTTCACATTCTCTGGAAGCCGTTGGAGTATTAATATACATTGGGCTTGGAATAGTAGCACTGGTAGCAGGATTACCTTTCCTTACCAACTTTATTGGCAAAGGCACTCTTTTTGATTTGTTTAGTTCCGGTACAATTCCTATTTTGAATTTTGCAATTGCTCTAAAGGTTGGTACCGGTGTATTTTTGGCTTATCTTCTTCTTGTATTGATTGAGCACCAGGACGAAGAAGAGGAGGAATGACCCTATGAATCTGTACATGATGAGTTTTGCACTTTTTCTGGTTGGTTTGTATGGAGTACTTGTAAAAAGAAATATTGTCAAGGTGATTATTGGAACCGGTATTATGGGTTACGCTGTAAATCTTTTTCTCATATTGATTGCCTATAGAACAGGTGCGACTTTTCCCATACTTCTGCCCGGTAAAGAGCAAACAGTAATGGTTGATCCATTGCCACAGGCTCTAGTCTTAACATCCATTGTCATCGAACTGGGAGTTACAGCAATGCTTGTAGCACTGGCTATAAACATTCACAGAAAATATGGGACCTTTGATTTGAAAAGTATAAGGAGGCTAAAGGAGTGATTGCATCATATTTTGTCATCATACCTTTAGTAACAGCTTTTTTGATTGTACTCTTTGGAAGGAAAGCTGAAAAGATCGCTGGCTATCTTTCATTATTTGCAACCATTATCTTAATGTGGCTTTCAGCTTTGCTTTTCCCTATAATAAACATTCAGGGAGCGATTGTTTATCAGCTTTCTGCCTGGAAGATTCCCTATACAATTTCACTTGTAATTGACTATCTATCAGCTTTTATTATAATAACGATTTCGCTGATTGCATTGTTGAGTATTATATATTCAATAAACTATGCCAGGAAGTTCACTTCAAATTGGGGGTATTATTCCCTTTTCATGCTGTTACTGGCGGGTTTGAACGGAGTAGCTATAACCGGAGACCTGTTCAATTTATTTGTCTTTATGGAAATAGCATTGATTGCGACATACGCTCTGGTTGCATTTCAGGGCAAAGCAGAACACTATGAGGCATCCTTTAAGTACGCCATTATGGGATCAATATCCTCCACTTTGATTCTATTTGGAATTGGTTGTGCTTACAGTATGACATCTTCACTAACCATGATGCAGATATCAATGGAATCAAATTCGACAGCGGGGCTTTATCTATTATCTGCTCTGTTTTTAACAGGATTTGGCTTAAAGGCTGCTATGTTCCCACTACATTCATGGCTGCCTGACGCACATCCTTCAGCTCCATCTCCAGTGTCTGCTATGCTATCCGGAGTTTTGATAAAAGTGCTCGGAGCATATGCCATAATTCGAGTCTTTTATATGGTCCTGGAACCATCAAAAATGGTCAATGAGGTTCTTCTACTTTTCGGAACATTATCCATGGTAGTTGGTGCAATTATGGCAATTGCCCAGAAAGATATTAAGAGAATGCTCGGTTTTAGTAGTGTAAGTCAGATGGGATATATTCTTCTTGGTATCGGGCTTGCCACACCACTTGGATTTCTGGGTGCAATTTATCATATTTTGAATCACGCAGTATTGAAAAGCCTGCTTTTCCTTGATTCTGGTGCCATAGAGGAGATGGAAGGTACGAGAAATCTTGAAAAAATGCAGGGTAATACAAATGCCATAACAAAATCATCAACATACATGGGTGCACTGGGTATTTCTGGAGTTCCTCCCTTTGGAGGTTTCTTCAGCAAACTAATTATCATTATTGCTGCAATATCTTCAGGAAGATATATCTACGCAATAATCGGACTTATAGTGGGGGTTCTGACACTTGGATACTACCTGGGGATGTTAAAGAAAGCGTTCAAAGAAAAGAAAGAACCCAAAAAAATTGGTGTTTCACTGAAAATTTCGCTGGTTGTTTTGGCCTGTCTGACTCTGATTACAGCTCTATTAATCATTCCCGGGCTTAGAGACGGATTTTTAAACAAGGTAGTTGATTGTATCACCGATAGAGAAGCTTATGCAGCCCTGTTCAAGGTAGGTGCTGGCCTATGAAGTTAATGACTTTGAGTAGAATATATGTGTTTATTCTCACATTTCTTGTATGGTTATTTATTACTTCCTTTACAGATGCCCAGGAAATCATTGCGGGACTTATAATTGCAGCGTTTGTTTCATATATTTCAGGTGGGATCTTATTAAAAACTGGAAAGAGCATTATCGTTGAAAGAGTCTTCTATTTCTTCCTTTACATATTGTTGTTATTCTGGGAAATGCTTAAAGCAAATCTGCATGTCGCAATGATTGTAATAAACCCAAATTTACCAATCAAGCCTGGTATTGTAAAGATTAATACAGAACTAAAGGAAGATTCATCCATAACCGTACTTGCAAATTCAATAACGCTCACTCCGGGTACGTTAACCATCGATGTAAATAAGGATGATAGCTCCCTTTACATACACTGGATAACTGTGGAAACCTACGACGTTGAAGGATGCACAAAGGAAATTGGTGGGCGTTTCGAACCTGTCATCAGGAGGTTCATGAGATGAATAAAACACTGAGATGGGTTATCGGTTTGGTCATAGTTATTGCATTCTTTGTTATAAACTTTTTTGTTTTAGAACTGGCATTTGCTGCAAGATTGATTAATATTCTTCTTGCAAGTGCTCTTATGGTTATTTTTAGGGTAATATTTGGTCCATCTGCTGCAGATAGAATTGTAGCGGTAGATATTTTTGGAATACTTATCGTTGGTCTATTAGCCATACTGTACATATATACTGATGCTTCTTTCTTCCTTGATATAGCCATGGCCTGGGCTTTACAAAGTTTTATTGTCTCCCTGGGTCTTGCAAAATTTTTGGAAGGGAGGCGATTGGATGATTAGAGAAATAATTGGATATATTTTTATCGGATTTGGTCTGGCCTTCGATTTCTTTGGTGCTCTGGGACTGGTAAGATTGCCTGATGTTTATAACAGACTTCAGGCAGCAACCAAATGTGTTACCTTTGGTTCGGCCGGTATTTTGTTTGGTGTTTTTGTGATGAAAGGATTTACAGCAGGTGGCTTCAAGGCCATTATATGCATGATATTCATACTGCTTACGTCTCCCGTTGCAGCTCACGCCATTTCCCGGGCGGCCTATAGAAGTGGAGTAAAAACATCTGACAGAACAGTTATTGATACCTATGGAGAATTCCTGAAGGGAGGAGAAAGCCGTGAAGACACCAAAGATTCGTGAATTACTCGAAGCTGTCAACAATATTTTCTCAAGGCGGTTTACCTCCATTTTTCCCGCAGGGACCTATGAACCTGTAAAAACATACAGAGGAAAACCAAAATACGATCCCGATAAATGCGTAGGTTGTGGAGCATGTGCTCAGGTATGTCCCGCAAAAGCCATTGAGATAGTGGATGATAAAGCTACGAAGAAGCGTACACTTACTGTTAAACATACTGATTGTATTACATGCGGACAGTGTGAAGAAAAATGTATTGTAGATGGAGGAATTAAACTCACCACCGATTATCTAACGGCAACATTTTCAAAAACTTCTGAAGAAAACTTCAACAGTGTTGAAAAAGAAATGCTTGTTTGTGAACATTGTGGAGAATTAATAGCTCCTATTGATCAGATACGCTGGCTCATTAAAAGACTGGGGGCCTATTCCTACGCCCACCCAACCCTAATAATGATGAGACAGCTGGATACAGGCTATCCTCTTTCTTCCCTGAAGCCCAAAGAGATTACAAGAAGAGAAGAATTATTTGAAATACTCTGTCCTAAATGCAGACATACGGTAGTAGTCAAAGATGCCTTTAAATGATCTACACTTCTTGAAACATGAAACATTATTCGCAGGACTGGGAAATCCATTAAGGAAAGATGATGCTTCAGGATTGATTCTTCTGGACAAATTATCCAATGAGCTTGATATTAACCGCTTTTCTTTTATCAAATGCTACCAAAACCCTGAGAATTATTTCGACCAGTTGACCAGGGGATATGAAAACATAGTTTTCATAGATAATTCAAAAGATATTGAAGAAGATTGGAAACTGATGAAAGCCAGGGAAATTGATGATTTTTCCTTTTCCACTCATACCTTTGGTCTGAGCACCATAGTGAGTTTTTTAAAAAATCAGTGCGATTCAAATATCTTTTTGATAGTAATCAAGGTCTATAATCTTTCTATGGGTACAGGAATAAGTGAAACCGTTGAAAAAACAATTGATTTAGTTATCAGGGAGATTAAACGAAATGTCCGTATATGAAGTAAAACTAAATGGAATTGTACAGGGTGTAGGATTCAGACCTTTTATTGCCAGACTGGCTAAATCAATGGACCTTAAGGGATCTGTTGAAAATCGAGAAAGTGGTGTTGTCATAATTATAGAATGTGATGAAAAAAGGCTTAAAAGATTCATTGAACGCGTTAAACAAGAGAAACCTGCACCTGCCAGATTAAACGAAATCAAATTTAGTTATAAAAAAAGCAGTAATAGCTTCAAAGATTTCAGTATAAAAAAGAGTGAAAAAAGAGGTATAAATACTACTTCTTTTCCACCCGACATTGCAATGTGCGATGCATGTGTTGAGGAAATGCTTTCAAAGAAAAATAAACGTTACAGGTACCCTTTCACAAGCTGTGCTCAATGTGGCCCTCGATTCTCTATAACCAGCGGGTTACCATATGACAGACCCTTTACGACAATGAGGAAATTTCCCATGTGCGATGATTGTGAGCATGAATATAATAATGTTAACGATAGAAGATACCACGCTCAAACAAATTGCTGTGATGAATGCGGTCCACATTATTTTTTTCAGAAAACCAAAGATGATGAAAAACATTACGGTAAAGAAGCCTTCGACAAAGTTATCGAGATTATTAAAAAGAATGGGATTGTTGCAGTAAAAGGAATTGGAGGATATCATCTGATTTGTCGGCCCGATGACTTTCCAGTAAAAAAATTGAGAGAGAAAAAGCAACGTCCTGTAAAACCCTTTGCTTTACTGGCAAGGAATATTCAGACAATAAAAACATTCGCATATATAAACGATTCAGAAAAGGAATTACTTCTCTCCCCTTCAAGACCAATTGTTTTACTCAAGAAGAAACACTCTTCTTTCAATAATGTCGCACCCGATATTGATCGTATTGGTTTTATGTTGCCCTATGCAGGAATACACCATCTCTTAATGGAAGTGTTTCCAGTTCTTATAGCAACAAGTGGCAATGTATCCGGTGAAATCATTTGCGCTGAAAATGATGAAGCTCTTGATAAACTTGACGCTTTCTGCGATGGTTTTTTGATCCATGACAGAGATATCTTGAATAGATGTGATGATTCAGTTCTCAAACCAACCAATAAGGATTTTATTTATATCAGAAAGTCAAGAGGGTTCATACCCGACAAAATTAACATTGTAAAAAAATCTAAAAAAGAAATATTGGCATTTGGTGCGGATATGAAATCAAGTTTGGGATTTCTGCGAGATGGTGATTTCATGGGAAGTCAGTATCTTGGAGATCTCTCTTATAAAAAAAATCAGAGTATTTATCTGGATATGATTAACCGTTTTGAAACGCTCTTTGATTTTTCTCCTGAAATAGTTGTTGTAGACTCTCATCCCAATTATTTTTCCAGTTACCTAGGTAATGAATACGCAATCAGTAACAATCTAAAAACCTTTCGCTGTCAACATCATAAAGCGCACATTTATAGTGTTATGGCTGAGAATGATCTCAATGAATGTATAGGAGTAGCTTTTGACGGTACGGGTTACGGTGATGATGGGAATATATGGGGCGGTGAGTTTTTTAAGATTAAAGGAAAATTCTCAAATAGAATTGCACATTTACGCTATGTCCCCCTTCCAGGAGGAGAAAGGGCGGCTTTGAATCCTGAGTTGATGGCTTCTTCATATTGTAAAACAGTGCATATTCCTGTGAATAATAAAAAGCATGATCTTATTATAAATAACGCTGCGATTCAGACATCCTCAGCCGGTAGATTATTCGATGCGGTGGCTTCAATACTCGGTATTTGTAATACAAATACCTTCGAAGGAGAAGCCCCCATGAAGCTAGAAACATTATCAAATAAAACTTCTAAAACATTTCCCTGGGATCTTCAAAAAGAAACATTTCCCTGGACAATAGACTGGGAAAAAATCATAAAAACGCTGGTTGAACAGAAAGAAAACATTAGCAAGGAGGAGCTCGCTTCAACATTCCACAGAACGCTTGCTGATATTGTTACCAATGTCTGTATTAAGGCTAAAGAAGAAACAACAATCAACACAGTATGTCTATCTGGTGGCGTGTTTCAAAATGCTTTGCTTTTTGAGACATGTTTTGAACTTTTAGAAGAAGCTGGTTTCGATATATATTATAATTGCAGGGTATCACCCAATGATGAAGGTATTGCTCTGGGACAGGCTTTTTGGACCTCTCTACAACTGGATAAATCTGATACTTTATAATGAGGTGTTTTTATGTGTCTGGCAGTTCCGCTGGAGATAGTTAAACTAAATGGTAATAAAGCGATTGTAGAAAGATCAGGTGTCCGTTTTGAAGTTGATGTGCGTCTGATAAGCGATATCAGTGAAGGCGATTTTGTTCTGGTTCATGCAGGATTTGCAATACAAAAGGTGGATAAAGAAGAGGCGCAGAAAACCCTGGAAATTTTCGACAGAATGGCTGATAAATGATGCCTTACAGGGTCATGGAGGTATGTGGCACACATACCCATGCAATTATGCGTTATGGTCTTAAATATATATATAGAGAAAAAATGGAGCTTATCAGCGGTCCTGGCTGTCCGGTATGTGTAACGACACAATCTGACATAGACAGATTATTATATCTAAGTCAGGAAGGTTTTAGAATCTACAGCTTCAGTGATCTTTTAAAGGTGCCCGGAGAAAAGGGAACTTTAAGAGACATACGGGCCAGAGGTGGTGACGTCAGAGAAATTTACAATCCGTTACAAATACTCGATGATATAGATAAAGACCCTGCTGAATTTTCAGTTTTCGCAGCCATAGGTTTTGAAACAACTGCTCCTTTAGTTGCTTCACTTGTAGAAGAACTTGTCAACAGGAAAATTAAAAACGTTTATGTATATTCCCTTTTGAAATTGATACCACCGGCAATGAACGCACTTCTTCAGGATAGCGAGAGTCTTATCGATGGCTTTCTGTGTCCCGGGCATGTAAGTGTAGTGATAGGCGAACTACCATATATCGAACTATCCAGAAAATACGAGAATCCCTTTGTAATAGGCGGATTTGATGAAATGCATTTGAAACTGGCTCTTGACAAATTACTAACAATGCTTGAAGAAAGAGAAAAAGGCGTAGTCAACGCTTATTCTTCGGTGGTCAAACGCGAAGGGAATCCAAAAGCTCAAAAAATCATAAAAAAATACTTTAACGAGAGTGACACAGAGTGGAGAGGACTTGGGGAAATACCAGGTTCAGGACTTAAACTGAAAGACAAATATTCTTTCTATGATATTAAATCACATTATTCCTTTGAAAACATTACCTCAGTTGACAGATGTCCCTGTGGCAGTGTTATCACCGGAAAGCTTCAACCTAATGAATGTTCCTTTTTTGGGAAGGAATGCACACCAGAATCTCCCGTGGGACCCTGTATGGTGTCCTCAGAGGGTGCATGTCACGCCTTTTTTCTTTATCACCAGGGGAGGTATAAAAATTGAATGACATAATCACAGTTCACCATAACAGTGGAAGAAAACAATACGAACTTATAGAACTGATTGATAAAGAACTCGGTGGTAGGTTGGTCTCTACGGAGAACGACGGAGGAACTCTAACCGAAACAGTTGATACAGTTACCACTGATTCTTTCACCATTAAACCCCTATTCTTTCCCGGTGGAGATATTGGCAGTCTTTCAATAAGTGGCAGCGTAAACGATACCATAATGCTGGGTGCAAAACCACTATATTTTTCACTTTCACTGGTCATAGAAGAAGGACTTAAAATTCACACCTTAAAGAGTGTTCTTAATTCAATCCGGAAAGAACTCGAAAAAACTGATACATATGTACTGTGTGGCGACACAAAAGTCGTCGGTAGAGGTGAAGTTGATGGACTGATGATCAATACAACCTGTCTTGGTAAAACAGTTAAAAATGCACTAACCGTGGATAAAATCAAAAACAATGATTCGATAATAGTTACAGGACCTTTAGGTTTACATGGTGCTGCCGTAATGGCCAAGAGAAATGGATTTGAAATTGATTTCGAGAGTGATTGCAGCTCACTCATGCCACTACTGGATGCAGTTAAAAAATTCAATATTCATGTTATGAGAGATCTTACCAGAGGAGGTTTTGTACAAATACTTAATGAAATGGCTATTTCCTCTGGAAAAGAAATTATTATTGAAGAACATTCTCTACAAATACCGGAAGGTGTTGATTCAGTATCCGAAATACTTGGAATAAATCCTTTATATCTGGCATGTGAAGGTACAGCTGCAATATTTTGCAGTAATGAAGTTGAGAATGAATTGTTAACCTTTCTGAAAAACAAGGGGTTTTCGCCTTTTAAAGCAGGTAATGTGGGCAGGAATACAGAAAGACCTCTGGTTAGCCTGAAAACTAATTCCGGAGCAGAGAGGGTTATGACCATGCTGACCGAGGAATTAACACCCCGAATTTGCTAAGGAAACTGTTTATTACAGCCCCGTTCGCTTATTTATTTGATATGGACCTTAAATGTTATAATAAAACATCGAAAGTTTTTTCCTTCAGAAGTTAATTTCAGCTTTGACTCTAGTTCTTGCAAAACCAGACAAAGACAAAAGTGGGGGCAGCAATGGCAAAGAAAAAACGGTATTTTATCTACAGGATTCTCAGAACGATAATAACCGCTTTCGGTGTAACATTAATAGCATTTCTAATACTTCACCTGACACCCGGAGATCCCGTTAAAATCATGCTGGGACCCTACGCCACAGAAGAGAATGTGGCAGCGTTGAGGGCAAAATATAAACTTGATCAACCGCTTCATATACAATATATAAGCTGGATAGGCAACGTTATTAAGGGTGATTTTGGAACTTCTATAAGATACGACCAACCCGTTAGCGACCTGATTACTTCAAGGGCTGGCCCCACACTGATATTAACAGGCACAGGATTATTGATAGCTGTTGTTTTTGGGGTGCTTCTTGGTGTAATGGCAGCGCTAAAACGTAATTCTGTACTGGATTACTTTTCAACATTTCAAGCAATGTTCTGGATATCAATACCGGCTTTCTGGCTGGGAATATTGTTGCTGTACATATTTGGGCTGAAACTGAGATTGGTTCCCATTGGAGGAATGGTTGGTATCACTTCATTGATATTACCCGCGCTTACACTGGGTTTAAGACAGGAAGCCTGGTTTGCAAGACCCATGAGAGCAGAAATGCTTGAAGTCTTAAACCAGGACTACATAAAAACAGCTAAAGCAAAAGGGTTAAAGTATGGTTATGTAATATGGAAGCACGCAATGAGAAATGCTTTAATTCCCATTGTCACTATGCTTGCTTTAAGGCTCCCCTGGATTATCGGCGGTTCTGTTGTGGTAGAAGTAGTTTTTTCTTGGGGTGGACTTGGAAGTTTACTTGTGAATAGTGTTCTCTCCAGAGATTACCCTGTGGTTCAATCAATTCTTTTACTTATAGCGATACTTGTGGTACTGGCAAATCTCGCTGCGGATCTATTATATGCAGTTATCGATCCCAGAATAAGGACGGAAGGTTAGTTATATGGAAGATAAAGAACTTTCCTATGAAAACGTAAGAAATGAAATTAAAAAGCTAAAGAGAAGCAAAAGCAGTCAATTATCTCTTGTATGGTCAAGATTTAAGAAAAATAGATTGGCCCTGGTGGGTTTTATCATTGTAAGTATAGTTATATTCATTGCAATCTTTGCACCTGTACTTACACCATACGATCCTTTCGACACAGATCCCTTTAATCGTCTAAAAGCTCCTTCATGGGAACACTGGATTGGTACTGACGCCATGGGCAGGGATGTACTAACAAGATTGTTTTACGGTGCACGCATTGCTCTGATGATCGGAGTTCTTATCATTCTATTTGAAGGCGCAATAGGCATAATACTCGGTATTATATCAGGATTTTTCGGAGGATTTGTGGATGTAATTATCATGAGAGTTGTAGATGTACTTAGATCCTTTCCGGTTATTATTCTAGCAATGGCCATTGCCGGCATTATGGGACAGGGGATATATAATGTTGTCATAGCCCTGGGCCTTGTAGGATGGACTACATATGCACGAATGGTTCGAAGTAAAATATTGACCATAAAGAATTCGGACTATGTTGAAGCTGCTTATTCTGTTGGAGAATCGAGATTCTCCGTTGTACTTAGATATATTATGCCGAACGCAATACCTACAGCAATAATCATGATCTGTATTATGATGCCCACAGCTCTTATTGCAAGTGCCACACTGAGTTTTCTCGGAGTAGGGGTTCAACCACCTACACCTTCCTGGGGTTCAATGATTTCGGCTGGAAGAGATTATCTGATAATGGCACCGTGGATTTCCACATCAGCTGGAATATTTATTATGGTAACGGTGCTAGGATTTAACTTCATAGGAGATGGTTTGCGAGATGCCCTTGATCCAACAACAAAACGGAACTAAAGGTGATAATGCAATGAACAATTTGATTGAAATAAAAAATCTGGTGGTCTCCTTTGAAACAGAAGAAGGAAAAGTTGAAGCGCTCGATGGCGTGGAATTTCAGATCGAAGAAGGGTCAATTCATGGGTTAATTGGAGAAACCGGATGTGGAAAAAGTATAACCGGGATGTCAATAATGGGATTACTCGATAACAATGCATTAATTGAAAATGGTGAAATATTATTCAAAGGGAAAAATATTCTAAAATACAACGAAAATCGTCTTCAAAGAGAAATTAGAGGAAATGAAATAGCAATGATATTTCAGGATCCAGCTTCATCATTAAATCCTGTTTTTACCATTAAAAATCAGATAGAAGAAGTTATCAGGATGTATCACAAGGGTGGAAAAAGAGAAATAGTAAAAAGAGTCATGAAAGAATTAACAAAGGTAAAGCTTCCAGATGTCGATTCATTGATTTATAAATATCCACATCAATTATCAGGCGGTATGAAACAAAGGGTAATGATAGCTATGATGCTTTCGTGTAACCCTTCATTACTTATAGCCGATGAACCCACAACCGCCCTTGACGTTTCAATTCAGGCACAATTTCTAAAAATCTTGAATGATCTAAAGCAAGAGATGCATATGACAATGCTATACATTACGCACAATTTAGCGGTGATAAGTGAAATTTGTGATCGTGTGTCTGTTATGTATGCGGGAAGAATTGTTGAAGCCGCGCCTGTTAGATCATTATTCAAGAATGCACAGCATCCTTATACATACAAACTGATACATTCAGTTCTGGGCGTTGAAAACGATCTTGAGGATCTTGAAGAAATACCGGGTTCTGTTCCAAGATTAATAAATCCTCCAAAAGGTTGCAGATTTCATCCGAGATGTGAAGAAGCTAAAGATATTTGCAGTAATGAAATACCAAAACTAAAGAAAATAGGTAAAGATCATTTTGTGGCCTGTCATGAAAGGTGACCTATGGAAGATAAACTACTAAAAATTAAAAATTTAAAAAAGCATTTTGAAAGCCCCAGAGGAGCTGTCAGAGCTGTTGATGATGTTTCCTTTGATATCTATAGTGGTGAATCCTTTGGTCTGGTTGGCGAATCGGGATGTGGCAAATCAACGCTGATCAGAACAATATTGCGATTACTTAAACCAACTTCGGGAAGTATTTACCTGAAGGATAAAGATATTTCAAATATTCCCAAAAAATACACCATGTTCCTTAGAAAACAGATGAGTCTTGTTTTTCAAAATCCTCATTCTTCCCTTAACCCTCGAATGACCGTTTATGATACCCTGTCAAGACCTTTTCTAATACACGGAATAACAAAAAACAGGGAAGACACAACAGTGGAAATTGTTAAAATTTTAAAAACCATGGGCTTGCAGGCTGAACACATGATCAGATTTCCACATGAACTAAGTGGGGGGCAAAAACAAAGAATAGCAGTTGCCCGGGCTCTAGCAGTTGAACCTGAAGTGGTCTTTTTAGATGAACCAACCTCAGCGCTTGATGTATCAGTTCAAACAAAAATCCTAAAATTACTTAACAAAGCCAAAAAAGAAAGAAATCTAACTTATTTTTATATTTCTCACGACATTAACCTAATCAGGGTTGTTTCAGATAGAATAGGTGTTATGTATCTGGGAAAAATAGTAGAGATCGGTAATGTATCAAAGGTTTACAACAAACCGCTTCATCCTTATACAGTGGGACTATTTAAATCGGTTCCCGAACCCGATCCTGACAAAAAGATTACTGAAATTCCACTGGTTGGCGAAGTACCAAGTCCCATTAACCCACCTGATGGATGCAGGTTCCACCCAAGATGTCCGCACGCCTTTGATAAATGTCGTGAAATAGAACCTGAATTAAAGCCATGTGAAGATGGACGTTTGGTAGCGTGCCATTTATACTAATTATTTCCTTTAAAGGAGGGGTATTATGAAAAGAGTACGTGCATTATTTGTAGTGGCGATGGTTCTTTTAATAGCTGGTTTCGCCTTCGCTGGAAAAGCTGAAGATAAAGCTATTATAGCAATGCAAACTGAACCATCGAAACTAAATCCTATTACCTATCAGGATACTGAAACTGATTTTGTACTTTCTGCTATTTGTGATCCGCTTGTTGAACTAACAGCTCAGGGAGACTATACTGCAGAAGGTGCTGTGATTGAAAGTTACTCGATTTCTGAAGATGGAAAAGTTTACACCTTTAAGATCAGAGAAGGAATAACATTTCATAATGGCGAACCGCTAACTGCGGAAGATGTTAAATTTACCTATGAAGCGTTTATGGATCCTTCGCTCGGTTCACCTCATCATCAGTATTATTCCGACATCGAAGAGGTAGTACTGGTTGATGATTACACTGTTGAAATTCGTCTTTCTAACCGAAATGTAACATTCCTGACCTCAGCAAGACTGAGAAATCATGTACTGCCAAAAGATTATATCGAAGAAGTTGGCTGGACAGGTTATCAGAAGAAACCAATCGGTAGTGGACCATATCAGTTTGTAGTCCATGTTCCCGGTCAGAGAATTGTTTTAAGACGTTATGAAGATTACTGGGGAGAAAAAGCCAAAATAAAATACGCAGAATTCAGATTCTATCCTGAAATAACAACGGCAACAATGGCACTGCAGGCCAAACAAATAGACTACATAGCTGAATTACCCGCAGAGGAATATCAAATGCTGAAAACATTTCCTGGACTTGAATATGGAACTTTCACAAAATTCGAGGATCATAGAATATGTTTCAACAAACGACCCGATTCCGTTTTCAGTGATGTTAAAGTTAGACAGGCTGTAGCCTATGCCATTAACAGAGAAGAGCTTATCGCTCTTACACGTGGAGAAATGGCAGTTCCTGCTGCAGGAAGAGTACCTTACTTCCATGCTGCTTCTGCACCAGATGCACCAGCATATGAACAGGACCTGGAAAAAGCCAAAGAATTGCTTGAAGAAGCGGGTTATCCCGATGGATTCAAAACAAAAATTTACGCGCCAGCAGGTTATAGAGAAAGAGTTCTCGAAGTTCAGCAGATACAAAGACAGCTTTCAAAGATCGGGATCGAAGTGGAAGTTGTAACACTTGAATGGGGAACCTACCTCGATGTTACAGCGGATGGTGAAGCCCCCATGTTTAGAGAGCGCTGGTCTGCATCTGCGCCATCACCCTTCAGTTTTGTTGAAAACTGGTATTCCGAATCGAGCTGGAATCCAATATTTGGAACATATCAAAACGAAGAGGTAGACCAACTTATTGAAGAGATCAAGGTTACAGTTAATGAACAGGAACGATGGGAGCTTTATAAAGAAGTTCAGAAAATTGCTATGGAAGATGTAGCATGCTATCCACTTTATTGGCCAATAGCTGGTGTGGCTTATAATGATGAATTGAATATTCCTGAAGAGCTATTTAATGTATTCTTGAGGCCGATATACAACATCAATAAGTGGAGTTATTAATAAACGTTAAACAATTTTCCGGAGACAACATCGTATGATGTTGTCTCCTTCTAATTTACATAGGAGTGAATCATATGGTAGAAAATACAAAAAAGGAAATAGCAAATAATGTCGATAGTATTGCTGATGACCTTATTGAGTTAAGTAAAAGACTTAAAGAAAACCCTGAAATAGGATTTGAAGAGTATAAAGCTCAGAAATGGTTAACAGAATTTCTCAAACAGAAAGGATTTAATGTTGAAAAAGGTATAGCCAGTCTCGAAACGTCCTTCAGAGCTCGCTATATTTGTGGAAATGGTGGACCAAAAATCGCTTTTTTGTGTGAGTATGATGCTTTACCGGAGATAGGGCATGGATGTGGACATAATCTCATTGCCCCCTCAAGTATTGGAGCAGCGGTGGCACTTTCAACCATAAAAGAGCTTTCTGCTGAGCTGCTGGTAATTGGTTGTCCCGGAGAGGAAAACGGTGGGGGAAAAGTAACACTTGCTGAAAAAGGTGTTTTTGAAGAGGTAGATGTTGCTATGATGGTTCATCCTGCAACAGTTAATCTAACTTATTCAACCTCTTTGGCCCTTGATGCAATTGAATTTACATACAAAGGACAAACTGCTCACGCTTCTTCTATCCCTGAAAAGGGAATAAACGCTTTAGATAGCGTTATTTTCCTGTTCAATGGACTGAACGCATTAAGACAGCATTTGAAGGACGATGTCAGAATACACGGAATTATATCTGAAGGAGGAAAAGCACCAAATGTAGTACCGGATAAAGCAGTAGCAAGATTCTATTTCAGAGCAAAGGAACGAAGTTATCTGGATGAAACAGTAAAAAAAGCCTGTAACGTGGCAAGAGGCGCGGCTTTTATGACTGGCGCAGAAGTATCCTGGAAAAAATTTGAGCTTTCCAATGATAATTTGAACCCAAATAAGAAACTTGCAGAAGTGTTTGAAGAAAACCTGAAGAAAATCGGCATTAATGATATTGTGCCGCCTCATGATGGTGGTGGTTCCACAGATATGGGCAACGTTAGCCAGGTTGTTCCCGCCATTCACCCTTACATTGCAATAGGTGAAGAAGATGAATTTATTTCTCATTCCAGAGAATTTGCCGATGCAACCGTTGCACAAAGAGGACAACAAGAATTGATAAATGCAGCAAAAACTATGGCATTAACTGCTTTTGATGTTGCATCAGACAAAGAATTATTGGGAGAAATTCAAAAAGAATTCAGGGAGGGATAATTGTGCACCATGAATTGTCAATTGCTGAACGTGTAAAGATTTTTCTCGAAAACAATTTCACCAGGGATCAGGTTAAGGATATCAAGAAAATTGATATTGGAATTGGCAAATTGGTAATGGCAAATAAGGATAACATTCGGGGTGCGTTTGACATGCTCAAAAAAGACTCGGTATTTGAAGACGTAGAAATAGATTTTATTACCGATGAGTTAAGATATGAATGCAAACAATGTGGAAAGAAATTTTCATCCTCCGATTACGAACTTCATTGTCCTGAATGTGGCGGAAATCTCAAAGTATTGACAGGAGAAGAGATCTACATAAAAAATGTTGATCGTTTATCACAGAAAGAATAAGACAGATTTATTAAATTAACTCGTGAACCAGTATCTCTTCAAAATGTTTTTAGCAGTTCCTTGTTATATAGCGGATAACTGCATTTTTGAGTTTCATTTAAATATTTAGCTGCTCTGTTATACACTTTAAAATAATTCATTGGAGATGTTACCAGATTTACTATTTCACTATCTCCATTAAATTTGTATATTGCTTCTACTGTTTTTATGCCAACAGTATTTATTGCTCCAAAGTCTTTTTTCATGTGTTTGGACGCCCAATCATACATCTTACTTTTATCCATTTCTCCCTTCATAATTAACAACATCACATCGTTAATTTCCTCAAAATACTCTTTCCATCTGGCAATGTCGTTTTGATAGCTATCAATTTCCTCATAGCCCGTTATACCATTATCAGGATTTCCACCGACACAGTAATAAGCGATCCCCTCTCCTGTAATTCCTCCGACCAATTCAAGCAATACTTTACTGTTTGCCGATAATTTTTTTGATTTCATAATTTCTTCTAAAAACCTGTTAAATACAATGTGATGAAGTTCGTGAGCGATGGTTGAAGAAACCTTATCAATTGACTTTGATATATGCTCAAGGTCAAGTGTGATATCCTGGCCTATGTAATAACCACCACTGTATCCGGTAAAAACAATAAAAACCTTTGGCTTGAAATCAATATTTCCCGGTAAAAAACGATTTAATTTTGCTTTTGAAAAGGCAACTATCTCTTTTTCCTTTTCTTTGATTCGTTCAAGAGTCTTAATGAATTTCTCATGTTTCACAATTTTTTTTCTCAAATTCTTATGCACTTTCTCGAGAAATTTCTTTTCATGCGAATAATTATCATTTCCAAGATTATCAACAACCTCAATAAAATCCTCTTTCTTTATTTCAGCGTTTAACCCTTCAGGTCTATTGTAATGAGTTACCATTTGATCCATTACTTCGTGATCAAACAGTTCTTCAACGGTTTCTGTTTCTGGCTTTCCCTGTGAGTTTATCTCACTAAATATTTTCAAATACTTTTCTGCAGACTCATAGTTTATCGTCACATCTAAATCCATAAAAAACCTCCCTAGAAAACAGACAGATATATTTCAATTATATATGTTCAAAGACAATGTAAACGTTAATTTTTGCAAATTGTTAACTATAGTTAATTATGTTTATTTGTGAAAGACGATGAATTATGATACGCTATATTTGTAGCAAATAATGTAGCATGGAGGAACCAGAAAATGAAAAAGAAGGAGAAACAGATAACCAAAAATGAGCGAAAAGAATTAATAAATTCCGTTGAAGAAGCAATTCAAACTCTAACAGAAGAAGGAAAGAAAGTTGATTTTTCCGAAGTTGCATCTAAATTGGGCGTGGCAAGATCAACGCTTTATAGAAATCCCACTGTTAGAAGCAAAATTATCTCTGCAAGAAATGAAATGAAAACACGTGGAGATATCTTACTCGACCTGGAAAAAAGACTATATATGATGGAAAACAAACTGGAAAAAATTGAAGTGACTACAAATAAGAATAAAAAAAGGTTGGACAAAGTAGAAAGAAAATTATGTAGAAAACATTAACTTCGAATTTTTCAGTATTATTTTAGCGAAATACAATTATTATAAGGAGGTAGTTGTTATGAAAAAGCTTTTAAGTATCAAAAAGCTCGTTGTTGTTTTTGCTTTATTTTTATTGATTTCAGTTTCATTGAGCGCAACGACCATAAGGTTTATTGATTTTTCCTGGGATAGTGTCCTTGTTCACAACAGAATAGCAGGTTATATCATAGAGCATGCCTATGGTTACGATATAGACTATGGTTTTTTCCAGACTATACCTGGATTACTTGGTATAAGAAGGGGAGATTACGATGCTTCAATGGAGTTATGGGTAGACAATATTAGAGAAAGCTACATTGATGCATTAGCAGATAATGAGATTATCGATCTTGGTTCAAACTTCCAGGACGCTCCTCAGGGCTGGTATGTTCCAACATATGTAATAGAAGGAGATCCAGAAAGAGGAATAGAACCAATGGCTCCCGACTTAAAATCAGTAACCGATCTAGAAAAATACTGGGAATTATTTAAAGATCCAGAACAACCCAATAAAGGAAGATTATACAATGGTCCCGTTGGATGGGTTGTTCATGATATCAATCTCGAAAAACTGAAAGCTTACGGGCTTGATGATACATTCACATCCTTTGATCCGGGTTCTCAGGCATCACTGGCTACTGCCATTATGAGTGCGTACAAAAAAGGCGATCCCATACTTGTATATTACTGGGAACCTACATGGATAATGGGTTTACTTGATATGACCAAACTGGAAGAGCCAGAGTTTGATGAAGAAATCTGGAGTGATAATCGTGCCTGTGAATTTCCTCCTTCCAAAGTACATATCGCTGTTTCAACCAAGATGTTAGATAAGGCACCTGAATTGCTGACCTTACTTGCAAATTACAGTACAACCCTTGATCAGACTAATAATATGCTTGCTTACATGCAGGAAAATGATTCCACAGCTGAAGAAACAGCCATATGGTTTTTAAAGAACTACAGATATATTTGGGAAGACTGGTTTCCAGCAAAAAACGAAGAGCTTATTGAAAATGTTGTAGAAGCTCTGGAAAGGGAGTAAAACATCTTGTCCACAGCTATCAAGGTCAGAAATCTCTGGAAAATTTATTCAGATATTCATGACAGGGGTATCGATGTTGAAGACGAAGAATTAATTGAAAAAATTGAAAAAATGGATGAACCGGTAATCGCTGTGAGGGATGTCAGCCTTAAAGTCAGAGAAGGCGAAGTCTTTGTGATAATGGGCTTATCGGGTAGCGGAAAATCGACATTAATTCGCTGCCTGCTAAGATTGCTGGAACCAACTTCAGGTGAAATTGAAATTGATGATTACATAGTCACGGATTTAAGTGATGATGAGCTTATAAGCTTTAGGCGCAAAGAGGTAGCCATGGTTTTCCAGCATTATGGTCTTCTTCCACACAGAACAGTCAGAGAGAATGTTGAATTTGGATTGAAGATCAGGGGCGAGGACAAAGAAAGCAGAAAAAGAAGAGCACTGGAAGCAATTGAAAGAGTCGGACTGAAAGGTTGGGAAGAAAATCATCCCAGTGCGCTAAGTGGTGGAATGAGACAGAGAGTTGGCATTGCAAGGGCGCTTGTTATGGACACGCCTATTCTTTTAATGGACGAACCCTTCAGTGGTCTTGACCCACTTATACGAAGAGAGATGCAGGATGAATTAATCCGGCTTCAGGAAGAGATGCACAAAACAATTTTCTTCGTTACACACGATCTTAATGAAGCTATAAGACTGGGAGATAGAATCGCAATAATGAAAGAAGGAGACATTGTTCAAACGGGTAATATTCACGAAATTGTCAAAAATCCAGCGGATGATTATGTGAAGAAGTTTGTTCAGGACGTAAAACGTCAAATTACTGAAGATTTAGATTCAGATGATGACAATAACAATAATGAAAAGAAGGCGATAACCGATGTTTCCTGAGGCACTGGAATTTCATGTTGCAAAATATGTAAATGATTTTATCGATTGGCTGGTAACCAATGGTAGCATTGTATTTGAAACAATATCATCGGTTATTCTATCTCTACTGCTCTCTGTTCATAATTTGCTAAACAGTACACCCTGGTGGGTAATTATCGGTATCGTGGTATTTGTAGCCTGGCTGGCAACAAAGAAAATTGGACTTCCTGTAGTACTTGGAGCACTACTAATATTGATAGGAGTATTCGGTCTATGGACACTGGCAATGGAGACTCTTGCGCTGGTTATTACTGCGGTGGTCTTTTCAATAGCTATCGGTATCCCACTCGGTGTTCTAATGGCCCAGTTCGATAGATTTGCCACAATATTAAAGCCTTTTCTCGATGCAATGCAGACTATGCCAAGTTTTGTTCATCTTATTCCAGCAATGATGCTTTTTGGACTAGGAAAAGTTCCAGCGGTACTTGCCACCATGATATACGCAATACCTCCGGTCATCAGACTAACCAACCTGGGTATCAGACAGGTACCAAAGCAGGTTCAGGAAGCTGCTAAAGCATATGGTGCAACAAATAAGCAGTTATTACGGGAAGTAAGGTTGCCGCTTGCTTTGCCAACCATACTGGCAGGTGTCAATCAAACCACTATGATGGCGCTGGCTATGGTTGTAATAGCTTCCATGATAGGTGCAAGAGGACTTGGACAGGAAGTCTTATTGGCAATAAATCGTGTTGATGTTGGCAGAGGTTTTGAAGCAGGCATCAGTATCGTTATTCTGGCAATAGTAATTGACAGAATTACCCAGGGTATAGCAAAACGCTGGCAACCACCCAAATCATAAGGTTTTTAGAACTCTAAACATTTAATTTGTTTACACTTAAGGGAATATAATTCCCGTCTTCACAATAGAACAATTCTTTGATATCTAAAGTATTTAATATTTTAAGGGCTTCTCTGAAGCCCTTTCCAATTTCTTCTTTTTGGTGTGAATCGGACCCAACAGTTAGATATCTTCCGCCAAAGTCAATGTAGCGTTTTATAATCCAGGGTTGTGGATGTACTTCTTTAACATCGTTTCTGAGTCCGGACGTATTTATTTCGAGTCCTATATTGTACTTAACAAGTGTTAAAAGCAGCTCTTCAAGCATCGGAGATGGTGTTAAAGGAGTGCTGTCTGGAATATATCTTCTTAAAAAATCAAGATGACCAAAGAAACCCGGATATCTTAATGTTTTAACAGCTCCAATAGATTCTTCAAGATATGGGAGCCACATACTAGTACCACCTGAAAAATCATCCATTCCCGGATACTGATGTACTGAATAAATAAAATAATCAAAAGCGCCATTCAGAATATTGTTATCTGTGTAACTTTGAATACCCAGTTCGAGTCCCTTTAGTAATTTAACAGGAGTGTTACTGTTAAGCTTTTCTATCTCTTCGAGGTAAAGAAGGGGATCACCAAAATTAGTGGTGTAATTATATGAAAGGTCCAGATCATAATGATCCGCAATTCCGATTATTTTTAGTTCAGTATTTTTCGCAAATTCCATAACATCCTGCATTGAATCACTTGCATCCGGTGAAAAATTTGTATGAACATGAAGGTCAAGCATCTAAACCACCCAAATTATTATATTGAATCAATGAATAAATCTATTCTTACCCTCATACTTTGCTCTGTAGAGAAGTGAATCTGCTTTTTTAACTAATTCTGTTATGCTTTCTCCGGACCACTGAACAATACCACCGCTCAAGGTCACTTTGCAATCGATGTTGTAATCGGTAGAAGCCAATTCTTTTTTTATCCTTTCACAAACCTGTACAGCGCTTGAAAGCTTTGTTCTGGGGAACAAAAGTAAAAATTCTTCGCCCCCATAACGAAACGCCATGTCGACTTCTCTAATACTACTCATTATTGTTTTCACAATAATTCTTAGCACTTTATCACCAATTTGATGTCCAAAGGTATCATTGATTTTCTTGAAATCGTCAAGATCAAAAAGCGCTAGTGAAAAGGACTCATCGTATCTTCTGGATCTCTTTATTTCATCTTTAAGCTTTTCATTCATGTATTTATGGTTGAATAATCCTGTAAGGCTATCCTTTATCGATTTGTCCTTTAACAGTTTGTTTGCTCTTTTTAAGCGTTTCTCAGCTCTTTCCAGCATTTCGTTCTGTC
Organism: uncultured Thermotogaceae bacterium; assembly: GCA_964441735.1. Lineage (GTDB taxonomy): Bacteria > Thermotogota > Thermotogae > Petrotogales > Kosmotogaceae > JASMTM01. The sequence continues at coordinate 33,785 of CAYTVB010000011.1, forward strand.
TGTTAATTTTTTCATTAATCTTCATCAGTTCAAAATGTTTTTCTCTATAAAACTCAGCTTCCTTTATTTTTCCTTTTCTTTCGTACTTATCCTCTATCATGGCCACATTTTTCTTCAGATTTTCCCTGTAAATCTTTTCTTTCAATCTATCATGATGTTTATGATATTCCAGTGCTGCTTTATAATCCCCAAGCTTTTCGTAAGATTCTGATATAAACAATGCAATATCACCGGCCATTGAATTAAGTGACTTTTCTTCCGCCATTTCCAGACCCTGCTTGAGTATTTCTATGGCCTTATCATAATCACCTTTAAACATGAAATGCTTTCCCCATTCTCTTTTTGAAAAAGCCATCGCTTCAGGATTTCTAATTTCCTTTGCCATTTCTTCTGCTTCGAACAATAATTCTTCAGCTTTGTTATATTCATTTTTTTCATCGCACATATCAGCTATGTTATGAAGACTGGTTATAATCTTTCTTTTATCACCTAGTTTTTTCTTTATCTCAAGAGCTTTATAAAAATACTCTATGGATTCATCAGCCTTATTCAAACGAGCAGAAATAATACCCATATTATTGAGACTTGACGCCAAACTTGTTTTGTTACCATTCTTTTGAGCCTGTTTGATTGCTTGCTTAAAAAATTCTTCAGATTTTTTATCGTTACCAAGTTCAGCGTACATTATTCCGATATTGGATATAAGACTGGAATCAACTTCAGAATCATCTACCTCACGAAAGATCGAAAGCGATTCTATCAAACAATTCAACGCAGTATCCACATTTCCAAGTTGCCATTCTGATAATCCCTTTTTATTAAGTACTCTAGCGTATGTTAATCTGTCGTTGTTTTTTTCACACATTTCCATAAGGGTATCGCAATTTTCAGATGCTTTTTCATATTCGCTGGTATCTATATAAAGTTGTATTAGATTGTTTAAAGCATCTATTTCACCTTCAATGAATCCCTGTTTACTGGATAGTAAAAACGCTTCATGTACATGTTTTAGTTTATTTTCAAATTTTTCACCAGATTCTCTTTGTGACTTTTGCAGTAAAGCTTTTATATATCCTTTTTGATTTTTGGCGCTATCATTTTCCATTTTTATCTCCCTTCATAATGAAGCCTTATTACTACTTTGTAACTTTTCTAAAATTATAGCATTATATAATACCTATAAAATTGAATTTTAAGTATGTTATCTTCAATGAAAAGACAAAATTTTAGAACTTTTATGAAAAATGTATATATCTGAATCATGCTTAATTCTTTTGTATGAAGAAAAAGCTAAAATGGTAAAATCTTTAGAGGAGGGATGTTCATGGTAGAATTCCTGGCTGTTATTGGTGCGCTGGCTTTACTTTTTCTTGCAATAAAAGCATTTCCAGCGATAGTATCCATCTTAATGGGATTGGGCGTTATTGCAGTAGTGGTCCTTATCTTTCTGGGATTGCTAATTTTCCTGCTTCCTGTATTAATAGTCATGGGTATTATTGTACTGATTGCACGACTTGTAAATCCAGGATGAAAATTGACTTAACAGCTGTTCAAACGAAAATTGATCTGGAGGATTATGTAAGCCAAGAAAATTTCTTGAATTCCATGAATAATTATCTTTCAAGAGCCGGCTTATTATGGAAAGCCGATACTCATTTTGCGGTTTTTCCAGAATTTATTGGAACTTTTTTGTATCCGGGTATGTTTACAAAAATTTCCAGATCTAAATCTGTTTTCAGGTTATTGTTAGGATACGTTTTCAAGAATCTTTCAATATCACAATTAAACTTTATCAGAGCTGCTTTTCTAAAAAACGCATTGGTTGTGGAAGAGGTATATAGAAATACATTTTCCAGACTTGCGCGAACCTATTCATCTTATATTGCTGCACCGAGTATCCTCCTGCCCTTAATATCCTTTGAATCATCAAAAGGTTGGCATATAAAAGATAGACGCCTTTTTAATATGAGTTACCTTTTCAATCCTGAAGGAATTGTTATTGCAAGAGTAGGCAAATTAAGGCTTACTGATTCTGAGAATAAAATACTGTTTTCTTCATACCCCTGCAAGAGCCAGGTGGTTGAAACAAAATTTGCAAAAGTTGCATTGATAATTTGCTATGACATGTTTTTCCGGGATACAATAGAATATGTTGATTCTTCCGGTGCAAAAATACTCGCTGTTCCAACGTGCAATTTTACTCCCTGGAAAGAACCTGTAAAATATAATACTTCATATACACAGGAAAGAATCTGGTGGCTTGACGGACCTATAGAAGCTACCAGAAACAGAGAAAATATAGAATTTTTAATCAATGCTATGGCTGTTGGTAAGGTTGGCAGCGATATTGCTGAGGGTCGTTCAACAATCTGGAAAAATGGAAGAATCTGCAAAGTCGCCAGATTGTGGACTTCCAGTGAAGTTATAAATGAAACAGTGGAAATATAAACTTCCAGATTCACTTCGAAACTGAAAAACTATCGAATGTATCTCCATTAATATCAATTACTTCGGCTTCGATTACTCCTGGCGAATAATTGAACACTACATAATGATGGACTGCATAACCTTTTACAAGATCCTCGTCTGGATCGGCTTTAATTGAAGACAAATGCGCTCCGCCACCTCCTGTAACAATATAATTGATGTTTCCTTTCTCGATCCTTTGATAGTTGTGATCATGACCGGAAATCACAAAATCAACGTTGTGTTTTTCAAATAAAGGTACCAGAATTAATTTCAAAAAATAACTATCTCCATGTGAACTGTAACTGTATGGAGGATGATGTGTTATCACAATGGTGAACTCTGTTTGATTTGAATCCCTGTTTTCAAGTACATCAGCAAGCCAGCGGTACTGTTTTGAAAATCTGTCAAAGCGCTGATTTGTATTAAGTACTATAAATAGTATTTTTCCCTTTTGAAATGAATAATAGAGTTCATTATCAGGTAAATCCAGTAACTTTCTGAAATTCTTTGCAGTCATTTCATGATTTCCAACAGCTGAATAATAAAAACTGCTGGATAGGACATCAAGTGATTTGTAAAAATCAGCCCAATCATCGATCAAAGCGTCTCTGAACACCAGATCTCCTACATTAATAACCAGTAACGGATCAGAAACTGCTATACCTCCACAGATTTTCTTATGTTTCTTGAAATTGCTTCGAGAATCACCGTAGATAACGAATTTGAACGTTTCTTTATCTTCCAGTGAGAAAGAACCTTCGCTTTTATATATCCGGTTTTCGCCAATATAACTTTCAGCATAATAATGATATCTCTGCTCGGGCTTCAGATTTTCAAGGGTTACGCTGTGAAAATCAGTCATCTTACTTGAACTAAGGTGGATTTCATTACCGCTTTCATCAACACAGTAAATCCTTGAATCTGAGAACTCTTCTGTGTACCATTTTACAGTTATTGCATTTAACTCAGGCCTGTTTAAAAAAGCTGCATTTACACTCACCGCAAAGACAAAAATCAATAATAAAAAGATATATTTTTTCATTTTGTCATCTCCCCGGTTATTCTTTCATAATTTTACTCGCCCAGTACCTAATAACATGAAATACAAGTGATACTACTAAAATTATACTCACAACCACAGCAAAACCTTTGAATGCGACAAGGTTTATCTCTTCAAGATTTACTCCTGCAAAGGATGCAAACCCTTCAATATAAGCAGGCGTTAGTAATAAATAAAGGTAAATTATTCCAATGACATCAAAAATTATCTCTACAAGTCGAGAGTTATTAGCCAGTTTAATAGCAGCCGACACACTATTTAGTACCATCAAACCAAAACCTATCAAGAAAGCAAACTTGATTATTTCCAGTGCATTGAAAGCAATTTCACTTATTTCTGTACCAGATTTTGAAATAAAAATGGGACCAAATTTCATGAAGTAATAAAATGCAATTGCTCCTGCTATGGAAATTATAAGCTCAAAAATTTTACCGGAAAGTTTTTCCTCTTTTCGTTTCTTCACCAATCCGGAGAAACTCGCCAGCTCTGCTTTACTGTTATACTTTGTAACAAAATAAAGTATCAAAGCTACCAGTCCAAAATCAAATATAAAGGTAGTAGGAATCAGAGAAACAAGTTCAAGCAAGCTTTCCCATGCATTGACGCTTTCATTACCCAGAGTACTCGCTATTAATCCAAACAATCTTAGCCCCAAATGAATGGCAAAGGCAATACCGGTGTACATAAATAGATAATTCTTATAGTGTGGGGCGATGATCGTTTTTCCTTCAGAATATCTGGAAGCCACATCCTGCGGAGTGCCATATTCTTTTATTACATTTCTAACTGACTCTTCATCTACTTTACCGTATTTGTTTTCAGCTTTTTCAATTATGTGACTTTTTATTTCCATTAACAAATCCTCTCTTTTCTTTGGATCATCCACCACCAGATAAGTTTTTACTTCGTCAAGATATTTTTCAAGCGCTTTCATAGTTTTTTCCCTCCTCAAATTCCTTTAAAAGTTTTTTCTGACTTTCCCAGATATTTAGTAGCTCTTTTCTAACTTTTATACCTTTTTTAGATACATAGTAGTATTTTCTCGGTTTGTTTTCTTCAACCCGCCATTCACTTGATAATAGTTCTTTTTCTTCAAGACGCCGCAATAAAGGATATAACGTGTTTTCTTCAATGGTGAAATCCTTTTCCTGTAATTCTTTAACTATCTCATATCCATACTTTGGTTTCTCTAACATAACAAGCATCAGTAACTGTATAAAACCTCTGTTCATCTCTGATATCAATCTGGAAGTATTCATCATATCACCTCATATAAGACTTGATACTATACTGTATTATACACAGTATAGTGCATAAAATACAATCCCCTGTTGTTACAAACAGGTAAATTATAAAATTATTCGAGTGCGTTTAATTTAAGTAGCTTTAAAAGCAAAAGTCAGGAAGATTATTCCAGGGAATACCATTCCCGAAGGAATCTGCAGACAAATTCTCTGGTGTAGTCATATCTTTTTTGTGCAATCTTTTTCGCTTCTTCAGTCCAGAATGAATCAGGTTCAATTCTAAGTATCTTCTCAAAAAAATGGTTCAGATAACTAACAGAAATACCATCATATTCTTTTTTGGGTTTTAAAAATGGATCATATAACTTCCGGTTAAAACCATTATTGTGATTGAATACCCTTGCAATAGCGATTGCACCCAGTGCATCTAATCTATCAGCATCCTGTAATATTTTACCTTCAACAAATTCTGGTTTTCTCTTTTTAGAATAACTGTGGGTAAATATGCTGCTTGAAACCCTTTCAACAAAATCTTCAGAAAAACCAAGATTATTCAGATAACTCCTTGCGAAAACACTTCCTGCTTCAGCATGATCGGTTCTATTTTTACTTCTGTCTTCCGATTTCCTTTTTACATCATGGAGTAATGCTGCAGCAATTATTGCTGAAGGGGTTCCTTCTTTTTCAACATCATGAATTCTTATTGCAAGATTACATACCCTTAAAACATGAGAAAAGTCATGAGTAGCGTTATCGGGGCAAGACATAAGAAGCTCAGAGGTTCTGTATATATTGCTTAACTCTGGATAGCTTTGTTCAATTAATTGATTTAGTTCCATGTATGAACACCTGCCTGATAATGTGTTATTTTGTTAGGATTGGTCTTTACCGAACCAATAATCTCTTTATTTAAAAAATGACTTAATTTCCTTCCAGGACATAGTGTTTATAACATCCCCGGGTTCCAACCAGCCTCTTCTGGCTATACCTATTCCGTACTCTATATTGCTCAATGTTGAAGGAGAATGTGAATCAGTATTGATGGCAAATTTAATATCGTACTTCTTTGCCTGTAAAATGTGAACATCATTAAGATCAAGCCTGTTTGGGTCAGAATTTATCTCCAGAACAACATCATTTTCTGAAGCGGCTTTGAATAATTGTTTCAAATTTACATTATACCCTTCTCTTTTTCCAATCATTCTACCTGTTGGATGTGCAAAAATGTTTATCCTACCAGATTCAAAACCTTTTATTATTCTTTTGGTCATTTCCTCTTCAGAAGACTTAAAGCGTGAGTGAATGGCAGCAATGACCAGATCCATTTTATTTAAAATCTCTTCAGGATAATCAAGACTACCATCAGGCAAAATATCAACCTCAGCACTTTTCATGATCTTTATGTTGAATTTTTTCGATAATTCATCGATTTCTTCCCATTGCTTTTTCAATCTGTCTATGCTTAAACCGCTGGCGATTCTTTCTGAAACCGAATGATCAGAAATCGCAATGTATTCATAACCAAGTTCTTCAGCTTTAGAAAGCATATCTTCTATTGTTCCCGCTCCATCACTATATTTTGTGTGCATATGTAGATCTCCCCTGTAATCATCAAGGTTTATTAGTTCGGAGATGTCGTTTTCTTTTGCTTTTTTTATTTCGCCCCTGTTTTCTCGCAGTTCAGGAAAAATATATGCCAATCCAAGTTTCTTATAAACCTCTTCTTCTGTTTTTCCACATATCCATTTACCTTCCTCATCGTTTTCCTTCATTTCGAATAATCCATATTCTGAAAGTTTATATCCTTTATCTATTGCTATCTTTCTTAATTGAATATTATGATCCTTGGAACCGGTAAAATATAGCAAAGCTGCTCCATACGATTTCTCAGGAACTACCCTTAAATCAACATCAACGCCCTCTTTTAATTCAATAGTGCTTTTTGTTTCACCCTTTAATTCAACTCTTGAAACACCTGACATATTTGTAAAAGCGTCCATGATTTTTTTGCTATCAGGTGCAACGGTCAGGATATCAATATCTCCGATAGTTTCTTTCATTCGTCTCAATGAACCGGCGTAATTTATCTTCTTTACATCCGTGTTTTGCTTTAGATATTCTATTATTTCCGTAGCAATGCTCATCGCAGTATCTATACGCATACGTTCATGTCTGAGTTCGTACTGCTCAAGTGACTTCAATATGTTCTGTTCTGTTTTGTCACCAAAACCTTCGAGTGCTCTGATTTCTTTTTCCTCTATCGCTTTCTTCAGTTCTTCAATACTCTTTATATCCAGCTTATTTACCAGATCTCTCACCTTACTTGGACCCAGACCCTCAATTTTCAATAATTCAGAAAGCTGTTCAGGCACTTCCTTCTTTAATTCTTCATGTTTTTTGATTTTTCCTTCTTTAAGGTATTCTGCTACATGTTCTGCGAGACTTTTTCCTATGCCTTCAATGTCAGACAACCCTTTCTTACCGTGTTCTTTATAAATTTCCTCAACATCTTCATCAAGATTTTTAATCCTTCTTGCAGCAGAACGGTATGCGCGAGGCTTCCATTGCACATTTTGAAATTCCAAAATATCTGCCATTTCATTGAATATTTCAGCCAGTTCTCTATTTTTCATAAGCCTCACCAACCAAACTCATTTTTGATGTTTTTGACAGAAGTAAGACGATCTTCCGCCAATTTTCCTTTTTACAATTTTTCCATTACATATCCCGCATTTTTCGCCTTCTTTTCTTCTATTAATAAGATAACGTTTAGGCATTTTTCCGGGGTCTGCTTCACTATTAATGGCTTTTTGTAAAACATCTTTCATTTGTGAATATAGCTTCTTCATTTCTTTTTCGCTTAAATCATTTACTTTTTTCCCGGGATGGATATCTGTCTGATACATTATTTCATCTGAATAGATATTTCCTATTCCTGCAATATTGTTTTGATCCATAAGAGCACTTTTAATGACACCTCTTTTGTTTTTTAAAAAATCTACAAATTCTTCTTCGCTGTAATCCAGGGCATCTTTTCCAAGCGATCCTCTGGAAATATAATCCTCCATATTATCTATGATATCTAATTTACCCAGTTTTCTAACACAAATATATGAAAAGCTGCTTCCATCTTCAAAATCAATGCGTAAACCCGTATGATCAGGCTCTTTTTCCTTTTTTAAATAAAAAGCAACCTTTCCCGTCATCCCAAAGTGCATCAGTATGTATCTAGAGTTATCCAGCTGCACGAACATATGCTTTCCTTGTCTGGAGACCTCTTTTGATGATTTCCCGATGAGGGTTTCATTTAAGAACTTCTCATCTGGTTTCACTGTTTTAGAATCTCTTTTGTACACATTAGCGATTTTCTTATTCAGGATATGTTTTTCACAGTTCCTTTTTATTACTTCTACATCTGGCAGTTCTGGCATTACTTACACCACCTTTTCACACTATCTCTTCAGTAGTATTTCTTTAATTAGTTACAAAAAAATTCTAACACAGTCCAGGAATGAATTATCTTTCAAATTTAAGATCTTGAATTGTCTTTCCATCATTTCCTAAACAGGATAAAACCTTTATTTTCACACTTATTGAACATATTATTTATAATCCTAAAACCCTTTTTTCTCTTTTGGGTTATACTGGGGATAGCAATCGATCATTATTTTATAATGTTTTCAACGTGTATTGCAGTTATTATGCTGATGGAGGTGCCCTGGCTTTGTCAAAAACACTAAATGAAATTATGAGAATATCTGACCTATTAAAAAAAACAGGCAAAAATACTTTACATGTTCAAAAAGAAAAAAAGTTATTGTTTGTGGGTTGTGGATCTTCGTATAATATTGGTTACATTGTCTCAGAAATTTATAAAAAGAATGGCTTAATTAGCAATGTTGTAACAGCAGGTAAGATATTGGCCACAAATGATTATCCAGCTTCAGATATAGCTTTTCTAATCTCAAGAACCGGGGAATCGACAGAGACGATCGAAGCAGCCAAAATTCTTGAGAAAGAGGGAATAAACACCATAGCTGTTACCTGTGATTCGAAATCTCCACTGGTTAATGAATGCGATAAAGATATCTCTTTTGACTTTGCCTACGAAGAAAGTGTTGTTATGACGGGCTCTTTTACCGTTATTTTGCATTCATTACTAAATATAATAAAAAGAGTTTCTCTTGCTAAAAAATCCGGGATAATAATTGAAGAAAGTAAGAATTTGGTCGATTCAATTGATTTCAACAAATACAATCATTTTGTTTTCCTCGGTTATGATGAACTGTTTGGTTTATCCAAAGAAGGGGCTTTAAAACTACAAGAAATGGCACTTCAAAATGTTGAATTTCATGAACCACTCGAATACAGACATGGACCCCGCTCAACCCTTGATGAAAAAACTATTATCGTTATCCAATCGATGGATACCCGGTATGAGAAAGAACTGGCTTCTGAACTATCAAAAGCAGGTGCAAAAGTAATTTACATTGGAAAAAATGGCGATATTAACATACCCTATAACGAAGGTTTTGAAGCTCCTTTGAGAATGATACCTGTTCTTCTTATTGGATACGAAAAAGCCATAAAAATGGGGCTTAATCCAGATAAACCCAAAAATCTAACCAAATCAGTTAAACTGTGATTATTTTAAAAAAATCGATTGTAAAAGAACACTGATGTAAACCAGATAAGAACAATGATATAATTCACTTGTGACTACTATGATAAAGAATATAATAAACCTAGTTATCAATGAAATAAGAATGATATTAAGAGCCAGAGGGGTCTTTATTCTTATTTTGCTTATTCCCCTGGTCTTGACCTTCATTTCTGCCAGCGTTACACAGGTAACAGATATAACCAATCTCCGTCTTGGAATAATCAATGAAGATAAGACATTCACCGGGTTATTCTTTATAAGATATGCAACCTCCATGCTAAAAGGTGAGAATATAGTTGAACTGCGTTCAAGAGAGGAAGTAGATGAACATCTAGACGATCTTGACGGAGTGTTTGTTATTCCAAAGGGTTTTGCTAATAACCTGCTTTTTCAAAAGCCATCAGAGCTCATATTCATACCAAATCCGTATTCGCTCCAGACAACAATATCCATCTATCAGGTAATGTCCAATGTTCTCAGAGAATTTAAGGCATTACCGGTTGTTGCAGATCCTGATTTCATGGAAAATATGGATGTTGATCCCAATTATGTTGCTCCAAAGATCGTTGTTGACGGGATTGAGGAAGAAAAACTCGGGTTTTCCAGCTTTCTCTTTCCTTCCTTACTTACCCTGACTCTTTTATTTGTTTCAATAATAGGAGTCACATGGACCATTCAAGAAGATCGAAGAAGCGAAATGATAGATCTTCTTAAGATAGCAAATATCTCAAGAAGTCAGTTCATGATATCAAAAGTCATCGCTTATTTCTTTATCAGTACACTTGAACTTGGTGTCTTTTTGATAACTGGAAAGATCACAGGTTTCCTGAAATTTTCATTTGGTATATACGATGTTTTACTTTTTCTCGTGATGATATTTCTGTTCATTTCCCTGGGATCGTTCTTTGCATCGATAAGTAAAACAGTAAGAGGAGCCCAATTCCTATCAACAGGCTTCTCAGTAGCACTTGTAATACTTAGTGGTATTCTTTTCCCAATTTCTGCATTTCCAAACTGGTTAAAAGATATATGCAATAAATTCCCTATTAACAATCTAATTAGTAAATTACAGGGGGCAATTCTTTTTGATTATTCCTGGGTAGATGTTCAATCTGTTATCGGAGTAAACCTAATAATTGGTGTGCTTCTACTGGCTCTTTCAATAATCGTTTTGAAATTTGAAGGGTCTTTTTCAGGCGAATATTAGCATATCAGTTTTTTATCGATTTCCTTTTTCTATTGTAATTAACGATCACAATACCAAAGGCTACCAATAATAATGCAAGAATTATTTTGATATTTAAGAATTCATCGGGTATAAAAACAGCGGAAAGTATTGTACCCGATACCGGTATCATGAAACGATATATGGTAACCTCTCCAGCTTTATTGTGTTTCAATACCGTGTACCACAAAGAAAAAGCCGTTGCGGATAATGCACTGGAATAAATCAGTAGTATTGTTGCCAGGGGTGTGAAATTCAAGAAACCACCGGGTATGTTTGGAATCCCTGCTCCCAAAAGCACCAGTGAACCAAGGAACATCTGCCATCCAGAAACGAGAAAGGGATGAACATCTTTTGAAATTTTCTTTGCAAGCAACGCTCCAATAGCAGCTACAACCGTTGAAAGGAGTAATAATCCCTCTCCTTTAAAACTAAAATCAAGTTTTAAGCCTTTTTCCCAATTTGCAAATGCTACACCTGTGAAACCTGCCACCAACCCCAAAACTTTCTTAAGATTAATTTTGTCATTTTTGTATATAAAATGGGCAAACAAGACCACAAAGAAATTTGCAGAACTGATTATTATCGCAGATTTCATTCCAGAAGTATGTGCCAGTCCATTGTAAAATAATGAGTATTGAATGGCTGTTTGAAGCAAGCCAAGCAATACCAGCCACATAAACCTCTTTCTATCCATTTTCAATCTTTTTTTGAATATTACACGCATAATAAAGAAAAGCAGCAATCCTGCACCAAAGAACCTTAATCCGGCAAAGGCAAGCTTTGAAAAGATATCGTTAGCTTCTATACCTAACTCGACATAACTTATTTTTAAAACCGGAAAAGCACTCCCCCACAATAATGAAGCACTTATTGCAAGCGAAGCAACGACAAAAGGATTTTGGAGTAGATTGTCTTTTTTCACTGATTTGCACCATTATTTCGATCAGAAAATATTAAAAGATTCATTGATTCAGAACTTCCACGTTTTGATCCACTTTGTAACATCTTCAATAATTTCATTGCTACCGATTTTATGTATTTCCTTCACTATTGATGAAGTATTGAAAGGAAGTTTTTCTATTACTTCGGAAATTTTCTCTATGGTATCTGCATCCATGGCATCAGAATATACCGTACATTTTTTTATCCTGCCTGATTTCACTTTAAGTCCAAATTCAATTTCCCCCCAATCAAAACGTGTTTCATGTACCACATCAAAATCAGGTGATTTTCCAAATATCCATTCTTCTGAAGAATATCTCTCGTAGTAATTTTTGAAGATATCGCCTTCATATATGTTTCCTAAAGGTTTATTTTCAGGTTTCACTCCATACTCTTTACTAAAGGACTCAATAAGCGCTTTCTTCATCATTTCAACATTTAGTTCCTGCTTTAAGGTTTTAAGATTAATAACCCTTGATTGCACCGATTTAACACCTTTTGATTTCATCTTCGCCTGTGATACCTGGAGGTAATCAGCAAGTCTTTTAAAACTGGTATCTATTAGTATTGTCCCATGATGCATTGCCTTTTCTTTACTGCTGTAAAAAGCGTTACCGGAGAACTTCCTTCCTTCAGCAAGGATATCATTCCGTCCACTAAATTCTGCATTTATTCCGAGTGAATTTGCAGCATCTACAATTACCCTTAGTTGCCTGTGTACATTGTAGATATTTCTGGGAGCAATAAAGGTAAAATTAAGATTTCCCATATCCTGGTAAACTGCACCACCACCGGACGGTCTTCTTGAAAGTGTACCTCCCTCGTTAAGGAACTTTTCTACGCGGCATTCACGCCAGGCATTTTGATTTCTTCCGATAACTATGGTGTTCTCATTCTGCCATAAATAAAGATAAATCTCATCTTTTTCCAAAAAGTCAAAAAGCGTACTCTCGATTGCAAGGTTCACCCAGGGATTATTTTTATTTGCAATATAGACAAAAGCATTCATCATATCACATCCTACGTTTTTTGTTTATTACTAATATAGCACACTTAGTAAAACTCTTTTAATTCACATGATAAAATTTGATTGTAACTATATTCCAGAATAACTATGTAATTTCTAAATATTTTACAGCTGGATATTTTTATAAAGGAGTGATCTAATGCTTAAGAAAAACTTTCCAAAGGATTTTATATGGGGAACAGCTACGGCTTCTTACCAGATTGAAGGAGCAGACCTGGAAGATGGTAAAGGTCCTTCTATATGGACAGAATTTACCCATAAGCCCGGAAATATTCATAATGATGAAAACGGTGATGTTGCATGTGATCATTACCATCGTTATAAAGAAGATGTAGAACTCATGGAAGAGCTTGGTGTAAATTCATATAGACTTTCTCTTTCATGGCCAAGAATTTTTCCCGAAGGACGCGGGAGGGCCAATCAAAAAGGTATTGATTTTTATGATAAATTGTTTGATGAGTTACTTTCAAAAAATATCACGCCATTCGTAACGCTTTACCACTGGGATCTACCTCTTAAGCTTCAAAAAGATATCAATGGCTGGGAAAACAGAGATATTGTCAATTATTTTACTGACTATGCAGCATTTGTATTTGAAAAGTTTGGAGACAGGGTTAAATACTGGATAACACTTAATGAACCCTTCTGCTCATCACATTTAAGCTATTTCTTCGGTGAACACGCACCCGGATTAAATGATCCAAAGAAATCCTTCCAGGTTGCTCATCACCTCTTGCTTTCACATGGCGAATCAGTAAACCGTTTCAGAAAAATCGTTGAAGATGGGAAGGTTGGACTGACAAACGTATCAACCTGGGTTGAAAAAGCAGACGAAAATGTTCCTGATGAAGCCATTATACTTGCAAATCAATTCACAAATGACTGGTTTTATCTTCCTCCTGCAAAGGGTAAGTATCCTGAAGAATTCTGGAATCTGCTTGAATCCAACAAACTATCACCTGAAGTTAAACCAGGAGATATGGAGAAAATTAATGCCCCGGTGGACTTCTGGGGTGTAAACTATTACACCAGACAGCGCATTGAACGAAATCCCGATTCATTTTTTGGTTACGATGTGGCCAAACCGGTACTTGAAACAACAGAGATGGGATGGGAAATTTATCCTCAAGGTCTAACAAACTTTCTAAAGATGGCTTACGAACGCTACAATAATAAGCCCCTATATGTAACAGAAAACGGGATGGCAGACAAAGATATTCCCGTTGAAGGTAAGATACATGACAAACGAAGGATTGACTACATTGAAAAACATATTAATGCAGTTTTAGATGCTATTAACGACGGAGTAGATATTAGAGGTTACTTCTTATGGTCTCTTATGGATAATTTTGAATGGGCAAAGGGTTATAGTAAGCGTTTTGGTTTGATATATGTAGATTATGAAAATGAACAAAAAAGAATACCAAAAGAAAGCTTTTACTATTACCGCGACTTTTTGAAGGGCAAAATATAACAAATAATAATGTGCCAAAGGGTTCACTTTGAAATGATATAATTTTTATGACCCGAGGTGAAAAAATGCACCAAAAAACGAGACATATAAGTGTACGTGGTGTAGTTTTACATGAAAATAACGTTTTAATCGTTAAACATGCCCATGAAGACAGACAGCCTTTTTGGTGTTTCCCAGGAGGCAAAGTTGAACAGGGAGAAACTATTCCTGAGGCACTTAAAAGAGAATTGAAGGAAGAAGCAAAGATTGACATAGAACCAAAAGACATTATTTTTGTTCAGGATTTTATTCATGAACACCTTCTAGAACTGTTCTTCACGTGTAAAAAGATCTCGGGAACTGGCGAGTTAGGTTATGACCCGGAAGTAATTGGCAGTCCAGTTCTAGTAGAGGTACGCTGGGTCGATGTTAATGAGCTTTCAAAGTTGCAGGTTTATCCAATGGCACTTTCAAACAAAATTATAAAGGGGATGAACATTAACGGTATTGCCTTTACTCAACTGTATAAGAAGGAAGAACTTGAAAAAGGCGATGAAGATTATAACTCGCTGAAATCCTAAGGAGGGAATATCATGGATTACAACATTTATGCAAAAGACCTAACTGTAACAGAAGCAATGAAAAATCATCTCGAAAAGAAGTTGTCTAAAGCCTTTAAGATTTTTCCGGAAGACAGATTTATATCTATGGATGTCAGAATTTCTAAGGAACGACAGTATTTCAAAGTTGAATTAACGGCACATCTTTCTGGTTTTGTTGTGCGTGTGGAAGAGAAAGGTAATGACTTCTACCTTGTTGTTGACGCTTTAGCCAATGTATTTGAAAGACGCCTGAAGAAGTATAAGGATCGCTCAAATGTCAAACGTAGAGCAAGCGTGAGAGAAGTTGCAGATTCATTATCAGGTAACAGCAATCACTATGAAGAAGAGGAAGAAGAAGGACCAAAAATTTCTCGAAGAAAGCGTTTTTCTATAAAACCAATGACTCTTGATGAAGCGGTGCTGCAAATGGAAATGATTGGACACAACTTCTTTGTGTTCAGAAATGCAGATAACGATGAAATTAATGTTTTATACACCAGAAGAAATGGATCTCTGGGATTAATCGAAATGGAAGAATAAGATCATTGGAGAGCCACCCCGGTGGCTCTCTTGTTTCATGGAGGTGAAAAAGATAGAAAGGAAGCAAAGAATCGTATTTAGCTATTTTGAAGAAGAAATTAGAATTGCAGTGCTAAGCAATGATACGCTTGAAGAAATTTTCTTCGAAGAATTGGACAGTGATAGTTACACTGGTAATATATATCTGGGACGTGTGGAAAACGTTGTACCAAGTTTAGAAGCGGCATTTGTGAATATTGGCATTGGTAAAAATGCTTTCCTAAGATTTAAAGATTCTCTTGGCAAAGAAAAGCTAACCAAAAACAGTAAAGTTCTTGTACAGGTCAAAAAAGATCCTATGGGAAGCAAAGGTCCACAGGTAACACTAAAGGTAAGTATTCCTGGAAGAACGCTTGTATATCTTCCATTTTCAAAGCATATTGGTGTTTCCAGAAAGATCTCGGACACTTCTGAACGCGAAAGACTCATAAAACTTGCTAAAGATAATTTGAAGGACAATGAAGGCGTTATTTTCAGAACAGCTGCCTTTGGAGTAGGAGAAGAAACTATAAGAGAAGAACTGGAAAACATAAGAAAGGAATGGAAAAAGGTAAACAACAGTTATAAAAGAAGCAGAAAGCCGAAACTGCTTTATGAGGAACCGAGCCTTGTAGAATATATTTTGAGGGAAAGACTTACTGAATTAACAGGAGAAATCATTATAGACAGCGAAAGTCTCTGGCACGATGTAGTAGCCGGAATAAGCAAATTTAAAACTGGCTATAAACCGGTGGTTCGTTTTGTTGAAGACGATGCATTCCAATACACAGGATTGTATGAAAAACTTGATATTCTCTATAAAAATAAGATAGTCCTTGAAGGTGGCGGAAATATTGTAATTGATAATACTGAAGCAATGACTGTTGTGGATGTGAATTCAGCAAGCAATCTTTCTGGTAGTGATATTTCAGAAACATCTATAAATACAAATCTTGAAGCGGTAACTGAAATTGCCAGACAGCTTAAATTGAGGAATATTGGCGGAATTGTTGTTATAGATTTTATTGACATGGATAGTGAAGAAGATCAGACTAAAATAATCAACAAATTCAGAAAAGAATTAATGAATGATAAAGCGCGATCAATGATTATGGGATTTACCGAACTTGGTTTGCTTGAAATGACAAGAAAACGTTCCAACGCTGCCATAGGATCTAAGTTATATTCCAGATGTCCTGTGTGTCATGGAAGCGGTCGTATAGAATCTCCGAGATTTGTATACCAGAAAATAGTGCGTGATCTGAAAAAGACCTTTAATAGTGATAAGAAAATTACTGGAGCAGAGATAAATGTGTATCAAAATCTTTCAGGCGTTTTAACACCGGATACACAGAGAGAACTATCAAAGACGCTCAAAAAAACTATCAATGTGAATTTCACCTGGCCCATTCCTGGTGATTATGAGATAAAATTTCTGAAAGAAAAACCAAAGAAGAAAAAGAAATAGAAGCCTGAAAAGGCTTCTATTTTTTTGGTGGGTGCGACAGGGATCGAACCTGTGGCCTCTTCCGTGTGAAGGAAGCGCTCTCCCTCTGAGCTACGCACCCTGTAAGGCAAAATGATTTTAGCATTACCCATAAGGGGTGTCAAGCAAGGCTATTTTTATCTGATAATTACGTTTAATATTCTGAATCCTTTCTCATTTAACTTGACGTCAATGTTTTCAATTGTCTCAAGGGAGTCGATATTGAAATGAGCAATTTCACCTGACATTTCCAATTTCGCTGAAGTATCCAGAAATGTTTCAAGCAGTTTTTTAACTATCTTTCTATGACTTTCTTCGTCAATCCCCGAAATTGTAAGCTCTATCAGCATCTTTTCTCCTCCAAAACTATTTTTAATAATGAAATTTGCCTTTATTGTTTTGTAAACAAATACGTTTGTTATTTAAAATCTAAATTTAATTTTCTGCTGATAAAATTACATTGATTAAAGCATTACATTAAACGTGTAAACTCCCACCCCTGTTAGAAAATACCCCAAACTAAATTAAGAAAGCAGCCCTTCAGGGCTGCTTTCTATGTCATTTAAATCAGTAAATTTTTAATTCAAAATAATACAAAGCAGTGGTATCAGAAAGTGCATCTTCGCCAAGGCCACCTGATAAATAACTAGCTTCTTCCGGTATTACTTCAGTAGTATTGGTAGCTGCTTCTAAAACTTCATGCAGAGTTTTAAAATGAACCTCATCCGTAGTAAAAACGGTAACTTTGTAGGTTCCCTCTTCATCAGCATAAGCTATTCCATAATTATCTGTATCTATATCTCTACCAAGATCTCTGATATTATCAGGCACAGTTTTATTCAATATCAACCTGCTTTCCATACTCATAGACAGAACTCTAAAATTCATTGCCACCTGAAGAGCTTCTGCTTTTCTAACTGCGTTCATGGCAATGGGAGTTATTGTTGAAATAAGAGCAGCTATGACGGTCAGTACTATCAACAATTCTACTAGTGAAAAACCTTCTTTTCTTTGTTTTCTCATTTCAGTTCAATCCTCCCCTTTTCGTAGCTATCAATATTATAAACATTTCAATCATTCTTTTTAATAAATGTATCCTAACCACAGGTTAAGAATGCTTACAATCATCTTTCCTTTTCAATAGTTTTTAAAGCTGGATTAAGCTCATACACTCATCACAGGTACTCCATCGGGTATTATCAGTTTTGCTTCAGTGTTTGCTATTACTTCTTCTATCGTTGTAGATGGGGCAAGTTCCTTTAGCAGAAGCCCTTCCTCCGTTGGTTTGATAACACACATCTCGGTTACAATCAGATCCACCTTCCTAATTGATGTTAATGGAAGTGCACATTGGGAAACTATTTTTGGCTTTCCCTTTGTTGTATGGGTCATAACAACAATAACCTTTTTTGCTCCGGTTACAAGATCCATAGCTCCACCCATACCGGGAACAAACTTCCCGGGAATTTTCCAGTTAGCAAGATGACCTTTTTCATCAACCTGCAATGCACCAAGAATAGTGACATCAAGATGTCCTCCACGAATAATTGAAAAGGACAGAGCTGAATCAATTGCAGCTGCCCCCTTTATATATGTCACCGGTTGCCCTCCGGCGTTTGTCATATCCGGATCGGCTTCATTTTCATCCACACTTCTCCCCATTCCTACAATTCCGTTTTCAGAATGAAAAAAGACTTTGATATTTTCAGAAATGTAGTTTGCAACCAGTGTGGGTATTCCAATTCCTAAGTTAACAAGATCTTCATCTTTTAGCTCAAGTGCAGCCCTTTTAGCAATGATTTCTCTTTTTTTGGCCCTGTCTTCGATCATGTTATATCTCCCCTTTTAGAGCTTTCTACAATATAATCAACAAATATATGTGGCGTAACAATCTCATCAGGCTCAAGTTCTCCAACTTCAACTATTTCTTCGACTTCTGCAATGACTATTTTTGCTGCGGTTGCCATTATATGATTGAAATTCTGTGCTGTTAACCGATATGTAAGATTTCCCCAGTTGTCTGCTTTTCTCGCTTTGATCAACGCAATGTCCGCATTAATAGCTTCTTCCAATAAAAATTTTTTTCCATTAATCTCAATTTTTCTTTTTCCATTTTCTACTTCCGTACCTATTCCCGTGGGTGTCAATATACCACCAAGTCCCGCTCCTGCTGCCCTTATCTTTTCAGCCAGTGTTCCCTGTGGAACGAGTTCGACATCCAGTTCATTGTTGTTCATTTGATTAATTGTCTCAGGATTCGTCCCGATATGTGATGCAGTAAGTTTCTTTACCAATTTATTTGCTATTAAACGTCCACATCCCTTTTCTGGAAATGCTGTGTCATTAGCAATCATATGAAGATCACCAATTCCAGAATCAATTAACTTTGTTATTATCGTTTCAGGCGCGCCACATCCCAGAAAACCACCAACCATAACAGTATCCCCGACATCAACCAGTTCTGCAATTTGATCAGGATAAATTTGTTTATACATTATCTCCCTCCTTATATTCCATTACGTTAAGGATTATAACTGATGCTAAACTAATATTGAAAACAATTTTTTATTCAGGGAGTTATTGGTATATGAGAATTCAGGATTGTCTAAAAAATGAGGCATTAAAAACCTTTATGAAGAGAAAGAATTTTCTTTCCCGGGAAGTGTATTTACTTGGAAAACATATTGAACTACTCGAAACCATTGACGAGAAAAATGATAAAACATTATGGACTGCAGTTTACGAGAGTGCAGCCACCAGAGCTGTCAAACTGGTAAGAAATTCAGGATACACATTTGCCACGTTGAGAAGTTTTATTAAACAAAAAACTCATAAAGAATATAGGGTGTTTGTCTATCCATTAATTGATAACCTTCACAAAAAAGAAGATTTACTTAAGAATGAAATTGAAGCTTTGAAGCATTTCAGAGATAGAGTTGTAGTTCATCTAGATCCTCGATTTGTTTTCAATAAAGAAAGATTAAAGGACAATTTCATTGACATCGATACATTGAAAAAGGTAAATGATTTCCTTCAGCATATGTCCTTATTGTTGTTCGAAAAGGAGATAAAAATATAAGGGAACCATAAAGGTTCCCTCTCTGGCGGGGACGACGAGACTCGAACTCGCGGCCACCGGTGTGACAGACCGGCATGATAACCAACTTCACCACGTCCCCATCGCATTAGATTGTACATCAAGTTAATTGGGCTGTCAACAGGTTTAAATCCCTGTCAGTGAAGCACAGAAACCCTTATTTTGCGAATGTTGAAGTTACATTGTCTGCGTGGTAAAATTTGTATTGCTAAGGCGACGTAGCCAAGGGGCCAAAGGCGGAGGTCTGCAAAATCTCTATTCGAGGGTTCAAATCCCTCCGTCGCCTCCAGAGGAGGGGTAGACCTCTCCTTTTTTGTTAGGTGGATGCAATGAAAAGATTCTTTCTTTCAGGAGAGCGTGGATGCGGCAAAAGTACCCTAATCAAGAGTATCATAGATAAATGTAAGCCTAACTTCGAAGGTTTTACAACTTTCTTTGACCATTCAAGAAATCATCTATTGCTAAAAATCAATAAAGAAAATTATTACACAATTGCAGACCGAAATGAACATGGATACATGAATGCGACCAGAGAATTACAAAAAGCAGCCAAAACTATATCTAAAGTAATATCCGGAAACAAAATCCTTATAATTGATGAACTGGGATATATTGAACAACAATCACCTGAGTTTATGAATGAAGTTGAAAAGATTCTGCAG
>CAYTVB010000012.1:0-54022 GCA_964441735.1 uncultured Thermotogaceae bacterium
GGCGATTGTTTCTTTCAACATTCCGGCTCAATAGTCATGCCCGGCAAACAAAAAATCACCCCGAATACGGGGTGACTTTATCTTTTATAAACCTATAAATCACTGAATTCGTTTTAGATCATAAGTAAAGGAATAACTCTCTTCCTCAAAGTACTTTACTAGATTTAAAGAATAGTATCCTTCCTTTAGCAAAAGGATTTCATGATAACCAGGTTCTATCTCTATCGTTGTATTTGTTCTACCTACTTCATAGCCATCAACAAATATTCTTGCGTTGGAAGGATTGGTATTTATTTTTACTTTAGCTACCGCTTTGATCTCTTCTAAAGTGAAGTTATAATTATATGATTGTCCTGATTTAATCGTTATTTCTTGGGTTTTGGATATGTAACCATCTTTATCCATACGTACGGTATATTTACCCTCATTAAGGGACAATTGTAATGGTGTTGTTCCCCTATAGCTTGCATTGATATAAACTCGGGCATTTGACGGATTACTATTGAAATTCACAACAGCTTTTGTCTTACCTAAGTTGACATTTACCACTCTATCAGATGATATGTAGAAAGATTGACTGTAACTCGAGTATCCACTTGCTTCTACTTCGAAATTATGGGATCCTCTTTCCAGATTTAAAGTTAACGGTGTTTTCCCACGGTAGTTGCCATCTACATATACATTTGCGCCGTATACATTCGCATTTATTTCTACACGATAGGTTTGCACCTGTTCTTCAAGTGCAATTGAACGTGACATGTCTGAATTAATATTAATTGTTTCTTCATGCGTTTGATAACCTTGTTTTTCCAGCCTTAAGGTATGTGTTCCCTGATCAACGCTTATCCTTATGGGACTCTGTCCTACATTATTATTGTCTATATATACATTTGCTCCTGAAGGTGAACTGTTAACAATCAAGGAATACTTTTGTGTAATACTTTCAAGATTAAGAGTAATTGAATTTGTTCTACCGGCCACAACATTTGCCATTGTGCTTGCCTGTCTGTAACCCTTCTTAACAGCAGTTATATAATGTGAACCTTCAGATAGTCTTGCACTCAATGGTGATTTTCCGTAATGAACACCATCAACAAATATATCTGCACCGGATGGTTGAGTAGATATTTCAAGTGTTCCTTCGGTTGGTTTAGTGTTCACATAGAAATATGTCTGGTTTACAGCATATTCTGATTTTTCAACGAAGGGTTTAACAAGTTTTTCAATCACATTTTCTGCAGAGCTACTAAACATGGGGAACGGATCAACATCCAATCTCTTAACAAGGTCATCAAGAAATGCTATGGAAGAAGTTGATGCCACTATTTGAAAGATCTCCAATCCAGAAGGACCCGAAACTCTTAACTTATATCTTGTTGAAGCATTTCCTGTGGGCAACTGATATTCTGTATCTGCCTTAATGAAATTGTTTTTATCATATTTATTTGGGAAAAGGAGTTGAACCTCTCCACTGGGCATTATATCGTAAATAGCCACATAAGCATCTTTATTCGCTTTAAAATATATACCCACTTCTTCTCCGTTTCTATAAACAGATCCTGTTTCTTTATCCAGCCATATCTCTACCTGTAATTCCTGATCCGGTTCAGGTACTATTATCACCTTTTGCAACTCATATTCACCGGCAAAAAGCGTCATAGAAGCAAACAAAATAAACAGCACAGTTCCCACTAATAACTTTTTCATTTCCATCCCTCCTCTTATCACATTACTTGGACTTATTAACTTTTTTTACGTTCGAATCAGATCTAACGTTTTCAGATGGTGCAGTTTCTTTTATAAACGCATATTTTTTACTTATTTTTATTATAAGAAGCGTGACCAACGCTATTACTGTACCGAATATTATTCCATACACACTCCTTAGCAGTTGTGTCCACAATGGTGGTGTAGCATGGCAAAAAGTGTTGATTACTGATACAAAAGCAATACTTCCAACTGCTGGAATGAGAGCTCCGAACTTTCCAAAATTTCTAAAACCTTGAACGATTGCAACCAGCAGAAATGGGTATCCAATTAACTCTTTAAATCTTGGCCTTACCAGTAGAGAAGAATCAAGAATGTCTCTTAGTTGTCTTTCAAAATTTAGCACAAGTGAGAAATTACCACTTCTCAACAGGTAATAAACAATTCCAACAATAAAAACTACCACCATGGTTATATCAAACAAAGTAAACTCTTTACTTCTTCTACGCATTAATCCTGTACCGAAAATTAATACAGGAAGTACAAACAGTGAAAGTTTTACTCCCCGGAATAATTCAATTCCATTCTGATAAGCGGGAGAAACCATCTGTGTATTTACAGCTATACCAAGTATTACTGCAGAAATAAAGAAAAGAAATAACATCGGTAGTTCTTTTCCATTACTTTTTCTCCTCGAAATTCTCATCAGAGTAAAAAACAGTGCTACTTCTCCAATGACAACAAGATAAGTTAAGGAAAGCCACCCCGATATTGCCAGAATAATTAAATATCCCAGGGCAAGGAAAATATTGAAAGATGCAATGCCAAGAAAACCTGTAATTACAGCCAGATTCGTTGAAGACGGTTTACTGTAACTGACTGATCTAATCGTACTTGAAAACAAACCTTCTTCCCTTATCTTTGTATACACATTTTCTACAAGCTCTTCATAATCCAGTTGTTCACCCTGACCATAAACAAAAACTAAAGCGTCAACACTTCTTTCTCTTACGGCTCTTATGTATCTTAAGGTTGCGCTTTCCAGATCATAATTTGGATATTCTTTTGATTTGATTTTATGAGCTCTGAAAACAAGCGAAGGATATTTTCTGTTTTCCAATATTTCTCTTATAAAAAACTCTGTTTCATCAAATTCATAATAACCAGAATAAACCTGGTAGTGATCCAAAATTTCAGCTATCTCTGATGGGGCAAGTGTTGAAACTCCTGTAAGAATCACCTGCCTATTTTGCCTAAAAAGATCTTCGAGCTTGTTTTTCTGTAAATTTTCTGAAAGATTAATCTGTACTATAGCATTATCTGAAACATTACTCAGACTTTCTACAAGATTTTCTGAGTCACTTTTTATTAACTCGTATTCATTTATACCATTTACCGGTTTTTCCAGAACTAATGCCGCATCTCCTGTGTAGGAATCAGCTTTTGTCCTGTCAGGAATATATGATAGCAGTAAAAAAAAGCCAAAAACAAGGAAAAGGATAAAAATAAAAGTTCTTGGACTTCTTATCCTTGATCTGCTTCCTCTTTTAACACCTCTTCTGGTATTCGTGGATCGAATTCTAACCCCGGCCACTTTCGATCTCTCCTTCCTAATAACAAATATATCATGAGTACTACAAAAAGAAGGTATATACTGTACGGTATCAACTGTATCATTTTCCACTTTGAATATTCGTCTTCCAGGTTCCCGTTAAAAAAAGTATTCATTGCCTGTTCTATATCCTGATTACTATTAAACTCATTAACGGTATCCTTGACAAACTTTTCAAAATTATATCTCTTTGATAAATATATTGCGAAACTTTCTATGGCTCTATAGAAGTCTTCTGTCTCTTCAGGATAATCACCAGTGTACTCTGTAAAATTATCAAATATTGCATTAAGCGATAATAGATTAAGTCTCCACTTATCTAAAATTGAAAACCACGAAGCCACCAGTTCATGATACCAGATAGGTAACTCTTTAGCTTCGATATCAAACTTTTTTGCATATTCCATAAGAAAAATATGAGCCATTTCATGTCTTGCTTGTTCTTTATTATAACCTGATGCCGGTATCAAAACCCTGTAACCAGAATCATATTTTATGGCCCGGGGATGATCGTTCACAGTATCTAGGATAACCAGTGTGTAGTTAGGTTTAACTTCAAAGATCTCAAACAGTTCATTATAAACAACCTCAATATCATCCTTAATAGCAGCTGATAAAACAATGGGAATTAACAGTATAAAAATTATCAGTATGATGTTTTTCATTATTGTTCAATACCCTTAATGACATTATCAAGATCATCAGGTAGAGCTGAACTTAAACTGACTCGACTACCGGTAAAAGGATGATCGAATTCCATTCTCAAACAATGTAAGAAATAGCGCCTTAAATTGTGAGTCTTTCGAAAATACTCATTGAGCTCTCTGTCTCCATATACATCATCGCCCAAGACTGGATTACCTATATTACTCATCTGGATTCTTATTTGATGTTTTTTCCCGGTCAATAATTTTATATCAATCAAAGAACAAATATCATAAACGTTTTTTACGGAATATTTGAGCTCCATTTTGTTATTACCCTCTTGATCAATCAGTTTACCGGATTTATTTTCAAGCTTTCCCTTGATTAAGGTTACGTAGTACTTGTCAATATCTCTGGTTTTGAACATTTCCGTCATTCTTCTGGCTGCTTCCGGTGTTTTTGCCACTATCAGGACACCAGAAGTATGTTTGTCCAGTCTATGAACCAATCTTGGTTTAAAGCCCTTATCATTCCCATAAGCCATCAAACCTTCAATAATAGTTACTATTTGTATTCCCTTCCCAGGGTGCATAGATATGCCTGGTGGTTTGTTTACTGCTATCAAGAATTCATCTTCGTAAATGAACTCCAATGGTAAATTTAAAGCTTTAGGTTCTCTTTTTTCTTCCAGCCTTTTTAAAGGTTCTGCATTACCCAAATATCTTAGCTCTACAGAGTCTCCAATTGATAATTTTAAAAAAGGCTTCTTTGCTTCTTTTCCATTTATTAAAACGTTACCCGTACGAATTAGTTTATAGATTGAACCAAGTTTTAACTCCTTTAAAGCATTGCGCAAAAATCTATCCAGCCGCTCATAGTAATTATTCTTATTGACTGTATATTTCTTTCTTATCGGCATATTAAAATAAAATCAGTTTTCACCTCTGTTAGTCCTCTTCAATACCAAGTTCTTTGCTTATGTAATCAACAATATCGCCAATCGTAGCAATATTCTCTACATCTTCATCTTCAACCTTAACACCAAACTCGTCTTCAAAAGCCATCACAAGGTCAACTAAATCCAGGGAGTCAGCTCCAAGATCTTCAGTCAGGTCAGAATCTAATGTTACCTCTTCAGCATCCACTCCCAATTTCTCTGTAACAATCTCAACGACTTTTTCTAATATTTCTTCTGTGCTCATTATTCTTCCTCCTTCGTGCATGATAGTTATATTTTGTACCATTAATTATATTGATCAAAGTTACTTTAGTCAATGTACTTTGAGTATTCTACCACATGTTGTTATATAATCAACTTGAATACCAAACTTTACAGGAGGTTATTAAATGTCGTTCTCTAAAATCGCCGAAACTCTGAAAAAGGAATTAATCGAAACTCCTAAAATTGCTTTAATTTTAGGTTCTGGTCTTGGTTATCTAACAAATAGTTTTGAAAATTCTGTTGCCATACCCTATGAAAATGTTCAAGGGTTTCCAACAAGTACTGTCAAGGGACATAAAGGTAGACTTGTTGCTGGATATTTTATGGGAAAATATGTTATAGCAATGGAGGGAAGATTCCATTATTATGAAGGTCATGATATTAAGAAGCTTGCTGTCCCACTCTATGTTTTCAAAGAACTAGGAGTGGAATCACTTATCATTACCAATGCTGCAGGGGCTATAAACAAATCATTTAATCCTGGTGATCTGGTTGCAATAGAAGACATAATTAATTTTTCCTTTAAAAATCCTCTAATAGGTCCGAATGATGAAAGGTATGGGCCTCGATTTCCAGATATGTCCTCACCAACAAATAAAGAATGGCTTAACAAAATTGAACAAAAATCATTTAACCAAAGCATCGATCTTAAAAGAGGGACATATATCTGGGTTACTGGTCCCACATACGAAACACCTGGTGAAATAGATATGTTCAGGAAGCTTGGGGCAGATATGGTTGGAATGTCAACAGTCCCTGAAATTATAGTGGCAAATTATCTAGATTTAAAGGTCATTGCTTTTTCATGTATCACAAATATGGCATCCGGCATCCTTGAAAAAAAGTTAGAACATTCAGAAGTGGTGCATGCTGCAAAAATGGCCAGTAAAAAGTTTGAAGCTGTTGTAAAAATTTCAGTTGAAGAGGAAGATGTAAAATGAGACCATTAAATGCCATAGTGTCGGAAATATACGATTACGAAAAAATACTTGTCTGCGGACACATTATGCCTGATGGAGATTGTATATCGTCTGTACTGTCATTAACACTGGCATTAGAGAAAATTGGAAAACGCGTAATTCCTGCAATAGACTGGGAAATCCCATCATTATATTACAAATTACCCTATGTTGATAGAATAAAAGAGTTTAGTGATTCTTTACCCGGGGTTGATTTGATGATTGTCGTGGACGCTTCATCCCCGGATAGAATTGGTAGATTTCAGAAGTATTTAAAAGAGGATACAAAAACTGCTGTTATAGATCATCACAAAACCAATACATATTTTGGCAATATTTCATGGGTTGATACTAAGTATTCAAGCACTGCTCAAATGATTTTCGAACTAATAGAATTACTTGGCGTAGATTATGACAAAAAGATGGCCAACCTGAATTACCTTGGTATTGCTACAGATACAGGATTTTTTAGATATTCTAATGTCGATCACAAAGTATTCCAGACAGCTGCAGCTCTTACCAAAAGAGGGGCAGAACCAACTGAAATTGCACAGACTATTCTTGAAAGCAGAAAACTTGAAGAGTTATACCTTTTTCGAGAAGCACTTGAGAATATGGTGTGTGAGGGAAAACTGGCATACTCATTTTTAGATCACAAAACATTTGACAAATATGGTATGACTGAGGGTGAATTTGGTGGTTTCGTTGGAGAGCTTCGTTCACTTGAGCAGGTTGAAGTAGCTATGTTTGCTACAGAAAGTGATCCTGGCGAGGCTCATTTCAGTTTAAGATCAAAGAAGTATTTTGATGTCAGTGTAATAGCAAACTATTTTGGCGGTGGTGGCCATCCTAAAGCAGCAGGATTTAGCTATCATTATAAAAATTCCAGTTTAAAAGATGTAACCAAAGAAATCGCAAATTATATAAAGGAGCATCTGGATAGTTGAAAAAACTCCTTTTACTATTTTTATTTTTATTGTGCTCGGGTATTTTTTATGCTGAAGAACTCAATATTTTAGGTTTTAGTTTTTATAATTATCCAGCATTAAATGCTATTCTTCTCCCAACTGAATCTGAAGTTGATTATGTCCGCATAGATGGAGTCCCAAGAAATGTGGAATCTGTGCCCCTTGCCATTAGTAGAAAACAGGTTGCTATTGGTATCCTCTATCAGGACGACCTTTCAACAACATTTCTTGAAGAATTAACTACAGACCTGTCCAAAGAATTTTTTGTTGAACCTATGTTTACCCTATGGAAATATTCTAATGAATTTTCACTTGTCATGCCCGCAGTATCTCGCGAGTTCATTAGCCCAAACCTTACCGACCAACCTCGTTATCATTCTGACCCTTCAAGGACCAAACTTTTTGATTCAATATCAGCAGTTACTTCTTACCTGAAAAACATTGGCGATCTGAGATTTTTAATTATCATAGGAAATGGCGACGATACTGACAGCATGATTTCAGATGCGAAAACGTCCAGACTTATCCTCGAAAGCGGTGTTATACCAATATTTATAGGTAACTGGAAAAACAAAGTAATTCCTCTTGATATACTCAGAAAAATTGGCTTTGGAATGTCAATAACAGTCGATAAAAAAGACTTCTCGAAAAGTGTCGTAGATGTTTTTGAATATTTAAAAGAATCCATTTTGCTTACATTTCAAGCGCTTGGTGACAGAAAAGAAAAAATTGTTGAATTTGGTTTTGAAAATCTACAAAAAGAACAATATTCTCTCTCTCCTCCTCCCTGGAAAGTCATGTGGTACACAAAAACAAATCCTATAAAAGATGGAAGAGTTGAACTGTCATTTGATATTACTCCCGTGGAATTCTCCACCAGAACCGTCATGAAAATTCAAAAATATTCATCCAGAGGCGATGTTGAAGAATATGAATTTACTTATTCTCCTGGAACATCTGAACTTGATAAAGACATTTTATCTGAGGGAATCTGGTTATATTTGCTCACCGTAGAAGGAAAGGATTATATCTCAGGAAACACTGTTTTTTCAAAGCTTCCAGGTCCAAAAATTCGATTTGAAATACCTTCACTTGTCAGTTCGAAAAGAATTTCTGTTGATCTAAAGTATGAAGGCGGTGTGCCGTTAAGCGAAATTATAATAAACAACAAAAAAATCACTGTAGATAAAATCGAAAAAAACATAATACTTGAGTTAGAAAGCGGTTACAATAATATCGAAATGGAATATATAGACCACTTTGGCAGAACCTTTGGACCTGTTAGTGAAAGAATCTTCGTAGATAGTGAAGAACCAACTATCGAAATTAATGAATTACCAAAATATTCAAACAAAAATCAATTAATAGTTATGGGAACGGTAAAAGATAATCTGGGACTTCTATCAATAAATGTAAATGGAAAAACACAAAATCTCCAGGAAAAAGAATCTTACAACTTTTCAATTCCTGTGGATATGTATCCCGGTAATAACAAAATCAATGTTATTGCAGAAGACCTTGCTGGAAATAAAACAGAAAAAAGCTTTGAAGTAATCGGAGATTTTATACTCCCAAACATCGAATCTGTTAATTATGATGAATACACATCAATTGAAAGAGTAAAAATATCGATAAATGCAACTGATAATACTGAAGTCTCCCATTTAACTATTAACGGAAAACGATTTGAATACAGCGGGAATTCTTTTACAACAGAGCTTCAAAATGAAGGAATTAATCAAATAAATATTGTTGTTTATGACATCACAGGCAATTCCAGAAGACAAACAATACAAATAATTAGAGATACGATAAAACCCGAAATCCAAATAAACGATTCTACAATTATCTTAAATCAATCCCGATTGACATTTGGAGTTATTGATAATCAAGAAATTAAGAATGTTTACATAGAAAATAGAATAGCAACTAAAATAGATACAGATCTTTATTCTGTAGACCTTGGAACTATTGAACCTGGTGCTGAAAAAACGATGGAAATTACAGCTGTAGATCTTGCAGGAAATACCAGCAAGAAAACAGTAAGATTAATTAATGATATTAAACCTCCACAGATTATTGAAATCTCATCCCCATTTTTTTCACGAAAAATTTCCTTTTTAGATGATTTTGGACTTAAAAAACTAACTTTTCAAGGGAAGGAATACAATCTATCCGGTACATCAACTTCTGTGAATATTCCCTTCAATGAAGGAGAAAAGGGCACAGTTATCATTGAAGATATCGCAGGGAACACTATGGAGATTCCCGTCAATGCCATCCCATGGTATAGATCTCCATACTTTGTTTATCCTTTAGTAGCTTTTCTGTTCTTCTGGATAGGGCTACGAATAGGAATAATCTACATAAAGAAAAAATACCACAAAAAGAACAGACTAAAGCTTTGATCAAATTTATGAAGTAAAAACAAGGGCAAGGAAGCTTGTCAATTTTGTTATTGGCCACATAATGAGCTGAATTATACCCAGTAATGAAAGCACAACCAGGGCAAGCAGTCCATATAGCTGATATTTAGCCAGCCATTGTACCTGTTCTTCGGGCACCAAAATCATCAGAACTGAAGAACCATCTAGTGGAGGTAAAGGAAGTAAATTAAATAGAGATGTATTAAAATTGACAACCATGGTCCAGTAAAGAGCATCAGCAATATAGTTCATAAAAGGGAAAGCAACAGGAGTTTCGTTTGTAACTGTACAGAATACATTTAGATCTGTAAAAAATAGAACCACTGCTGTCGCAAATCCAATAAGAAAGTTTGCTATTGGACCAGAGAAGGCTGTTATAAGAGCTTTCGAAGTACCTTTGCGTTTCAATTTCCAGTAATTGATTGGATATGGTCTTGACCATCCAAAATTGAAGAGATAATACATGAGTAAGCCAAGTGGATCAAATCTTTTTACAAACCCTAGTGATGGTAGTTGTCTCTTTTTAAATCCGGTAAAATAGAGATATAATTTGTAATGGATAAACTCATGAATCATAACTGCAATAATAATCCCGGGTGTTAATGCAAGAAAGGATCTAAATAGCAATTTTATATCCATTTTTCAGTCCTCCCTATCTACCTTTATACCTGACATAACTATTGTAATTTCACCAAGAATATTATCGCTATCAAAATATGAAATTATTTGACTTACTCTGCCTTTATAAAGCTCTTGATGCACTTTAGTCAATTCACGTGCTATGAAACAATCTCTATCATCTACAATACTTTGCCAGTCCTTCAACGTGTCTTTAAGTCTATAAGGAGAATCGAAAAAAACAATCAAAGAATCATCATATAAACCTTCTGATATTTTTCTAAAGAGTCTGCGACGATTCTTCCCTCTGGGAATAAAACCCAAGAAAGTATAATGCGAACCGGGAAACCCGCTAAGCGCGATTGATGTAGAAACAGAGCTTGGACCAGGGGCAATATCAATCTTATACCCCTTTTTAATACATTCTTCAACAAGCTCACTCCCGGGATCAGAAATTACAGGCATACCTGCATCAGAAACGAGGGAAATAGTTTTGCCTTCATCCAGTAATTTCAAAATTCCAGGAATCTGTTTTGCTTGATTATTAACATTAAGACTGATGACAAACTTTTTTAGAATATCAAAATGCATTAACAATTTTCTAACTCTTCGGGTGTCCTCAGCAAGTACGACATTACTTTCTCTAAGTATTTTCAATGCTCTTAATGTAATATCTTCTAAATTGCCTATAGGTGTACCTACAAGCCACAATTCTCCCCTTTTCTCATTACTCAAAACAATCACCTTGAAATTTTTTTGAATATATACCTATTGGTTGTTTAAAAGCCTTTCCGACCCGTCTGGGAAATATTTCAGGTGTTCTACTCAGTTTTGTAAAAATAAGCAATGATCGTAACGATTTGTCGATTAATTTATAATTCACAACCTCTGGACTGCTAAAACCAAGAATTGAACAGGCATTTTTTATTCTATCGTTTTCTTTTTCCCATGAAGGCCCTTTGTAAATATAGCAATTACCTCCCTTTTTTACAAAAGGCGAGCAAAGTTCAAGGGCTATGTCGGTTTTACTCAAGGCTCTTGAAAAAGCTCCTTCAAAACGTTCTCTATATTCATCTGATAGCTCTTCTATTCTAATCCTTATGGTGCTTACATTAATGAGTTTAAGCTCACGTATAAAGCGTTTTACTTCATTGATTTTCTTTTTCACAGAATCAATAAGAACCCATTTCGACTCGGGGAACATTATTGCCAGAACCAGACCCGGTAGACCACCACCAGTTCCTATATCTATAAATGAACCTTTTAATATTTTTCCTTCAAAGGGCTTTATAATGTCCTCTATATGTTTAACATAAGCTGTCTCAATTTCTTCAATTGATGTTAAATTGTGTGGTGAGCTTACTAGTAGTTTTAGAAAATAGCGTAGTTTTCTTTCAGGTGAATTCCCAACTAAACCCATTTTCCACCCTTTTCAATGCATGCATAAGCTTCGTGATTATGTATTGACTCCTGACTTGATACCTCAACCCTGTACCAATCTATGCGTTCATCTTCTTCAAGATAGATAACAACTTCTCTTGACAAATCTTCAACGAATCTTGGTCTGTCATATGAAAGCTCTGTTATAAAACGTTCATCTTCCCTTTTCAAAAGGCTGAAAATGGGGGCGCTGGCAGATTTCTCTGAGTATTCGATTAGCTCTTCTATCCATACCAGCGAATTCATCCTAATCTTAGTCCGCACATTTGCCCTCTGATTATGAGCACCGCGATCACTAATTTCTCTGGAGCATGGACATACAGTCATAACAGGTACATTGACTTCTAAGATGAAATCAAAGGTATTATTCAATGTGGTGATAAAAGAACAAAAAAATCTACTGTAACTTTCAATCTTACTTATTGGTGCAGACTTTTTTATAAAGTAAGGAAACGAAACATTAATATGTGCAACCTTCGCTTTAAGAGAATCTCTCATATCCTGCAAAATCGAGCGCATATTTTTTGGTGTAATTTTCTTATTGTGTCTGTTCAGTACTTCGACAAATCTTGACATGTGGGTACCTCGAAAATTCTGTGGCAAATCTACAAAAAGATCAAACTGCCCCGTTGTACTCTGTTTTCCTTCTTTTCTGTCAAGAACTATTATGGGGTACTCCAGCGATCTAATGCCCACCATATCAATGGAAATATTTCTGTTATCGAGTTCACTTTGAATATCTTTCATATAATTCGCCCTCTTGAAGACTTTTTTAACTAGGGTTATAATGAACCCTGTGGAGGCGTATCCTAATTGGCAAGGAGCCGGTCTTGAAAATCGGTGGGGTGAATGCCCCTTGTGGGTTCGAGTCCCACCGCCTCCGCCAAAAAACCGGGTTATAACCCGGTTTTATTTTTGTATGGGACCAAATCGTGATAAATGCCAGATCCTCAACATCGGCGCACCTATTATATTCTTCTCGGGCACAAAACCAAAAAATCTTGAATCAAAGCTATTCTCCGAGTTGTCTCCCATAAAAAAGTAAAAACCTTCAGGAATGGTGACTTTGACAAATTTTGTCTTTGGGTCTTGCTCAATATATTCTTCCATATTTAGAAGTTTAAGCGTTTCATCGTAGTAACCTGTATATTCTATTACTTGTTGATAATACTTAAAATATTCATTATATATGGATTGAACCTGATCGGGATGTGCTAGTCCTTTATAAAACTCAGGTTCAGCAAATATCCCCACTCTTGAGTATCTCTGATCTGTGAATTCTGCTTTTAATTCACCGTTTATGTATAGCTGATATCTCGCCTGAGAATCAGCAGGAAGCGTTAATAATGTTTGCCTGCTGCCTTCATACTCAGGAGAAATTTTCAATTCCAGTGTGTCTCCGGGTTTACCTACAAGCCTTTTAACATATTTCACGTGACCTTTAAACTCTGCGGGTGAAAACATGTCCATGAATTTGTCAAATGGTCTCAGCATTTCAAGAGCCTGTTTATCAACATGTGGTGCCCAGAAGACCACGATATCACCATAATCAGGGGCTTCAAAATCATATGTGATTTTTTCAACAAACAATCTGTCCCCAACTTCGATCGTTGGAACCATTGAAGGAGTTGGAACCATCATGGTTTCAAACATGAAAAGTCTAATGATTGTTCCAAAAATGATTGCATAAGCCAGTGCTTTACCCCATTCTTTAAGTTCCCGGACAACCTTTGATTCATTCTTGCTATCTTTGTTTATTGCTTTGGCTGGCACTATTTCAGCCCCTCTTTTGTTTAATTCTCATCTTTCCCTTTATGTTTCTTAGATAGTAAAGCTTTGATCTTCTTACTTTTCCCTTTCTAAGTCGTACTATACTTTCAACAGAAGGACTGGAGATAGGAAATACTCTCTCGACTCCAATACCCAGAACTCCGATTCTTCTTACAGTCAATGTTTTATGAACTCCTGATCCTTTTATTCTTATTACTACCCCTTCAAAAGACTGGGTTCTTTCTTTATTTCCTTCCTTTACTTTAACATTGACTCTTACAGCATCACCTGACCTTAATTCAGGCAAATCACTTCTCGCATAATCATTCTCAATTGATCTGATATACTTATCCATCTTAATCCCTCCTGATATCTTCTTAATTTATTGTCAAACTGTTTCTCCTATAATTCTATCAAGTATTATTGCTACCGCAGCCCTCACCGATAAATGATTAAATGATGCTTCTTGCCTTATTGGTTCAAGGGTATAATCACAAATGTCAAGAATCTCTTTTGGCAAACCCCAGCTTGTACCAAACAATAAAACAATAGGCTCTTCACTGTTTTTCGTTATCTCTCTGAACTGATCATATGTAAACATTTTTTTATTCTTTTTTGCTGAAGTAAAGACAAGTTTGGGCTTCTTTCCCTCATTTTGCTTAATTTCTTCTAAAGCATCTTCAAGATAAGAAGCCGTTCTTACAACCTTTAAGGCTCTGGTTCTGCTTGGATTATATACTTTTCCAAAATCTTTAGTCCAGTAATGTAAAACATTATCGACAATCTCCCTTTGTGAGGGTAGATTGCTAATAATAAAATAACCAGCAATATTATAAGTTCTGCATGTTCTTGCTATGTCATGTACATCGAGATTTGTAACAGCACTTGACACAATATTACCATTTCTGCCCAAAACTGGGTAGTGTAACAACGCTACATATAGATTATCAAACATCTTTAACGTTCTCCTTGATAATTTCTATCAGTGCTTTTTTATCGAACTGATCAAACTCATGTTTCATAAATAAATCGGGTCTTCTCTTTATCGTTTTTAAAAGGCTTTCTTTGCGATGATAAAGTTCAATTTTTTTATGATCTCCACTTAACAAGACATCTGGTACTTTTAGATTTTTTACCTTTCTTGGTCTCGTATAATGTGAATGATCAAGCACTTCGCTATAGAATGAATCTCTTTTTACAGACTGGATATCTCCGACAACTCCCGGGACGAAACGTGATATCCCATCTATCATAACCATCGTCGCAAGTTCTCCGCCACTCAACACAAAATCTCCAATGGATAACTCTTCATCAACAATAGTTTTGACCCTCTCATCTACACCTTCATAACGTCCACAAAGAAATAGCAGATTTTCCTTTTCTGATAATTCCTTCGCCTTATCGTTGTTAAATAACTCTCCCTGAGGAGAGGTAAGTATTACATAAGGTTCGATTCCGTCATTCTTTATCGATTCGTAAGCGCGAAAAAAAGGTGATGCTTTCATTACAAGACCGCTTCCTCCACCATAGGGATAATCATCAGTTGTCCTATGTTTGTCGTCAGTAAAATCCCTTAAATCTATGGGAATAATTTCCAGAATGCTCTTTTCAATTGCCCTTGAGATTATACCCCATTCAAGTAATGGCAAAAACATATCTGGAAAAATTGATAGGATTCTTATAGATAATTCCTTATTTGCCATCTGGAGGTAACTCCTCATAGACGGGCTTTTTAACTAAAATTGTTTTTTTACAAAGATCAATGTTTCTTACAAACTCCTTTGTAAAGGGTATTAATTCTTCCTCAAATGAAAATCTGGACTTTTCTCTGGTCACTACAAGTACTTCATTGGCACCGGTTTCAATAATGTCGCTTACTATGCCAACCAATGAACCATTATCATCATCATATACTTCACAATCAATTAGCTGGAAAAAATAAAACTCATCATTTTTCGTAGAAGGTAACTTATCTTTGTTCATATACAACACACAGTTTCTAATTCTTTCCGCATTTGCAATATTATTGAATCCATCAAATGATACTATGAACCCTTTAGGTGTCTTTCTCAATTTTTCAATCCCGACATTTACAATCAAATTGTCTTTTTCTCTAAACAGTACACTTTCCTTTAAATTTTCAAGCAGTACTTCATCATCAGAGAAAAACTTGACCTTTACCTCACCCTTTACCCCATGAGGTTTAATCACTTTTGCAATGGGGATCCAGTTTCTTTGTAAATTTTCAACAGTTACTCTCACCTGATCACCTTTAACGTAAAGTTACTGCTTGTGCCACCCGAAAAAGCATTCATTAAGACATTAATGGATTTGATAGTTCGTCCATTTTTTCCGATAATCTGTCCAATATCCTCTTCAGCAGCCCTTATTTCATAAATAATCTTATTATCGGATTCTTTTTTTTCTGCAATTTCTAACTGCTCAGGATTTTTAACAATTCCCTTCAGAATATTTTCTAAAAATTCCTTCATATTACTCTTCTTCACCTTTTTTCTTTCTCTCAAGTTTTAATTCATGAACCTTTTGCATAATTCCGAACTTGGAAAATATTGATCTCACAGTATCCGTTGGTCTTGCACCTTTCATGATCCATTCAACTGCTTTTTCTGCATTAATATTGCTGACTGCAGGATTCTTTATCGGGTCGTAATAACCCAACATATCAATGTATGCAGCATCTCTTCTTTTCTTTGAATCCACAACAATGACCCGGTAAAAAGGCCTGTTTCTTCTTCCCATTCTGGTTAGTCTGATTCTTAACACTTACTTACACCTCCTGAATTGTTTTATATTTAAAATGGTAGTCCTTTAAATGATTTTGGCATTTTTCCTTTTTTGCCAAATTTCTTCATCATCGTTTTCATCTGATCGTAGGTCTTCAATAGTCTGTTAACTTCCTGTATGTTAGTTCCACTGCCCTTAGCGATTCTTTGTTTCCTGCTATAGTTAATTATTCTTGGTTTTCTTCTTTCCTCCATTGTCATTGAATTAATTA
The DNA here is from genome assembly GCA_964441735.1 of uncultured Thermotogaceae bacterium. Lineage (GTDB taxonomy): Bacteria > Thermotogota > Thermotogae > Petrotogales > Kosmotogaceae > JASMTM01. Next base: position 16,384 of record CAYTVB010000012.1, read on the forward strand.
TTGCTTCAGTATATTTCATATTTTTTTCACCAGAAGAAAGATCTATGTTATTTGGCATTCCCGGAATCATTTCCAGCATACTGGATAATGATCCCATTTTCTTAATTTCCTTTAGCTGTTCCAAAAAATCTTCAAGATCAAATTTATTCTCTGCAAATTTCTTTTCAAGCTTTTTTGCCTTTTCCTGATCAACATTTTCCTGGAGTTTATCGATAAGTGACATCATGTCACCCATACCCAGTATTCTACCTGCCATTCTATCAGGATAAAAATACTCCAATCCATCAGGTTTTTCCGATACACCCGCAAATTTTACGGGTTTGCCCGTTACTTCTCTGATTGAAAGAATAACTCCTCCACGAGCATCTCCATCAATTTTTGTGACTATAAAACCTGTGAGTTCTAGTACTTCATTAAATCTGCTTGCAGAATTAACTGCATCCTGCCCGGTCATTGCATCAATAACCATTAATATTTCCTGTGGTGAAGTCTCTTCCGCTATTGAATTAAGCTCATCCATCATTTTCTCATCTATATGCAATCTTCCGGCCGTGTCCATTATTAACACATCAAATAACTCTTTGGTTGCTTTCTGCTGGGCTTCTTTGACTATCTTAAGCGGTCTTTTTCTATCTCCTGAAAAAACCGGAATATTTATTTCTTTACCGAGCTGTTCCAGCTGATCAATAGCAGCAGGACGGTAAACATCTGCAGCTACAAGTAAAGGATTCTTTCCTTCTTTTCTCAGTTTCAAAGCCAGTTTTGCACAGGATGTTGTTTTTCCACTACCCTGAAGACCAACAACCATAATCTTCGTTGGATGCCCCTGTGTGTTCAATCTATTCTCCGTTTCTCCCAATACTCTCACCAGTTCATCTCTTACAATTTTTATAAACTGTTGATCAGGGGAAAAACTCTTTAAGACATCTTCGCCAACTGCTTTTTCTTTTACTCTATCTATAAATTTTTTGACAACGTGATAATTTACATCCGCTTCAAGCAATGATAATTTAACCTGTCTTACTGCTTCCTTTATATTGCTTTCAGTTATTCTGCCTTTTCCACCTAATAACTTAAACGCTCTTCCTAACTTATCTTGTATCTCTTCAAACATTACAACACCTCCAGCACAATATACAAAAACACCAAATAGTAGATATTGTGCTACTGATACGTTTACTCATTAAATTAACTACCTATGCAATTATTACTGATCATTGTAAAATTTACGTTTCGATTAATTGGTCATACAGATAATTAATCGATAAAACGCACATTAATTTTAAAGAAGTTTAATCTCAGTGTAATCTAAGCATTTTATCAGTTTCCATTCAATTTATCATAACAATCTCGACAAACAGCAACATATTTCTCAAAACCACCAACATCTATTTCACTTTCCCCATTTTCCTTTGTTCTATGTGACAGTACCGCGTTGTATTCTCCACATACACCACACACTGCTTTCCTTTTTTTAACTTCATCAGCTATTCCCATAAGTTGCACCGTTGTGCCAAATGGTCGATATTTAAAACTCATATCCAGACCTGCACAAAACACATTTATGCCCTTCTGAATGATTTTTTTAACAACATTAATCAAGCCTTCGTCAAAAAAGTTAACTTCATCTATAAACACACCCTGTAATGGCCTATCAAAATGATCCAATTCTTTTTCTATATCAGAAGAATTTTCAACACTTATGGCGTTAACTTTGGAACCAGTATGCGTAACTATATGATCTTCTGAATAACGCGTATCTATTGATGGTTTAAATACCATAAATGTTTTTTTTCCCAGATCGTATATTTCAACAAGCGATAAAAGCTCAGAAGTTTTTCCAGAATACATGGGACCTACTATTAGTGTTAATTTTCCTGACATAAGCACCTCCACAATATAATTGCGGGGTATAATTTACCCCGCAACTAATTATAACCCGATGATCAAAATTCGACAATCAGGGGTTGTAATACAGGATACTGCTTTTGTTCTTTATCATAACTGCTCAGAATATCTTCCTGTTTGTAACCATCAGGAACAATTATATCAAGTACAAAGGGAGCATATTCACCTGCATCCGATGGATAACCTCCCAGTGTCCATTCTGAAGGCTTTGGAGTTATTGATCTGAAATGATCAGGCCCGTATCCATCCTGGCTACCACTTAGTACATAAATGGCCATTTTATTTCCAAATTCGATTGCTTCTTTGTTTAAAATTACGTTTATTAACTTTTCTCCGGTATCAGCTTCTACCTGAACAGATTCAGGAATGATGTCTCCATTAGCATTACCTAATACCTGTCCGTATGAAGGCCATCCAGCCACCTTTATGAAATAATCCCACGGATGCGTTTCTGAGAACGACACCCGGGCTCCTGGAGAAAATGTATCTGTTCGTCCACCATCTTTTGAGTCAATATATATATTTATTAGCTGGTGGGAGAAACCCTTTGGTGCATTCCAGGGGTTCGTCATTTCCGGGAAGCTTATCTGGAAAACCAGTGAATCTTCGTTCTCAATGATTTTCATTGTATCGATGTCCCATAAACCTTCAAAAGGTTTAAATGCATCGTTTTTTGGATAAACATATTCGCCAAATCCATAATCATCATTAAGTGGATCATCGAAGAATGCAATTTCCTTTCCTGTTACCGCCTCTGGAATATGAACCATAACTGGTCCTTCCTTTGGACAATAATCAAGTGTTTCGCCTTCTTTGCTATTTGAAACAGCAACGATCAAATTAAATCTTTCTCCTGTCTTTATTCCCAAAACATCGAAGGGAATTTTCAGTTCAATTACTTCATCCATCGCTGCTGAATTATCAATGCTTGGTGCATTGGGATCATAAGACCAGTTTCCATCTCCAGTAGCATTATAATTTGAAATTCTTCCAGGTCTGGATTTCCACGATCTAAAACTCACAAACATTCGTTTTGCAGGTGCAAAACCAAAACTTTCACCCTTCTCGATAAATGGATACCGTGGTCCTACATTAACTGTTTCTGCTCCAGGAATATCAGAATATATTTCGAGATAATAAGAGTCTCCAACCAGGTTTTTGGGATCCCTTTTCATTTGAATAGCAAGATAAAGGTTCGCTGCATCTCTACCTATGTAAAAACCGGAAATTAAATCATTTTTGGCAATCATGGTAGATATCTGCTCTTCTCGGAAGTACGCAGCTTTATCCCACTCACCTTCACTGATAATTCCATCTAATTCAGGTTCAATAATTCCTATTGCACCACTTTCTGGAGAAGCAGGTTTCTTGTTAACTTCAAATAATTCTGGAGGAATTTCGTCTTCAGTCAAACCAGTTGCTTTATATAACTGAATTAGACTTCTTTTGAAAGCTTTGTCAAAAAGTGCTTCATTGTTACCTGCATCCTGATCATCACCATACCACCAGAACCAATCAGAACCCTCAGCAACATGCAAAGCATCCAGTGCTAGTTCAAAAGATTCTTCTGATAATTCATCCTTAACACTCATAAGGTGTTCCCTTGCTTTAGCTACACGTTCCCATCCTTCATCTTCCTCTTTTTCGCCAATCCATGTATCAAGACTTCCTCCAGACCATGAGCCTGTTGGAAGAAAATCAAGTGTATCGTCAACTTCATGATGGGAAAGGTATTCGCCTGGTGTAATCATATTTATAAGAGTATCTGAAGAAAGCGCTACGTAAAGCAATTTTCTAAAGTCATTACCGTTATTTGGATAATGTTCCCACGCATTTTCTCCATCCAGTGCTATTGTAATAACTGCATTTCCATTGTCATTTAATTCCTGCAATTCATGGAGGCTGCTCACAAAATTCTTAACCGCATCTTCAGCTGACATACTTGAGTAATTGAAACCAATTTTATCTGAAAGCTCTGTATCCCGGAAGAATACTACCAGCTCTTTGCCGTTGTTTTTAACTTTGTAAGGTTTTAGAATATTTTTGATGTTACCCGTGGATACTCCAGCTTTTTGAAGTATTGCTTCATCTGTTACTGTCCAGGACATCCCAAAATTGTCCAGAATACCAACAAGCTCATCATGAACTGCCTGTTCGGGTGGCCACAATCCTGCGGGTTTTTTGTTAAATAGTTCCTCAAAATAGCTTAGTCCTTTATCGATTTGATCAACAGCATCTTCTTTCCAACCTTTATCAATAAGTATTGGTAAAATTGGATGATAGAAAGGTGATGTTATCATTTCTATCTTTTCTTCCTGCCATAGACTTTTGTGTTTTTCAACTAGGGTTTCCATTATCTGTAAATGCTTATCAAGAATGTATTCAACATCATCCATTGTGTAATTTCCATCTTGCTTTAGAAGTTGTGTCAATCTTTCATCATTTTTAATGTAATCTTCATTTATCCAGTAAAGATTCCAAAATACCTTTAAGTCTATTAGATCTTGATCGGTAAAATCTTCACCATTACTTTTCTTCTCTTGAAGCTCTGTATACCGTTCACTTTTCTCAACAAACTGTGGATTGATATCAAAAAAATGCTCAACAATAAATCCTTTTTCTTCTTCCGTTAGCTCTTCTTTGTATGAGAGTCTCATGTATTCATCCATTGCATCATTTTCTAAATAATCACTGATCTGCAAGAGGAGACTTGGTACATAATTAAAGGTCACACTACCTTCATCAAGGTATTCATGAACTAAATCAGCCATATATGGATAATCATTCACTGCGTGCGCTCTGACCCATGGCATTTCATATTCCAGCGTTCCAGGCATTTTATAAAGTGGCTGATGTTGGTGCCAGATCAAGATTACATTAAGAGGTTCTTTATTTTTGTCACCTTTTTCGACACCTTCAAGAATTCTATCTGCAAGTTCATAATATTCACCTTTTTCTTCGTCATCAATTCTTGCTATCTCTCCAGGTGTCCATGAAACCAAAAAAACCATTGAAGCAATTAAAAGTAATCCAAGTATAAGTCTTTTCATACTTAACCTCCTTTTCATTTTGTTTTGTACAATCTATCTCCAGCGTCACCCAAACCTGGAACTATGTAAGAATTCTCATCCAGCCGTTCATCAACTGAAGCTGTAATTATTCGCACATCGGGATTTTTATCTCTAACATAAGACAAACCTTCGGGAGCAGATATTAAACTCATCAGTGTAATGTTTTTTCCACCAGATTTCTTTACCACATTAATTGCGGAGTTTGACGAAACGCCCGTTGCAAGCATGGGATCAAGAAGCAGTATTTCATTCTCCTCCACTTCAGGTAGCTTTGAATAATATTTTATCGGTTCAATAGTTTCAGGATCCCTGTAGATACCTATAAATCCGACAGATGCGTTTGGTAAGAGTGATAGAACACCCTCAACCATTCCTAGACCTGCACGTAGAATAGGAACCACCGTAACTTTCTTATCCTCGATCATTTTACTATTTGTTTTGCAAATTGGCGTTTCAATTTCAACGTCGTGTGTTTGAATAAAACGGGTAGCTTCATAGGTGATTAATAGTGTAATTTCTTTTGTAAGCTCTCTAAACTCTTTTGGACCTGTGTCCTTGTTTCTAAGAATGGTCAGTTTATGTTGTATTAAAGGATGATCGACAACGATAAGATTATTAGAATTCATTATACTTCACTTCCTTTAAGTTCACGATAAAGAGGAAATTTATCCGCCAATTCATGCACCCTGTTTTTTATTTTTGTGATAACTTCCTCCGGCATTTCTCCTTTCTTATCCATTATATTATCAACAACTTCAGCAATCATTTCAGCTATTTGTTTCATCTCCATCTCGCCCATATTTCTTGTGGTTACAGCCGGTGTGCCCACTCTTATTCCACTTGTTACAAAAGGTGAACGCGTTTCTTTTGGAATAGTATTTTTATTAACCGTTATATCAACCCTTTCCAGCGCCTTTTCAGTAGCCTTTCCAGTGACATTCTTCTCCGTTAGGTCAACAAGGAACAAATGAGTATCCGTACCGCCAGAAACAATTCTTAGCCCGTTTTCTTCAAATGCTTTAGCCAGAGCTTTTGCATTCAAGATTATTCTGTTTTGATAATCTTTAAAACCATCCTCAAGGGCTTCTTTAAAGGCTACTGCTTTTGCAGCAATTATATGCATCAAAGGCCCGCCCTGAGTTCCAGGGAATACATTTTTATCGACTGCCTTGGCCAAGTCCTCATCATTTGAAAGTATTAGGCCACCACGCGGTCCTCTCAAAGTTTTGTGGGTAGTAGAGGTAACAACATGTGCAAAATCAACTGGATTCGGATAAAGTCCTGCTGCAACAAGTCCGGCAAAATGAGCCATATCAACTAAAAGATATGCACCAACTTCATCTGCAACTTCTCTAAATTTCTTAAAATCAATTATTCTTGAATAGGCACTGCCACCTGCTATTATTATTTTGGGTTTATATTTTCTTGCTAATTGTGCAACATTTTCATAATCAATTGTTTCAGTACCATTTTTTACTTCATAGGAAACAACATTAAATAATTTTCCAGAGAAATTCACAGGAGAACCATGCGTCAAATGTCCACCATGACTTAGCGACATACCCATAATTGTATCTCCGGGTTTTGCTAAAGCTAGATAGGCTGCCATATTTGCCTGAGAACCTGAATGAGGTTGAACGTTCGCAAAATTCGCATTAAATAGTGTTTTAACTCTCTCGCGAGCAAGGTTTTCTGCTTCATCAACAAATTTACACCCTCCATAGTAACGTTTACCGGGGTATCCTTCAGCATATTTGTTTGTTAAAACACTACCCATTGTTTCAAGTACTGATCGTGATACAAAATTTTCTGAAGCAATTAACTCCAGCCCATTTATTTGTCTATCGAGTTCTTTACACAGAATTTCATAGATCTCATTATCCGTTTCTTTAACCTTTTCCCACATATTATTCCTCCTCTCAACTTTTTCTTATGGCAATTGTTGAAGATATTGGAGTTATTTCAACTTCATTTTCAATAATTCTTTTATCATCAACAGCTTTAAAGTCAAAAAATTTCAACTGCCACCTGCCTTCATGGTTAAAAGTGGTTCTGTATCGACTTGCATTGTGAACAACTAAAATTTCTTTATCTTCTCCTGTAATTGATGTGGCAATGAGTTGATTTGCAGCATGTAGGATTTTCACCCTCGATCGAATTTCACTGGCAGTTTTTAGTCTAAGAAGTTTTTCATTTTTTCTATACTCGATTAGATTTTTCACGTAATCAAACAACACATAATAATGAGCTTTACCAAGATAATTGATTTCATTAACAAGAATTTCTGACCTGTAGCTATTTTCATCCATTAATTTTGTTCTGCACATCTCGGAACCACTATGTAAAAATGGAATCCCCTGTGATGTTAAAACAATACCAAGTGCCAGTCCAACCATCCTTAAAATATTTTTGAATTCTACATTCTTTGATGATTTAATTAATTTATCAACAAGTGTCAGGTTGTCATGAGCTGAGCAATAGTTAATGACTTCACCGGGTTCCAAAGCAAATCCTTTCAACAATGCAGAATATGAAATTCCTCCAACTATGCCTTTGCAAACATCGAGTTCTTTACCATATGCGCCGGAAACAAATCCAGTTTGTTCATTGTCTAAAGGACCCTTTAAAGCATCCCTGAGTTCATCGTTGAACACTGCTACATTGAGACCTTTCTGGGCACCCTTTAGAAATGGTTCATCTACCATGCTACTTTCAGATGCCATCCAGGGCTCTCCGTATATTAGCAGATCATTTTTTTCTTTTCGTAGTTCATTGCTAATCTTTCTCATCAAACTAACACCGAATAAAGCCATTAAATCAAAACGAAAACCATCTATATGATAATCTCTGATCCAGTGTTTAAGCGAATTGATTATAAAATGTCTTACCATATTTCTTTCCGTGGCTATTTCATTACCACATCCAGATCCATTTGATAGTGTTCCATCTTCCGTAATTCTATAATAATAAAATGGAACAAGCTTTTGAAATGGATTGTCGAGATCATAAGTGTGATTATAAACAACATCGAGTACAACTCCGATATGATTATCATGTAATGATTTTACAAGCTTCTTTAATTCAATAATCCGTTTTCTGGCATTCTCAGGTTCCTCACTATAAGAACCTTCAGGCACGTTGTACAAAAAAGGGTCATATCCCCAGTTATATGAATAACGATCTCGCTCATCAACGCTCTTAAAATCTTGAACAGGCATAAGATGTACATGAGTTATACCAAGATCCTTGAGATGTGTGAGTGCAGTGTTTTGACCCAGCCTATTTTTTGAATATTCAGTGAAGGAGAGGTACCTACCTCTCTGTTCCAGTTCTCCTGTCCACGATGTACTGAAATCTTTGACATGTGTTTCATAAATGACGCTGTCAACAAAATAGCTGATGCCAGGCCCCCTGTCTTCTCCCCATTTTTCGGGGACCAGTTTATCGTGGTTGAGTATTACAGAATGCGTCCCATTTATTGTGGCTGCAATACCATAAGGATCAGCTGAATAGTGTCGGGTTCCGTAACCTTCAATTCTGAATCGATATGAATATCCTGTGAGATCTTTTTCAACAACTACTTTTCTGATTTTCCCCTCTCTTTTGAAAGGGTATTCAGTAACTGTTTCGTTCAAGTTGTCTGACTTAAAAAGTTCGAGATATATTTCTTGGGGACCCGGAGCCCAAATTTTAAATTCAGTTTTGTTGCATTTATAGTCTACGTCAACACCCAACTTGCCATTGTAACTATACTTATCATCTAAAATACCTGCTGGATATGCGTAACACCAATCGTTATCAGAAAAATATACTTTAATCTCCTGCTCTGGTCGAATTATTTTCTTTAACTGTATTATGTAAGAGTAGTTGCCTTTTCTTTTTAAAGTAAACTCAACTTCAGAATTATTATAGGTAACCTTTTTAGGTTTTCTTGTTGCAAAGAGAGTAATGGTTTTTTCGTTATCTATAACCCCAAAGGGCTTCATATATTTCACTCCGGTTATATATTTATTCAGATTTCTGGAAGAGAGAACCTAAAGATTCTTCATAAGGTGGATAAGCGACTTTCTTTTCTGTAATAATGCCTTTTATTAAATCAGCCGGAGTAACATCAAAGGCAGGATTATAACAGTTAACATTATCTGGAGCAATTTGTTGACCTCTAATATGGGTTATTTCTCTATGATCCCTTTCTTCAATTGGTATATGTTCACCATCGGGGCATGACATATCAATAGTAGAAATAGGAGCAGCAACATAAAAAGGAATATTGTGCTTCTTTGCAAGTATAGCCAGCGAATATGTTCCAATCTTATTTGCCGTATCACCATTAGAAGCAATTCTATCCGCTCCTACCACCACTGCATCTATCCTGCCCTGCTTCATTGACCATCCAGCCACATTATCAGAAATAAGTGTAACCGGTATTTTGTCCTTCATTAATTCCCAGGCTGTTAACCTTGCCCCTTGAAGATATGGCCTTGTTTCGTCTGCATAAACAGATATTTTTTTGCCCTGTTCTATTGCTGCTCTAACAACACCTAAAGCTGTTCCATAGTCAACAGTAGCCAATGCACCTGCATTACAGTGTGTTAAAACCGTGTCTCCATCTTTTAACAACCGCTGTCCATTTTTCCCAATTCTTCTATTAATTTCAACATCTTCCTTTGCAATTAATACCGCTTCTTTTTCAAGTTCCTGCATCCATTTTTCATCATTCTTGATTAATTCCTCAAACCTTGAGTGCATTCTTTTAAGAGCCCAAAAAAGATTAACAGCAGTAGGTCTACTTGATTCAAGCCGCTCTTTTACCTTTTTCATATGTTCCGTTACCCTGGCACGATTATTATTAGAAATCTCAGTAGCACCCAGTACGTAGCCAAAAGCAGCGCTTGCACCGATTGCTGGAGCTCCGCGAACAACCATATCTTTTATTGCATGATGAACATCTTCATGGTTTCTACAGACCACCATCTCATTTTCAACGGGAAGTTTTCTTTGATCAATGAAAATCAATGTATTTCCAGTCCATTCAAGGGTTATACTTTTAAAATTCATTATTCATTGTCCTCCAGAGCCTCTAATATGTTTTTAATAAGTTTTCGATAACTTTTTTCAAGTTCAGTACCTCTCATATGGGAAACTATACCTTTTCCATTATCTGCATTCATAACTACCTGCGGATCGAAAGGTAAAGACTCAAGAAGGGGTATATCATATTCTTTAGAAAGCTTATCACCTGCACCTTTACCAAAAAGCAGTATTTTCTCACCGCATTTTGGACAGCGTAAGTAAGACATATTTTCAACAAATCCCACTACTTCTTTTTTTAACGATTTAACAAAATTAAATGCTCTGCTCACATCCCCTGCAGAAACATTTTGAGGAGTAGTCACCAGCAGTGATTTTATATCCTGAATTGTTTGTAGTATTGTTAACGATTCATCACCGGTTCCAGGAGGTGAATCAATTATTAGAAAATCAAGATTTCCCCATGCAACATCCCCAAGGAATTGATATATTGCAGATGTCTTCATTGGACCTCTCCATATAACTGGAACATTACTTTCGATAAAATTTGCAAGGGAAATAACCTTTAAATTTGGTAAGGGTTCTTGAGGAAGAATCTGCCCTTCCAGAATCTCTGGCTTATCAGTTATACCTAGCATCATGGCTACATTAGGACCATGTAAATCAATGTCTAGTAAGCCAACATCATATCCTTCATCTGCAAGTGCGACAGCAAGATTTACTGCCACCGTAGATTTTCCTACACCACCTTTTCCTGACATTACCAGGAGTTTATGCTTAATAGTCTTAAGATTATTTTTTACCTTTTTCATTCGCTCTTCAAGTTTTTCGTTCTGTGCCATTATTATCCCTCACTTCTCAACATAGTTAATATCATAACTCAAGTCAACCGTTGCCCTTAACATCGCAGAAACGGAGCAATATTTGTCCTGCGAAAGCTCTACTGCCTTTTCTATCTTATCTTTTGGTAGATTTTTCCCTGCAAAATTGTATATTAAATGTATCTTTGTGAAAACTTTGGGATGTTCATCACTTTTTTCACTTTCTACTTCCATATAATATTCGTAATCGGTTACCTTCATCTTTCTTAAAATTGAAACAACATCCATCGAAGTACAGCCCATGAGAGAAACAAGAACAAGTTCCATTGGTCTTGCTCCACTATCCTTTCCTCCAACCTTTTCGTTGCCATCTAAATTAACATCGTGCCCTGAAGGGGTTTTGACATGGAAAGCCATTTCTCCAATTCTTTCAAGTTTCATCGACATATTTTGACCTCCTATATTGTTTTTTTGCAAAAAAAAGGGGCTATTGCCCCTGTTCAAAGCTGTGTCATTTTTTTGATATGGTTTCACGAGCTATTGAAACGTATTCTTTGAACGCTTCAAAATCATTAACCGCAAGATCAGCAAGCATTTTTCGGTTGATATTAACACCAGCTTCCTTCAATCCGTGAATTAATTCATTGTATTTTATCCCAAGAGACCTTGCTGCTGCATTGATTCTGGTAATCCATAATTTTCTAAAATCCCTTTTCTTCTCTTTCCTTCCAAAATAGGAATAAAATCCTGATTTAATATAATACTGTTTTGCAAGTCTGTATCTTCTGCTTAGTGCACCTCTATAACCTCTTGCAGCTTTAAGTATCTTTTTCTTCTTCTTTTTGGCTGCAACTCCACCTTTAACACGCATTTATAATCACCTCTCGTTTCATTACAATTATTTTTGGATTCCCTGTTTAACTTTTTTGGCAACTTTCCTGTTTTCTACTTCTTCCCATTTTCTCGAATTTCTGCTGTAATTTTCACGCATTTTACCAGTGTTATGATTTCTACCTGAATGTTGTCTAAGTACTTTTCCCGTTTTAGTTATCTTAAATCTTTTGGCACTGGCTTTATGACTCTTCATTTTATTCTTTTTTCCCATCTTTTTTTCCTCCTTGCTTCGTTTTAGGTTTCAGCATCATCCACATGTCACGACCTTCGACTCTCGGAGATTTATCTACTTCGCTAATTTCACTTAGCTCATCTGAAACACGCTCAAGTAACTCTTTGCCCTTTTCGGTGAAAGCCATTTCTCTTCCTCTAAACATTATTACAACTCTAACCTTACTTCCTTCTTCAAGAAAATCTCTTATATGACCAACTTTTGTATTAAAATCGTGATCTTCTATTCCCAATCTGAATTTCATTTGCTTTAGCTGATTCTGTTTAGATTTTTTCTTTGCTTCTCTTTCACGCTTTTCCTTTTCATATTTGTACTTTCCGTAATCCATTACCTTGGCAACGGGTGGATTGGCGTTAGGAGCAACGAGCACGAGATCATAGCCTTTATCACGAGCCATATTAATTCCTTCATTTGTTGGCATAATGCCAACTTGCTCTCCGTTTTCATCAATTACCCTTACCTTGTCGCTACGGATCTCGTTGTTTCTGGGAGCATAACTCTTCTTGTTCTTCGGTACTTTAGAATAATTCCTTCCGATAATAAATCACCTCACAAAATAAAATAGGCGGAGGAATCCCGCCCAAATTTTCTCTTTTTCAATCTTATACCCCTCAGCTTAAGCGGGGGTGGGAGTTACGGGACTCCTCTTGCTTTTTTTGGTGGGCCGTGCAGGAATCGAACCCGCAACCTACTGATTAAGAATCAGCCGCTCTGCCGTTTGAGCTAACGGCCCAATCAAACACATTTTAGACCAATGAGAGCTTTATGTCAACACCATTTTTTGTTATGAATTCTCTGTATTAAGCTTTAGTGTATATACATTCTCTTTAATGTTTGCAAAATAAGCGTGGCTATCTCCTACTTCTTCGTAACGATAGCGCTTTTCAATATCAATATCCAGTGTATTCCACATTATTCCTTCACCAGTACCCAAACTTTCTATAACCTCTCCAGAAGGTGAAACCATTCTACTCTGCCCCAATAGTTCCATTTCTTTACATCTGCCTGACTGGCTGGAAGTTACCACAAAAATGCCGTTCTCAAGCGCTCTTGCTCTCGTTGCAATATCGTAAATTCTGTATCTTTCTTTTCCAAATGCAAAGGGCATTAATAGAACTTCTGCTCCTTCTTTTGCTAAAATTCTTGATAATTCAGGAAATCCAACCTCATAGCACATAACTATTCCAAAAGATATTCCCTCAAAAGAAAATCTTAGTGGCTTATTTCCCGATATGAAGCTCTCTTTTTCTTTTCTAAACAGATGAATTTTGTCATAAAAAATGGGTTCTTCATAAGGCTTAAAAACGGTAGTGGAATTGGTGTAACCATTTTTTGATTTTCTGATAATCCCTGCCACAATCGCCACATCATTATAATCCGATAGTGCAGAAAGGGTTTCTATTGTCTCTTCATACATTTCAATTGCTGTTTCTATGGTGCCTTCATCAGAACCATACCCTGAATTAAACATCTCCGGAAGCAAAATAAGTTGAGCGCCTTTATCTACAAGTGTGTCAACTGAATCCATAGCCATTTCAAGGTTATTTCCTGGCATCTTATTTGAGGCATTAAACTGCACGCTACCAATGCAAATATTCTTTTTTGACAAAAAATCACTCCTGTTCATTATTGCTACTGCTTTGTTTCATCCTTATCAGTAGTTTCCTTATATCCTGCGTCACAATCAACGCTATCAATCCTGCTGACAGCACAATACCACCAAACCCCATTTTTTCGTAGGAGACCAGACTTAAACCCAGTGCAACAAAAGCCCAGAAAATAATTGCAAAAATAACAGCGATCTTTTTAAACAAAAGAAAACCTTCCAGACCTGAGAAAAAATAACCCATCGAAAAAAACAGTAAAGGTATTTGTCTATCCGCTAATCCACCTTCTCTAATATATGAAAATGCAGCAAAGGCATATATCAATAACAGGGTAAGTCCCTGTAATCCTACAATCCAATCTTTTTCTTTACTGAGGAATGTTCCTGCAATCAGTAAAAGGGATATTATAACCATGTAATATAGGTTTAATTGTAATGTATTTGCCAGCAATAATGGAACGATTGCAAAAATGTAGCGTATCAAAGATGAACGCATCTTCTATTTGTATCCATTCTCCTTCAACCATTGTTCTGCTTTTTCTTTAGATTCTTTTCCCTGAGCTTTATATTCTGGCTCAATGGGCATTTCCAGGATTGTTTCAAAGTATTCCGCAGCTTTATCCATTTTTCCCCATTTTTCGTAAAGCAATGCAAGTTCGTAGTAAGAGTTTATGTAATCAGGATCAAGATTTATTGCCTTCAACAATAATTCTTCTGATTTACCATAATTCCTAAAAGGCCACGGTGTATCTCTGTATCTCATCCCCATAGCTAAAAATGGTAAATTGTTAGTTGGCATCAATTCCATAGCTTTTTCTATGAAGTGATCAAAATCACCAAGCATAAAAAGTGATTTTACTATACCTGCAAATTCAGCCAGTTGTCCAATTGAAGCCCCTGCCACATAATAAGCATAACCATATTCTGGATACATCTCAATGGCTTTTTCCGCAAGCTCACGTGCTCGCTCATAATTTTCAACTTTTTTCTCTTCAGGCGCCCAATTAGCATACTCTCTTTTACAATCAGCAAGCAATGTCAAAAATTTTACATTTTCAAAAACTTCTGGTTGTTCCTCCAGTTGATCAATTAAATCTCCCATTTCTTCTACATTTTGAGAAGACCTAATTACAATAAATCTTTGATAAGCTTCCTCATAGTCAATAGAAAATACAGTTATTGAAACAACCAATGCCATAAAGACAATAAATACAATCTTCTTCATAAATATTACCTCCCATCAGTGATATTCAAGCAGAAATATTATATCATTGTTAATGAGTTGTGGAACAGGAGGTTGTCCATGAAAAGTATAATAGTTGTTAGATACGGAGAAATTGGTTTGAAAGGTAGAAATAGAAAAATTTTTGAAAATATTCTTATTAATAATATTTCGAATCAGTTGAAGGATTGCCACATCTGGAGAGAAAGGGGCAGAATATTTATTGATGGCGAGCTTGATAACAACGTTAAAACTGTTTTAAAAAATACCTTTGGTATACAAAATTTTAGTTCAGGAAAATCGTGTGCTCTTGATGCTAACGAAGTTGAACAGGCAGCTTCAATTATCGCTAAAAGAAATATCGATTGTGGATTAAAAACATTCAAAGTTGAAACAAAGCGAGCCAACAAAAATTATCCCATGAACAGTCTTGAATTTAGTGCCTGGCTCGGTGAAAAAATCCTTGAAAACCATGACACATTGAGAGTAAATGTTCATAAACCCGGTTTTACTGTTAATGCTGAAATCAGGGATGATTGTATTATTGTAACCGGAGAAAAACACAGGGGACCTGGCGGGCTTCCTGTTGGTACAGGCAGTAAAGCATTACTTCTACTATCAGGTGGATTGGATAGTCCCGTTGCTGGATGGTATGCAATGAAAAGAGGGTTAATTGTCGATGCAATACATTTTCGAAGTCCTCCCTTTACAGGAGAAAAGTCGTTGCAAAAAGTTATTGATCTTGGAAAAGAATTAACGAAATTTACAGGCGGTCGCATATTTAAAATGTTTACCATAAATTTTACCAGAGCACAGACCACAATCCAT
Source organism: uncultured Thermotogaceae bacterium (assembly GCA_964441735.1). Classification (GTDB taxonomy): domain Bacteria; phylum Thermotogota; class Thermotogae; order Petrotogales; family Kosmotogaceae; genus JASMTM01. Next base: position 31,997 of record CAYTVB010000012.1, read on the forward strand.
AAAAATGTACAGGAAAAATACAGTCTTGTAATACAAAGAAGGTTAATGATGAGGATTGCACAAAACATACTCAATAAAAAAGGGTACCTTGCTTTAATTACCGGAGAGAATCTCGGCCAGGTAGCAAGCCAAACACTGGAGAATATTAAGGCAATTGGTGATGTTTCAGATGATGTTGTGCTAAGACCACTTATTGGATTTGATAAACTGGATATAGTAGAAAAAGCGAAAAAAATAGAAACCTTTGACATATCATCAAGACCATATGAGGATTGTTGTGTAATGTTCTTACCTTCGAAACCGGTGACAAAAGCAAAACTCCATCTTGTCAGAAGAGAAGAAAAAAAGCTTGATATGGATGCAATTGTTGACGAAGCGCTGCGCGAAATAGATATTTATGAGCTAAAAGATGGAGAAGTAATTAACAGGGAGAAAAAAAGCTATGAAGAAATTCATTAATTTATTGGTTACTATTTGGGTTGGTTTTTCTTTTGTTCTCTATGTTTGCGTATATGGTTCTATAGTTTTACTAATTAGTCTAATTATAGAAAAGCTCGCTTCACGCGAAAAAGCTAAAGATTACCTTGGAAAAGAAGTAGGACGTTTTGGAAGAGCAGCATTTTTGCTCTCATTCAGCAAAGTAAAAGTTTCTGGCAAAGAGAATATACCTAAAAATGGTCCAACAATAATTGTATCAAATCACCAAAGTGCTTTTGATATACCACTTATGGCAGGTTTTGTTAAGGGCAGAATTTCATTCATAGCAAAGAAAGAAGTTGGAAAAATCCCTTTCTTGAAGTGGTTTGTGCTAAGGCTTGACGGCATTTTAATAGAACGTGGTAATAAGGTACAAACTGCTTCATCTATGAGAAAAATCCTTCGTGTTTTAAAAAACGGAGGAACGATTATGCTTTTTCCTGAAGGAACTAGAGAAAGTAGTGGTAGTATGGGTGATTTTAAAGAAGGCAGTCTTACCATACCCTACAAATTAAACATACCAATACTGCCCGTGGCTTTTGATGGTACGCGAAAAATGTTGAAAAAAGGAAGTCTGCTGGTTAATCCTGCAAGAATATCCGTAAGAATATCGAAGCCGATCTATCCAAAAGAATTTTCCAATGAAGAAGAGTTGAGGAGAAGAACTGAAGAGCTTATGAGTAATACCCTAACCGCAATTAGAAGCGATGAAGGGAGTGATATAAATGCTAAAAGTCAGAATTAGAGGCCTGGCCATTGATCAATCAAACACACCTGTCGTAATACTGGAAACCGAAAAATCAGATAAAGGTTTCGGAATCTGGATTGGACGTTTTGAAGCTGAATCTCTTGCTTTAGCGGTAAGTGGAAAAGATTTCCCCAGACCATTAACCTACGATTTGTTGATAAACTGTATAACAACACTTGGCGCAACATTTGAAAAAGCACTAATTCATTCAATAGAAAACGATGTATATCACGCCTCTCTTTATCTAAAAAAAGATAATGGCGAAAGTATAATAATAGATGCCAGACCTTCAGATTGCCTGGTGCTGGCAGTGAAATCCAGTTTTCCAATATTCGTTGAAGAAGAGGTTTTTGAACAAAGCGCCATAGACCTTCAAAAGCTTGGAGAAGACTACCCTGAAAATACTACAAAGCAAGGAAATAAAGAAGAATTCAAACAGTTTATTGAAAATATACAGGTTGAAGACTTTAAGCGCTATCTTCGCAGAAAAGATGATGACTCCGATGAAGACGAAACTTAAAAAATTCGCTGAAAACTTTAACAGTGAACTAAAAAAATATCTTGATACGATAAACGTTCCTTCAGATTTCAAGAAAACAATAGAATATACTCCTCTTGCTGGAGGAAAAAGACTCAGGCCTTATTTAATACACTTATTCTCACAAAACCTTAAAATAAACAATTCGTCAGCGCTACCCTTACAACTTGCAGTAGAGATATTTCACAGCGCGAGTTTAATACATGATGATCTGCCTGCTATTGATAACGATAATCTTAGGCGCGGGAAACCAACTTTGCACACTGTTTTCGGTGAAGGTGAAGCATTGCTTGCTGGTGACTACCTCATGCTTAATGCAGGGCGCTTAATTAACTCTCTTAACATTGGCACTGAATGCTCAAAAAAATTAAATAAAGCCTGGAATACTGTCGTAGAGAATGTGGTTATTGGGGAGTATCTTGATATACGATATGAAAAATATGGCAAAGACATTCTTAATGAAATACACAGACTTAAAACGGGAGCACTATTTGGATTTTGTTTTTCTTCACCTTTTATCGTCAAAGGTTTGTTAGACAAGGCTGAACATTATGAAGAGATTGGTGACAAATTTGGAATATGTTTCCAGATAATGGATGACATTAAAGATGTCACCGGGACATACAAAACTCTCGGGAAAACCCCTGGTAAAGATAAAAAACTAAACAAACCGACTATTCTTGATCGTCTTTCACTGTCTGAATCCATTAAATATAGCTCAGAACTTTTCAAAGAAACTATTCAACAAATAGAATTTGAATCTGTACGGGAAACTCTCGTTGAACTAAAAGAAATTATCGAGAAATCATGAAAACAGATATCTAATAGGAGAATTCAGATATTTCAACATATTGTTGACATTAGGAAATCTACTTTGTGGCAGAAGCTGCATTGATTTTTCAATAACCTTTTTCAACCTCTTAGAAATTGGCGGAAATCTCATCTTTTCACCTTTTAACCTATTCGTTGCAGGTAAGGGATCATGGCCTGTAATCATAAAGTATATGATCGCTCCCAGTGAATAGATATCAGATTGTACAGTCAGTATCATTTCCTTTGTAAAACGTTCCGGAGAAGAATAATGCATCGAAACAATGTTACCTATAGAACCTCTATAAAGATTACCGATCGAGGAAGCTGCACCAAAATCAGTTATTTTAACTTCTTTTTTGTCATCAGTTATCAGGATATTGGAAGGCTTCAAATCACCATGAAGAATGCCTTTGCCATGAACCGCCTGTAAACCTTTACCAATTTCATCTATTAGTTCTTTTATCTCCACATCAGAAAGAAAACCTCTTTCATTTACGTATTTTCTAAGCGTTCTACCCTGAATAAATTCCATCACGTAATAAGCTGTTTTATTTTCTTTAAACGCATTTAAAACCTTTACTACGCGTGTATCGTCAATGGAAGAAATCAATTCAGCTTCCTGAAGAAAATTATCAATTTTTTCATATGTATTGTCCCATTCGGAATTAGATGGCAGTTCAACTGAAGAATCACGACGAACAGCACCTGTTGGGAAAAATTCTTTTACCGCTACATATTCTCCATTTGTTGAATCCTCACAAAGGTAAGTTAGTCCAAACCCTCCTCTACCAAGCGAAACAAGTATTTTGTAACGATCATTTAATTTCGTTCCATTTCCCAGGGCCCTTCGGATAGATATCCCTCCAAAAATCTATGGCTACTTTTTCTGTCATATTAATATATTATAGTAAGAATCCAGTAAAACCAAACAGACACTAATTGTATGTACACAGTTACTGCCCTAATTCTTAAATTCGTTATCTTATTTTTATAAAGTTTCCATTTTTTTAAAAATGCAAAAACAAACCCGGTGATTAACCGGGCTTAGCAAATCTATGTATTATTATACTAAACTATTTATTCGCAGCTGATATTGCAGAAAGTGCCAAAGAGGCCAATTTTGAACGCGCCACATCTGCTCTAGATACTATCACAATAGGTACAGTGGCTCCAAGAATAATACCAGCGATAGTTCCATCCGCAAGATATACAGCTGATTTACCCAAAATATTACCCGAGTGTATATCGGGAACAATTAGCGCATCTGCATTACCTGCAACTGAACCAGAAATCTTCTTTATATTAGCAGCCATATCACTTAAAGCATTATCCAGTGCAAGTGGTCCATCAATTTCGCAGTTTTTTATCTGACCACGTTCTGCCATCTTTGATATTGCAGCTGCCTCCAACGTTTCAGGCATACTTTCATTCACTACTTCTACAGCTGCAAGCAAAGCTACACAAGGCTTATCATAACCAATTTCATTCATAAAGCTAACTGCATTATTTATAATTGCTACTTTCTCATTGATATCCGGTTTAATAACCATACCTCCATCTGAAACAAATATCAGTCGGTCCACCGCCGGGACATCAAGAATTGCCAGATGACTAAGAAGTTTGCCCTTCCTTAAACCCCATTCTTTATTTAGTACTGCTTTTAACAATATAGATGTTTTTACCAATCCTTTCATCAATATTTGTGCATCTCCATTTTTAACAGCTTTTACCCCTTTTTCAGCTGCATCTATTGAATTAGAAGCATCTATTATTTCACAATCAAGTTCAATTTCTTTGCATATTCTGGTTGTAGTTTGTTTATCTCCTACCAGCAAGGGTTCAGCTATACCCATTTCTTTTGCTTTTTTCAATGCCTGAAGTCCTTCTTTGTCTTCTGAGCCCACCAGAGCAACACGCTGAGTTTTCAATTCACTGGCATATTCAATCATTTCATTGAAATTCTGGAACATACCAATCCATACCTCCGTTTATTCTAGATCAAATATAAATAGATTGTTTCCTTCAACCAGTTTATCAAGACTGGTTATTAGGATCACTTTTTCCATATCAGAATCGCTTTTACATTTAATTGCAATTGGCTCTATGTTTTCAGGAATATCATCTGTCAGGTTTGCGAGTAATCTCTCATTTTCAAAGTAAGATATTTCCTTCAAACCGTCATTAAAGACGTCAATTTCACCAAATTTCGTAATTTTATCTCCTTCGTTCAACAATATTAACTTTCCATCAGTAGTACCAAGCAGAATAAATTCTTTCCTAAGAATTCTGTCTTTGAAAATGGAAAGATAACGACTACCTTTTGCAGTGGAACGATCACCATCTGTTAGAAAATACCAGTAACTACCATCTGAACTACCACCGTGACCGTCATCTACTACAAGCCGCCATCTGTAAAGTGTGAAAGGTGTCAGGAAATTAAAATGCATTTCTTCGGAATGAATTCCAGATATTCTGAGCGATTCCCCGGAAAATACATTTTCAAGTATCAAATCGTAACTTAAGTCATCATTGTCAAGATCCGTTGCTTTCCAGCTAAAGGTATCAAAATTCATTCTTACCTTTGAACCATCAGCAGGAGAAAAAGCCCTCGGAGTTCCAGGCAAAGTGTTACCAACGTTGAAAATGGCTGTATCAGATGACATTCCTCCAAACCCATCGTAAGTTTCTACTGTTACCTCATATTCGCGGTTTCCAGGGAGAAATGGCAAAATCAGACTGTTTGAATTAACACGGTTTGAAAATACTTCTCTATCTGTACTGAGATCAATTACTGTGATTAAGTGTTCCAGGTCATCGTTGTCATAATCGAAGCTTTTCCAGTGAATTTTTACAAAACCGGAATTCAAAATTTCAGGAACCTGTAGCCTGGTAATTGGTTTGTTGTTCTTTGTTTCAAAATATTTATTACTTCTGCTAACTCCACCATATCCATCTTCCGCATATACGACAGTTTCATATTCACTATGCCCTTTAAGATCAGAGAATATTACATAGGGTTCTTCAATGTTCTCCTTAATGGTGACTTTATTTTCAGAAATATTTTTTAACTCAACTGAATAGTTTAATTCATCACCATCAGGATCATATCCATTCCAGTCAATTTTTATCGATGAAGGAACGCTGTCTGTTGCAATGCTGGAAATCTCCATATCTTTCACCGATGGAATTCCATTTCTTGTAGTGAAAGTTGCTGTTTCACTGTCAGAACCACCAAAATCATCTCTTGCAATTACTTTCCAGTAATATAAACTGTGACCTTTAAGTCTTTCCTCATCACCAAGTTCAAGTCTATTGTTATTTGTCGATACGAATGGTGTTCCGGGTTCCTTTTCATCACTTTTCCAGATAAAAACTTGATATCTTAAGGCATCACCATCAGGATCCTCTGCTTCCCATATAAATTCAGGTTTAGGTGTTATTTTTTCTGAATCCGGTTTGGGATTAATGAGTTCTTTAATCGCTGGTGGAGCATTCTCTGTTTCGAACTCAATAGAAACAGTACTTTCACCATCAAAACTATCCTTAATTACCAGTGTCGCAATATACCGAGTATGACCTTTCAATGGTTTTTCAACAGAAAAGGCATTTTCATCAATCATATCGCTTTTGACAACAATCTCACCCGTAGATGCATCCACAATGGTAAGCTGATATTCAAGAGAATCCCCATCTGGATCTTCTGCTAACCAAGAGAAAAGTGGATATCTTGTTATACCTTCCATTCTCCTTGATGTAACATTGCGTCCACTTGTATCAACAATTGCAAAGTCTCTTATTTTTGGGACCCGGTTTGGTGTTTCAAATGATTTTTCTTTGTAAGAAGTTTTTGCATATTTTTCAGTTGCACTACGAACATCTGTAACCGATACTTCTATTGAATAATCATGATGTCCTGTTAAATTTTCACTTTCTATAACCACTTCCTGTTTTTCTGTTAGTGTCTGATAAATAAGCTTTCCTTTATCAAACAGTTTCACTTCATACGTAAGCATATCTCCATCAGCATCTCTTGCATCAATTGTTATTACGGGATAAATACCCTCAAAAGAAATAGAGAAATCTATCTCCGGTTTATTGTTAAGTGTTACAAAAGGTTTGTAATCAGTGCTGAACACCGCATTATAATTATCTCTTGCTATTACTCTCCAGTAATATTCTGTATGAGGTTCAAGATCGCTTACTGCATAGTTTTCACTATCAGTTGTGTATCTTCCATAAAGCTTCCCTTTATTTATTTCGCCCTCATAGATTTCTATCTCGCTTTTTACTTCATCCCCGTCAAAATCGTCAATACTCCAGTTAAATTGTGCATTTTTGTAGTCAACAAAACCCTCCACATCCTTATTAACATTATAGGACAATACCTCGGGCGGTGAATTGGGAGTTTCTATTAAACTGGACACTTTAGAAGATTTTGAGCCATACTCTGAAGGAGGATTATCATGTACTTCAACATATAATTCATAATCAGTATGACCTTTCAGTCCGGTAAAAACAACAGTGAATTTTTGCTTCATTTGTTGTTTTTCCTTTTTAATCTCTGGCTGTCTTTCTATATCATCACCCTTTAACTGTGCAATTACAATGACATCATCCCCATCAGGGTCAAGTATTACAAGATTCGTCGTTAATATATAGCCGCTGTCACCTTTCTCTACCGAATGTTCAAACACTTCAATAATGGGAGCTCTATTTATTAGAGGTAATTTTTTGCTTTCTGTTGTTTTACCTTCGTGTTCATCAGTTACCTCTAACTCGAAGTTATAAATTCCTCTTTCCGGTAATTCAATCTTAAACTGTTTTTTGACAATTTTGTGTTCTTTGATAAGATCGCCTTCCTGATTCTTAACATACAGGACAGCTGACAATTCATCTTCATCCCTATCTGAATAGTCAACATTGACACTTACTATTTGTCCTTTTTGCGCTATTTCTGCCTCAAGCTCAAAAAGATCAATTGTAGGTAATGTGTTGATCTGTTTAATTGTTGTTGTTTTACTGCTTATTCCTCCGTATTCATCCAGCGCTTTAATGGTTACATCATACGTTCTGTTGCCTTTAATCTCTGGCATCTTTCCAGATTCAACAAATGTTTCTTTTGTTTCCAAATCAAGGAAGGTTTCACCATGTCGGGTTATCGTAATCATATATTCCAGGTCATCTCCATCACGATCCACACACTTCCACGCTATACCTCCCTTTAAATCATAAGGTTCTTCTGTATTCTCTGGTTTGATAATTTCAGGCGATTCAGGAGTACGGTTGAATGTTTTGAACGTAACAGTGCTTGTAGATGACAATTCGTGCTCATCTATAACCTTTATTTCAAGGATATATTCATTGTGTCCCTGGATTATTTCAGATGGAAGAACGAAACTTGATTCCGTTTCTGTTTGCACCAGTTCATCATTTAAGTAAACATTATAGCGTAACTCTGCATTTTTCACATCCGTTGATTCAAGTTCAACTATAAGATTATCAGGATTTACCGTAGAGTTATCTTTGGGCATAATAATCTCTACTGTTGGTGTAACAAGAGATGTATAAAATTCCTTTGTTTTTGGACGTGATCCAGCACCAAGACTATCTGTCGCGGTAATCTCACATTCATAGATAACATTTTCATCAAGATTTAACCCGTAATCACTAAATGCAAAGGTTGTCGCTTCTGGATCTATAAATTCCTCAAACAAAATATTATTTCCCTCATTAATGGAGAAACTTTGCTTGATGATCTTATCACCATCAGGGTCCAGTGCTTCCCATGAAATGCTTCCGGTTAGTGGATTTACAGACTCTCCTTCTTTGGGTGAAATGAAATTTATTAATGGTTTTCTATTTTCTGTTTTAAAACTCCACACGGGACTCGGGAATAGTTCTTCTTTACCATTTCCCTTAACAAGAACAACATACCAATTATATTCAGTATGAGGTTTTAGATCATTTACAATTATTTGCTTCTCTGATGTCAACAATTCGACAGGTTTACCGGGACCTTCTTTTTCTGAAAGAACCACTTTAAATCTGAAATTTTCAAGTATTAGATCTTTTACATCCCAGCTTAGTATTCGAGTAGTGGCAGGTTCATCTCCAGGTTTACTGCTACCTATCCATGAATACTCACCGGTAATTCTCAAGACATCACTGTAAACCCGGTCATAGCCATCATCGGCAAATGCTCTAATATAGAAATCCCGACCTAATGGAATTTCAACCAGAAAGCTATCATCAATTTTATCTTTACCGGATCTTGGACCACTTACCTCAGAGTCGGTAAAAACAGGATAGATGGAAGTCTCCAATCCGTAACTAACCTCATCACCATCTTTTTCCTCAATGGAAACATTTACAGTTATTTCACTTTCTTTAGTTATCTTTGTTCCTGCTGGTTCCATATCTATTTTTGGAAGATCATTTACCACTGCTAATTCCCAGTATGAACGTTCGCCATTACTGTCTAGATTACTCAATGTTCCTTTATCGGAGACAACATCTACAGTCCACAAATAACTACCAAACTTATCAAGTTTTACTTTTGTGGTTTCTTCATCTAAATCCCGGATTATGTTTTCGGGGGCTGAAAGCTTAAATCTGTACTGGTCTACTTCCATCTCTTTCCCAAGTTCCCAGGTAAATTCTGTCAGTCCTCGCGTAATCGTACCTGTGGGAGACGGATTGACTACCGGGTATGAATAAGGAACGTAGAAAGTCTTTTCAGCTTCTTCTATATCAACCTTCATACCATTAATGGTGAAAACCTCAACAATTACTCTAAATTCATCATTTTCCGGAAGTTCTAACTGGATAAAATTATTCCTTGTGTATTCTTCAGTAATTATTCCGGGTATCCTGACAATATATTCCACATTATATTTTTCGTAGGGTGTCCATTCAATTCTGACTGGATTTTGTGATTTTATACTGGTGATTTTTAATTCGGGTAGCGTTTCCAGTGTATTGAAAACGAATTTGTGCGTTTCTTTTTGATCAACTGTAATACTCCAAACATATTCCTTAAATGAACTGAAATGGAGACTTATACTGTTAGATGTTGTGGTGAATGTTTGAGGTTTTTTACCAACCTCCGCATATTCGATTGTATATACGGGAAGTTTTGAAGTGGGATAAACATATCGCCACATGAGAGTTATCGACTTTTTATCACCAAGAAATACCACACTTTTATTTTCTGGATATACAATCAGTGCGGGAAGCTTTTGAACATCGAGCTTCAATGAACTAAAGGCCTTAATAAGACTGTCAATTTTTTCTTGTTTTTCAACCACAGGCTCAAAAAGTTTTATTAGTTCTGCTGGTTCTTGCATTAATTTTTGTATAAGCGTTCCTTTATCGCTGGCTATCAGTGTGTTAATTTCCATCTTTTTATATATTTTACTAATATTTATCAGGTTTTCTTTTCTTGTTTCTTGAAACTCAGGATTGATCTCTTCATAGATACTTTTTATTTCATAGTAGGACTTTTCGATTTCATTCATTGCTTCTATTGCTCTTAAAGAGCCGGTTTTGTTTGCTTCATTTACAAATATTCTATGATTTTTCTTTAGTAAATTTTCCAGAGTTTTTATTCTTTCCAGAAGTACATTTGCTGTGTCATGTAAGGCAAGTTTCCAGTAATCTTCATCTTTTGTGTAAGCGTAATTTATAAGGCTTTCTACAGTGTCATAGTTAATTCTGTTTAGATATCTAAAAGCTTTATCTATCAACGATTCTCTTGAACTGTAAGTAAATGGGCTGATAGCTGAAACCAGTGAATCAACCATGTTCAGAGAACTATCATAAAGCGACGTAACTTCTGAAGGATCAGGGATATCTCCTGTCAATACCGAGAACAACAGTTCGAGTTCCCTTTCATCGCTCACTACAAACCCATTTGAATTAATCAGTATCGGATAATTTTTTCCACCCGCTCTAACGATAATCAGACGATAGAGTTCATTTTCTGTTAACCCATTCAGTTCATCTTCTTCAACCTTCAGACCATATGATTTGATTAAATTATAAGGTTCCATACTCAAAATTGAACTCAACATTTCGTTTGGACCTATACTCCAATCATTTGTTTCTTCATAATTTAATAAAAGAGGATCTATTTTCAGATAATCCCATCCAAAAGCAAATGTCAAAGGTATGACAAGAATGACTAAATATAGGAACATTTTTTTCATAGCCGTCCCCCCCAGTAGAATTCTTTAAAAGCTTATTCAATGAGATTTTATCACAGTTTGGCATAAAGACACAAAGAAACTGTACTGCAAAACAAAAATGATATGATTTTTATAATATGGAGGTGTGTGATGAATTTATCTCAAATAAACAAAAGACTTGAAATTGCGAGGAAAATTGCTAAAAATGCTGGTGACTCAATACTAAAAAACAATAATGATAAAAGAATAGTTGATACAAAAAGCAACGATACTGATTTTGTAACACAATTTGATGTTAAAGCCCAGAGAGAAATTATTCGGGGCATAAAGCATTTTTTCCCTGAAGATAATTTTATTGCTGAAGAAGAAGGAAAAGCCAATGAGCCTGTTAAAGACAATGTCTGGATAATCGATCCCATTGACGGTACATTGAATTTTGTTCACAAATTACCATTATATTGCGTATCAATCGCTTTTTTTGAACAAAAAGAACCGACGATAGGGGTTATATACTGGCCCGGAGCCCGTATGTTATTTTATGCTGCTAAAAATATTGGAGCTTACCTAAATGAAAATAAAACTTCTGTTTCCAGCAACAACCAGCTTAAAGACAGCCTTGTAACCTTTGGTACATCAAATAGAACAGCAATGGACTTAACATCAGTACTTCATGACAAAGTACAACGAATAAGGATGCTTGGCACTGCAGCGTTGCAGGCAGCATTTGTGGGTGCAGGTTTTTCTGAAGCTTTCATTAGTGTTGAAATGAAAATATGGGATATCGCAGCTGCTTATGTAATTGTAAAAGAAGCAGGAGGAATCATAACAAACTGGAATGGCGAAGAAATTGATGTTTTCGATACAGAAAAGATGATATTCTCCAATGCCTCTGTTTACAAGGAAATATCAAAACTGATCAGTAATATTGATATTAAACCCGGTTATTGAAAAGTTCCAATGTCAATCATCTACATACTCTCGGGTGCATTAACGCCCAGAAGATCAAGTCCCTGTGCAATCGTTCTTTTAACCAGTTTTGAAAGTTTCAGACGCATTGAGGATACATCATGAGATTGTGAATCAACTACTACATGTTTGTTATAGAATGCGTGATACAAAGCGGCAAGCTGCTCCAGATATGAGGTCAACCGATTGGTCTTAAAATCGATGGTAATTTTATTTAGTGTATCTTTGAAATCACAAATCTGTTTAATAATTTTTTTCTCCTCTTCGTTATACTCATATCTGTCACTTATTTGAGGAGCTGGTTCCAGTTTTTCTCTGGCAGCCTTTTCGAAAATGCTGCTTATTCTTGCATGAGCATACTGGACATAATAAACTGGATTGTCGCTTGACTTTTTTCGTGCCAGCTCAATATCAAAATCCATATGCGTATCCGGATCAAACATTGCAAAGAAGTAACGTGCTGCATCGGTCCCAACCGTTTCAAGAAGCTTTTTAAGAGTAACAAATTCACCCCTTCGAGTTGACATTTTAACAATCCTATCTTCCTGTTTTATGTTGACATACTGGTGAATAACAATACTTAGAAAATCTTCAGGTAACCCCAGAGCTTTCATTGCTGCATTCATTCTCTTTATATGTCCACTATGATCAGGACCCCAAATGTCACAGGCTATTTCAAAACCTCTCCGATACTTATTGAAATGATAGGCAATATCGGTGAGAAAATACGTATAAGTTCCATCAGAACGTATTAATACCTTGTCTTTTTCGTCTTCCAGAGTAGATACCTTAAGCCATAAAGCGCCATCTTTTTCATATGACAGTTCTCTTTCCTTTAACGTCACAAGTATAGTTTCCACTTCGTTATTATCTACTAAACTTCTTTCACTAAAATATGAATCAAAATAAACTCTCATTTGCGATAATGTATCTTGTATCTCTTTTTCAATATTGTTTAAAGCATATTCAGAAAAAACTTTTTCCTTTTCTTTATTCCATTCTCCCTTAAACTTCTCACCAAAATCCTTCTTAAATGCTTCTGCTATATCAACTAAATAGCTGCCCCTATAACCATCTTCTGGTATTGCCTCATCTTCACCAAGTAGCTGCATATATCTTGACCACAGAGATTTTCCAAGTAGTTTTATCTGTCTTCCAGCATCATTTAGATACATTTCTTTACTCACTACATAACCCTGACTCTCAAAAATTGAAGAAAGCGTATCTCCAAAAACAAGTTGTCGGCCATGTCCTATGGTAATAGGACCTGTAGGATTGGCGCTCCCAAATTCGAAGAGTATTTTAGTGTGGCCCCTTGCTTTCCAGAATTCAGAATCCTCAAGTAATTCCTTCAAAACGTCTCTATATGTTTCATTAGTCAAGTTAATATTTATGAATCCAGGACCTGCCACATTGGCATTTTCAATAAAAGAAAAAGTTGCAATCTCATCAGCTATTCGTCTGGCAATTTCTCTGGGATTTTTTTTCAGTTCTTTAGCTAATAGAAAAGCAACATTAGAAGAATAATCACCCATTCCTTCAGGTGGAATCTCTACCGTAAACTCAGGAATATTTTGAATACCTATCTTATTTAAAACATCATTTATTGCAGAATAGATCTTTTTCCTTAGCATACTTCACCTCCAACCAATATAACAAAGCAAACTGGTTTATAAGCCTGTAAAAAAGCTTTTATTAACTCTAGCTAATTATAGACCTTGTTGAAAGAATCGGTGTCAGTCGGTATCATAATAAAAGTATACCAGTAAAAAGGAGGCGATTACATGGGCGTCAATTTACATGGTAAGAGTTTTCTAACTCTTCTTGATTTCAGCTCTGATGAGTTAAGTTATCTGCTGGAGATAGCCAAACAGGTCAAAGCTGAGAAGAGGGCAGGAAATTATCCAATGCGTTTTGCAGGAAAATCACTGGCAATATTGTTTGAAAAAAGATCCACAAGAACAAGAACCGCTTTCGAAACCTCTTTTGGAGAAGAAGGAGGTCACGCAGTTTTTCTTTCAAGTGATGATATACATCTTGGGGTTAAAGAAGACCTTGAGGACACTGCCAGAGTACTTGGAAGAATGTTTGATGCAATAGCTTTTAGAGGTTTCAAACAAGAAACTGTAGAGGGCCTGGCTAATTGGTCAGGAATACCTGTGTACAATGGTTTGACTGACCTCTATCATCCAACCCAGATACTTGCCGATTTCATGACCATAGAAGAGTATTTCGGTACACTAAGAGGCAGGAAACTTGTGTTTTTGGGTGATGCTCGAAACAATGTTGCAAATTCTCTCTTTATAGGAGCTGCCAAACTCGGTTTACATTTTGTTTCATGTGGCCCAAAGGAATTATGGCCATCAAAAGAATTGGTTGAAAAATGTGAAGGCATAGCAAGAAATGAAAAAAGCGGTGCCATTCTTGAGTGTACGGATAATGTAAAAGAGTCAGTAGATGGGGCAGATGCTATTTATACAGATGTTTGGGCTTCAATGGGAGAAGAAGGAAAATTGAAGGAAAGAATTGAACTTCTTAAACCGTTCCAGGTAAACGAAGAAGTTATGAACAGCACAGGAAGAAAAGATACGATTTTCCTTCATTGTCTGCCAGCTGTCAAAGGCAACGAAGTAACAAGAGAAGTTATTGAAGGACCGCAATCCAGAGTCTTTGAAGAAGCTGAAAATCGTAAACACACTATAAAAGCAGTCATGATAGCAACACTGGTTTGAGGTGATGAGTCTGTGAAAACTCTAGTTATTGCAATTGGTGGAAATGCACTAAACGCACCTAAAGAAAAGCCAAGTGCTGAGATTATGCAAAAAAACTTAAAGGGTACTGTAAAACATCTCGCTGACTTGATTGATGAAGGATACGACCTCATTATTACACATGGAAATGGACCACAGGTTGGTAATTTAATGGTTCAACAGGATCATGCAAAAGACGTTTTGCCACCCTATCCTTTAGATGTTAACGATGCAATGACCCAGGGATCAATTGGTTATTTGATTTCACAAACACTTTCAAACGAACTGAATTCCAGGGGAACGAAAGCTGATATAGCAACATTACTTACACAGGTTGTTGTTGATAAGAATGACCCTGGTTTTCAAAATCCAACAAAACCCGTTGGACCATTCTACAATGAAGGTACTGCAAAAAACCTGAAAAACGAAAAAAACTGGACTCTGAAGGAAGATGCGGGTAGAGGTTTTAGAAGAGTCGTCCCCTCCCCGAAACCTCTTGATATTGTAGAGATAGATTCAATAAAAAAGCTAATTGAAGCAGATACAATTTTAGTGGCTGGTGGAGGTGGAGGCATTCCAGTAATTAGAGATGCAGACGGTTATCTAAAAGGAATAGAGGCTGTCATAGATAAAGATAGAGCTTCGTCTCTTCTGGCAAGACTTGTCAATGCCGAGATGTTTATGATATTGACTGCTGTCGATTATGCATATATTAACTTCGGTAAACCTGATCAAAAACCTCTTGAAAAGATTAGCGTAAAGGAAGCCGAACAATTGATGGGTGAAGGACATTTTGCAAAGGGCAGTATGTACCCAAAAATAGAATCGGTAGTTGAATTTGTAAAAACAACAGAAAAGAAAGCAATCATAACATCATTACAAAAAGTAGATGATGCAGTTCACGAGAAATCGGGGACTATAATTACCCCTTAAATAAATAATTAACCCGGACTTCAGGTTCGGGTTTTTTATTCAATTTTTTTCATGTTATAATCAAAGTGAACGAATGATTAAAGGGAGTGATACCATGCGCGGAAAGGAAACTCGTGAAAGAATTTTAGAAGCTGCCATCAAAGTTATATCGGATGAAACAATAGAGGGATTAAGTACCAGAAAAGTATCTTCGGAGGCCAATGTAAATCTTGCTGCAATCCATTATCATCATAGGTCTAAAGAGGGAATGCTAATAGATCTTGCAAGGTATCTCATGATGTATTACATCACTCCTAAACTTGAATCATGCCTGGTAGATGGAAAAAGGCCAAAAGAACTGTTCATCAATATATATAGATCGATCGAATCATTATATGATGAAAATCCTGAAGTTTTAATATCATTCGTGTATTTATGGCTTCACGGAAGAAAAAGCAGGCGTATTAAGGAAATCATAATAAATACAAGAGAAGAACTAACCGAAAAGCTCATAACCAAACTCACCAACTTCATGTCTTTAAAACGCGCACAGAAGGTTTCAAGAAGATTTACGCATCAGCTATTGGGATATATACTTGATCTTACAGTTGTTGGTAAGAAGGTACCCGAGAAAGAAGTTAGTGAATTGGCTTCAAGATTAGCTTAGTATTAAATACTCTTAAAGAATGATCTCTGAAAAGCAGATTCACTTTTTACGATAGTGCATGAGTTATGAAACTCACGCACTTTTTATTTTATTATACTGTATTATAGTTATGTGTCCATGAATGAACCTATGTCAAAAATTATAATAACCTTTCTACTAACAAATAATTAGAGTAAACATATTTGAGGTGGCTATTACTATGAGTAAAACATCTAAATGGATTCTGGGATATTTTATTGCTTATATAGCTTCATTTTTTATTTTTCCTTTGACAGCCCGTATACTCACCATGAGTTTTATTATCATGCTACTTTCGCTCGCACCCACACATTTTATAAAGAAGCAAAAATGGCATGGATTGGTTAGTATAATTACACTAGTAATAATTTTCGTTAGTTTTTCATATCTTATTGTTTCCGCAGTTCCTGTCTTTATGAACGGTGTGAAGACTTTCCAGGAACAGTTTAAGGAACTTTCTGCAGAAGATATTTTAAAAAACTTTCCGAATTTACCAGACTGGATTCGTGAAACGGTCAAGAATTCTTTTGATAATATTGGTGAATCCTTTGGCAATTTTTTATTTGATACCGGTGTTTATATAAGCAGGAATCTACCAACATGGGTAACCTACAGTGTATTGCTTGTTGTTGCAGCTGCTTTTCTGGTTATAAGTGGATACAAACTCAAAAGAAAAATTCCCATTCTTTTTCCAGGCTGTGAAATAGATAAAGCAAGAAACTTTTACTTCCTTCTTCTTGGAGATTTACAAAGATACGTAGGAGGCCAATTAATAATAGCGGTAATTGTGGGTAGCATTATTGGATTCGGTGCATTTATAACGGGGATTACTGGAGCTGTTTTTCTGGGTTTACTGGCTGGAGTTACTAATCTTATTCCATTTCTCGGTGTAATTATTTCTGCCATTCCAACATTAATACTTGGTTATACCAGTAAAGGATTGATAGGAATAATAATAGCAGCAATCATTTTGATAATAGCCAACCAGCTGGAAATGTGGTTTTTATCTCCAAAAATCATGGCGGAACGACTGAAGATTAACTGGTTTATAATATTAATAACACTCCTCGCTTTTGCAGAATTATTTGGAGCCTTTGGAATCGTTCTGGCATTGCCATTCATTATTTTTGTAAGACGTTTCTGGTTGTGCTTTATCACGAAAACCAAAAGAGGTGACTTAAAATGAGTATATACGACAGGGATTGGTATAGAGAACAGCATAAAAAAAAGGAACCTTCTCCGGAAAAGAAGATTCCCATGAAGCAATTTATTTACGGTTTCATTATTGGTGTTGTAGTTACAGCAGTATTCTTTTTTCTTGTGTTTTAGAAGGTATATTCCACAAATGGTCTGATTTCAAAAAAGAAACTCTTCTCAAAGAATTTTCTGAAATAATCTCCAAAATAAAAATTCGTATCAATACCAACAGTAAAAGACTTCCATCTATAAGACCCTGTAAGCGTTACTATATTGGCTGATGTAGTTTCACCTACTGGACCTGTAAAATCATATAAACCAGGGTAATCTTCCTCGGGGTACTGTGCTTCGTCATCTATATCATCCTCCGGGTCATCCATATAAAGATAAGGCGTTCTAAGGTCAATTTCACCCTGGGTAAAATGTTCGAATCTCACTTTAGCAGAAAATTTATCATAAAAAGCATCAACAAAAACCGCAAAAGCATTAACATCCGGTCCATATTTAAACCCCAACGGATATTCATTTGTGTCTCTAGCACCTGGTAATTCAGACTTTGTAATAGTCCTGTTTGTCATCTTCAACAGAGGTTGCCATCTGTTGTAAATCCAGGTATCCGTATGATAAATCTCAAATGCTGCAGAACCAGTACCGGATTCGAGGAAATTGAATGCATACTCTATACCTCCACCATAAGCGTAAGCTTTTGGTTTTCCTTTTTTGCTGGGTTCAGTTGGTCCTGCATAGTCATCAAGGGTGAATTCTCCGTAAATATTTAATCCATTAAATGGGACAACTGAAAAATCAACAGATAGCATCACGTTTGAATAACCTTCACCATAGGTATTATGATAAATTATTACCGGACTGAAATCAGTTAAATCGAGGCTTTTTCCTCCCACAGCGTTTACTTCTCCAATGCCAAAACGGACCCACTCCCAGGGCTGAAAATCAAAACGATGCCCTATGATGTGTTTGGCAGGAGTGTTGTAAATTCTATCCTGTTGATTCAAATCCCATGCTTTATCCTGTTTCACCCATTCCTTGTTGCTTAAGAGTGTTGCACTTGAAATCAAATTAAAAGTATATGTGAAATTGCCACTGCCCATGGGACTTGTATAGGAACCTGTGAAGTTATCATAGTAATCTGAAGCATTACTAATTGTAAGACCATTTCTCATGGGTCCCCAGCTTAGTTTATTTCTTCCCACAACTAAGGAATAATGTTCAGTAGAATAGCTCAAGTAACCGAAACTTGGAAAACTGAAATCAAAAGCAAGGATATTACCCGTAAACAGTTCATGTGGCACATTGGATATGGGCGGTGTTTCATGATCTTTGCCATTGGCTATGTAGTTTCTGTAATCCTTCTTGAAATCAATATTTATTACCGCTTTGAAATTTTCACCTATTTCTGTATCAACTCCAGAAGTAAACCAGCTTAACAGTGAATCGTATCTGTATCTCAAAAATAAAGGTACACAGGGATGATACCAACCTTCCTTTTTTGTAAAAGCCTCAAAATTATTAATTGTTAATTCTGGCGCAAGTGTAAGATAAGGATTTGAAAAAAACTTTTCCGAACTGCTTTCATTACCATCAACAAATCCCTGTGGAAGAGGTGTATTTGGTGAAAACGGCACCTGACCACTAATAATACTGTTCAGTCTCCATTTTTCATATAATTCACTTTCTTTGAACATTAATGTTCCATTGTTTGAAAAGATTAATCCTGCAAAAAGTGTGATTAACAATGCAATAAACAATTTCTTATCCACATTAACACCTCCTAAAAACTAAATGATTTACCTAAGCCAAGATTTATATAATACCTTATTTCATCATCTTTTATTAAAGAGAAATTTCCCAATATTAATAGTTTGTTTTTCAGCAGGTATTCAATATTTACCGAAACCATAACTATCTTCTTTATCGGTTCAACCAATCTGTACCAGTGGTATTCAAAAGGTGGATTGTAATCATCGGTTATATCATAGTCACCTTTACGTAGTAGCTCAAAAACAAGATTGCTTCTGAAATTCTTATCTTCATAACGAATTTCAAATAGATTTAATTCAGCATCAGGGCCGTACTTAAACCCATAAAATGTATTAATAGTAGCCCATGAAGATAGCCACATAACATTCATGCGAAAAGGATTTACAAATTTACCAATCTCACTATGTCTGTTGTATAGGTAGGGTGATGTTCTATAGTATTCATAACGTAAGTATAAACCACCGTTTTTCTGCTTTGAATCATATAATGTATAATCACTATCTTTTATCTCGATTGTATTAAAAGCACTTCCATCAAATAACTTTCTTTCAACACCTGCAAACCAGCCTATCGCTGTTGGATTAGAGTAATTTCCTTCTGAAGATAATCTAATGTCATCGAAAATACCCTCTCCATAAAATCTCCAGTTATCAATATTCCAATCCACGTAGAGAATGGCAATCACATTTGAATGCGATTGATAGGTATGATGGTAGATAATAAAAGGCCCCAGATCCTGTAGATCGGGATAAACACCGTAAATAAGATTTTCCTCAGAAATTGATAATCTGAAATCGCCAATATCGAACCAGATACCATGGTTTATTAATGTTTTTGGCGCGTCATAAACTGATCTATCAGAGGATATACCTATAAACCTATATCCTACTTCACCAAATATAAAGGGCGCAGTATAATCTATCCACAGATGATCATAATAAGGAGAATTATCTGAAAGGGCAAGATCATAAAAACCAGGTCCGTATTTTAACTCTCTCCTGCCAAAGGAAACAGTAATTTTTTCAGTATCGTACTCAACAAATCCCAATCTGGGAAAATTCGCATCAAAAAACGGAGAAAAACTATCGACAGAAATCGGAAGGTTACACCAATCTCTACCCATTAAAAAAGCAGAAAAATCCTGTTTTGCCTCAAAACGAATAATTCCAGTCAGGTTTCCTTCGTCAATTTTAAGACCTGCTCTTGCCAGAGGAGGCATTTCGCTAAACCTGAATAAATCATTTGAATCTGGTTTATAATTTGTATATCTTTCAGGGTAGTTATTCAGTGAAAAGGTTGGAGAAAAACTAACTTCAAGACTTATCTTTGATATGCCCGAGATACAGATTAATAAAAACAGAACAGTAAGTATTTTCTTCATCAGGTTCATCTCCCGAAATAGTATTATGTAACTTTTTAAAAAGCTTATTATAGAATTCTCAAGTTACGTGAAAGCCCTCAAACTAAAAAGATGAATTATTGAAACCATAATTTGGTGAAATACTTTTTAAATACTAAATCTAGTATAACCGTTATGGTACAATAAAAAAAATTAAACAAGACTTGTTTATACCCGAGTTAATTGGTAGAATATTAATGGTGATGAATTTGAAGCATATTCAAATATTATCAGAATTTAGAAAATTACTAAATAGCATAAATAGAGACCTGGAGCAATATAAAGTAAAAGATCCATCCGCAAATTCTCTGGCATATATAATTTTTACATCAACAGGCTTTCAAGCACTGTTATTTTACAGAATTTCGAGATTTTTCTGGAATTTGCGGTTGAAATGGATTAGTTTATTGTTCCATTACTTCTCAAAAATTCTTTTTTTAGTTGATATTCACCCGGGTGCAAATTTAGAACCCGGAGTTGTTATCGATCATGGCATTGGTACGGTAATGGGCGAAACAGCTTCCGTAGGAAGTGGAACATTAATCTATCATGAGGTAACACTTGGAAATAGGGTAATGACAAATGGAAAAAGACATCCTGATATTGGGAAAAATGTGATTATCGGTGCTGGCGCAAAAATACTCGGACCAATCTATATTGGTGATAATGCAAGAATTGGTGCCAACAGTGTTGTACTTCATCACGTATGCAAAAATGATACAGTCGTTGGTATTCCAGCAAAAAGTACACAAAAAAAGAAGGGAATAATTTATGAACATAGTAGAGACTATTGGCAACACACCCATAGTAAAACTAAGAAAACTTGACCATTCAGATAATATATTTCTGAAATTAGAAAAAAATAATCCAGGCGGAAGCATCAAAGATCGTGCTGTGCTTGGTATGCTTCTAAAAGCAAGAAAATCGGATAAATTAAGCAAAGATGTAACCATTATAGAACCTACGAGTGGAAACACAGGGATATCGATAGCCATGCTTTCTTCTTTTTTTAATTACAGGGCTATTCTGGTTATGCCAGAAACGGCCAGTGTTGAGAGAATTAAAGTAATGAAAGCACTTGGAGCAAGAGTTGAGCTTACATCAAAGGAAAAAGGCATTAAAGGTTCAATAGAAAGAGCGGAGGAATTACTAACAGAGATCATTCCTTCAATTACTCTTGATCAGTTTAATAATCCCGCTAATTCAGCATATCATGAGCTTACAACCGGGCCCGAGATTTTCTCACAGCTATCCGGCAAAATAGATATTTTTGTCTGTGGAACAGGTACAGGTGGAACACTAACAGGTGTAGGTAGGGCATTAAAGAAATTTAATAAATCAATAAAGGTTATTGCTGTTGAACCGGCAAATTCACCAATACTGACTAAAGGCGTCCCAGGAAATCACAAAATACAGGGAATTGGCCCTGGATTTGTACCTTCAATACTTGATGAAAGTATCATAGATGATGTAATCACGATAGAAGATGAAGAAGCGTTTGAAGCTATGCATGAATTAAACAGAAAAGAAGGAATATTGGCTGGGATTTCTTCAGGAGCCAATGTGGCAGCCAGTA
>CAYTVB010000013.1:0-52129 GCA_964441735.1 uncultured Thermotogaceae bacterium
AAAAAAAAAAATGAAGATTTAGAAACAAAAAAAAACAGTAAAAAACAAAAAAAAGAAAAAAAAAAAACAAAAAAAGAAGAAAAGAAAAAGAAAACAACGAAAAAAAAGTCTACAAATACCAGGCAAAAAGAATCCGGTGAATCCTCCAAAAATACTTCATCAGAGGATAAAAAGAAGTCAAAAAATCAGGAAGATATTTTGTTGGGGAACAATAAATCAAAGGATAAAATCAGAGAAGTGGAAATTGATATATCACAGCTTCAGAAAATGCCTATTAAAAAACTGTATGAATTGGCCAGGAAGTATGAAGTTACCGGATATACCCAGATGGCCAAAAAAGATTTGATTTTTGCGATCTTAAAGGCACAAACAGAATCATACGGATACTTTTTCGATCAGGGTATTCTTGAAGTTACCGATGGGGGATATGGTTTTTTAAGATCTCTGGATAACAATTTGCTCCCGAGTTCACATGATATCTATGTAAGTCAATCACAAATAAGAAGATTTAGTTTGAGCACTGGTGACTGGATAGCCGGGCAGGTAAGGCCTCCAAAAGAAGGTGAGAAATATTTTGCGTTGCTTCGAATTGAAGCAATTAATCAGAAACCTTTGAGCTTTGCCGGTGAGAGAATTGCTTTTACAAATCTCGTTCCCATTCATCCCGATGAACGCTTCTATCTCGAAACAGCGAGGAACATCGTAAGCACAAGAATTATTGACCTTTTTTCGCCAGTAGGTAAGGGACAACGAGGGCTCATAGTAGCTCCTCCAAAAGCTGGAAAAACAACCCTGTTAAAGGAAATTGCCAACGGCATAGCAGCTAACCATCCCGATACAATCAGACTGATACTGTTAATTGATGAAAGACCTGAAGAAGTTACAGATATCAGACGTTCAACTGATGCTGAGGTAATTGGTGCACCTTTTGATATGCATCCTGAAAAGCAGTTAAAAGTGGCAGAACTTACTCTTGAGATGGCTAAAAGAATGGTTGAATTTGAATACAATGTAGTTATCTTACTTGACAGTATAACCAGACTGGCCAGGGCTTATAACCTTTATGTGCCACCCAGTGGAAAACTGCTGAGTGGAGGAGTCGATCCATCAGCGTTGTATAAACCAAAACATTTCTTTGGTGCCGCAAGGAACATTGAAGATGGTGGAAGTCTAACAATTATCTCAACTGCACTGGTAGAAACTGGTAGTAAAATGGATGAAGTAATCTTTGAAGAGTTTAAAGGTACAGGTAATATGGAGCTCTTATTATCACGTCAACTTTCGAACAAACGTATTTTCCCTGCCATCAATTTAAATCTTTCCGGTACACGAAAAGAGGAATTGCTTTTAAAAGAGGAACAACTGAGAAAGATGTGGGTCTTGAGAAGGATGCTGGATTCAACAAACGAAGAAGAAGGATTGAGGCTTATAGTGGATAAATTAAAGTCTACAAAAAATAATGAGGAATTTCTGGATCTCATCGATTCGGAGAAGAGCAGGTATTGACATCGGAAGGAGTGCTATAAGATGTTCCATTGCGCTGCAGGTATAGATCTGGGTGGTACTGATACGAAGATAGGTTTGGTTGACGAAACGGGCAACATCTTGTTGAAGAAAACCATTTCTACGAATGTAGAAAACGGGAAGATTGATGTGATTGATAGAATCAGTGAAACAATAAACGAGCTTGTTAAAGAATTACGCAAAAAATATTCTTCAATAGAACTTCTTGGTATAGGTATAGGTTCTCCCGGTCAGATAAATAAAGAAAAGGGAATTGTGTTGTTTTCTCCAAATTTTCCTGACTGGAAGAATTTTGGGGTTGTTCCCCTAATTGAGGAACGTACAGGAATTGATGCTTACATAGAAAATGATGCAAACTCATTTGTTCTTGGTGAATGGGCTTTTGGAAATCACAAAGGTTCAAGTAATATTATCGGACTAACTCTAGGAACTGGTGTTGGAAGCGGAGTAATTTCTCACGGACAGCTAATAACAGGACATAATGGTTATGCATCAGAACTGGGACACATGATAATCGATTTTAATGGTCCTGTATGTGGTTGTGGCTCACATGGGTGCCTTGAAGCTTTTGCTTCAGCCACCGCTATGATTAAATTTGCAAAAGAATCACAAAAAAGATTTCCTGATTCTCAAATTTTTAAAGCTGAAAAAATCAGTGCAAAAACTATAATTGAGGCTGCTAAGAATAATGACATTCTGGCTAGAATTATATTCAGGCGCATGGTTAAAGCTCTTGCGGTTGCTACCGGTAATTTTATTCACATTTTTAATCCGGAAGTAATAATTTTTGGCGGAGGAATAAGTAGAGCAGGATCATTTCTTCTTGATGCTGTAAAGGAAGAGTATAAAAAATACACCATGTTGTCTTTCCAAAAGACTGCAGCGATAGAGTTAAGCAACCTTGTTGAAAATGCAGCTATTAAGGGAGCATCTTCTATAGTTTTTTATCGGTTGAGTTAGCTTTTAGTTTCTGCGTTAGTATATGAGCTCTTCTGGTTGGCTCAGGAATTTTATAGTTTTTAGTAAAGGCCAGCGCAATTCTCACGGAACTTACAACATCAATCATATGACCGGGAGACACATAAACTGGCCTGGTATTATTTCTTGTTCTTAGAACTGCACCTATCAATTCATTATTTTTACCAATCAAAGCTGACCAGCTACCTTTTATTTTTTCAGGCTCGTTAAATGTTCCAAATAACTTGCTTTTTGCTATACCTATGGTTGGCATGTGCAAAAATAAACCCATATGGGCTGCCAGCCCCAAACCTCTTGGATGTGCAATGCCCTGACCATCAAAGAAAAATATTTCTGGTTTTGCTTTAAGCTTTTTAACTGTTCTAAGAAACAAGGGACCTTCTCTAAATGAGAGCAATCCAGGTATGTAAGGAAAATTAACCCTGTCTATATGAGAGATATAATCAACAAGGTTTAATTTTTTATTTAAAAGAACAATCACACATAGTCCGGTATTTTTGGAGGGAAATGAGATATCAACTCCAGCAACCAGTTCTGGTATTTGATTAACATCTTTGTGAATAAGCTTTCTTCTTAATTTATTTTGTATGGTAATTGCTTCGCTATAGCTCAAATTCCATTTATGAAGCATTTTATACTTCAAAGATACCACCCCTTATTGGAATTATAAGGGTATATGCGGTAAAATTACACACAGAGAGCATAATTTGGGGGTGTTTTGATGGAGTTTTCGATCAAGAAATCGGATATTTTATCCAAACTTGAAACAGTCTCGAGCGCTGTTGCCAGTAAAACAGTTAAACCTGTATTATCAGGTATATTGTTCAGGGTGGTAGACGAAAAGAAAATTGAACTGGTTGCTACTGATCTTGAAACGTCAATTAAAACGTTTATAAAACCTGTCACATTAGATGGTGACGGTGCATTTGTAGTTGAAGCGAAGGTCTTACTTGAAATAGCACGAAGTTTAAGTGAAGGAACTATTAGTTTTAATATCGAGGAAAACAATCTTATAATTGAAATGGGACAGAGTTACTTTACTTTACCTACCATGGATGCTTCCGAATTTCCTGAAATTTCACCAACTGAGGGCGGGATTAAACTGGAGACTTCTGTTACCAACCTGGAACTCATGATAGAACGTTCAATCTTTTGTGCAGCAAAAGATGAATTCATGAGAAACTTAAATGGAATCTACTGGGAGCTTGAGGATGGTTATTTAAGACTTGTTGGTGCTGATGGTTTCAGGCTGGCACTTGTGGAAAAGAAAATTGACACTGATGTAGAGGATCACTTTTTACTTTCATTAAAAAGCATGAAGGATTTACAGACAAGTATAAAAAATGCTTCTTCAGATAAAATGCTGATTGAGTACGATGGTTCCAGGGTTGGTTTTTATTTCAATGACACTGAAATGATTGCCAGAGTAGTAGATGCAGAGTTTCCTGATTATAAAAAAGTCTTACCAAAAGCATTTAAAACCAAAATTGTTGTTGATTCAAAGGACTTCACGGATGCAGTTAAGAGAACCTCAATTACAGCAAGATTGGGGAGCGAGTCTGTTAAACTTGAAATTGCAGAGGATACAATGCAATTGCTTGCAAAGAGCCCTGAACATGGAGAAGCGAAAGAGGAACTAAAAGTAAAGAAAGATGGGGAAGATCTTACGATTGCATTTAATCCTAAATTCCTTATGGAGTCTATGAAAAATATTGATACGGATGAAACGGAATTAAACCTTGTTGACTCGAACAGTCCTTTACAGATGAATCCCGTTGATGTTGAAGGCTACTTATATATTATAATGCCAATACGGCTGATATGATGCAGGATGGTGAATTATATAGAATAGGCTTTGGTTGGGATGTACACAAAATATCAAAGAAAAAAGGGTCTCTGTTCATTGGAGGAATAAAAGTATCTGATAAATATTTTGCAATAGCGCATTCCGATGGTGATGCTTTAATTCATTCATTAGTTGATGCAATATTGGGAGCGCTTTCAGAAGGAAATATAGGTAAAATGTTTCCTTCTGATGAAAAAAACAGGAATCGACGAAGTGGTGAATTGCTCGGTGAAACCGTTAACATACTAAGGGATAAATCGTACAGAGTGGTCAATGTTGATAGTACAATAATAGTAAAAGAAATCAATCTCGAAGGTTTTCTAAATGAAATGACAGCATTTCTATCTGGCAAATTAGAAGTTGACAAAAAGTGTATCAGCATTAAACCGAAATCCGGAAATGGCGTTTATGAAAAAATTGTAATGGCTTACACTACAATAATGTTGAAAAGAAGCGGGTGAGACGTTGCCAGAATACAAATATGAAGCAGTGTCACAAAATGGAAAAAAACAGAAAGGCAGAATAAATGCTGGAACACAACTAGAAGCACTACAATTGTTGAACAGCCAGGGATATGTAGTGACATCGATCAATGTTGTTTCTAAAGAAAGGAAATCAAATGCAACAGCATTGTTTCCAATAAATAAAAATGAGCTTAGTATCTTTGCAAGACAGCTATCAACAATGGTATCTGCCGGTGTGAGAATTAGAGAAGCTTTACAGGTTCTTTCAAACCAGCAGGTTTTTTCAGGAAGGTTTAGAAGAGTGCTATCAAATGTTGTGGTGTCGATAGAAGGTGGTCAAAGTTTCAGTGAAGCGCTTGAGAAATCCGGCGTATTTGACAAATTATTTATTAATCTTGTACGTGCCGGTGAAGCGGGAGGAGTTCTTGATGAATCACTGCAAAGGGTAGCAGATTTCTATGAAGGTATGGTTGATCTACAGAATCAGGTAAAATCAGCCATGTCATACCCACTTTTTATGATGGCATTTGCAGTTGGTATTGTGGGCGTTATTTCATTTTTTATCCTTCCGAATCTGATAAGTGCATTTGGTGGTAATTTTGAACCTGGTGGTATGATGGGATTACTGCTAACTATGAATGATTTATTGAAGAACTACTGGTTATTGATATTGATAGGGGCAATAGGGTTATTTGTTGGACTTAAAATATTCATGAAGACCAAATATGGAAGATTGGTTAAAGAGAAACTGGGTTCTTTAATTCCACCTATAAGAAAATTGAGAGATATGACTGCGCTTGAGCGTTTTACCAGGACACTTGCCGTACTTGTTGCCAGTGGCGTTGATCTTCCAACAGGCCTTGAATTATCAGGAGAGGTTTCAGAAAGTCCCAGGGTATATAAAGCGACGATTAATGCTGTCGATGCCATAAAGGGTGGAGAAACGATTCACACAGCCTTAGAAAAGCAAAGAGTCTTTCCATCAATTGTAATCAGTATGATTGCTACGGGTGAAGAAACAGGTAGGCTGGATGATGTAATGTTTAAGGTTTCAGATTTTTATCATGCCCAGGTTACGACCGCACTAAAAAAACTTGTATCGCTTGTCGAACCAATAATGATAATGTTTATAGGAGGGTTTATTGGTTTTCTGGCATACACTATGTATGATGCTATTTTCTCTATGGAACAAAGTTTGGGCTAAATAATGCGATGAATCTTACTGAACTCCTTGTAGTATTGTTTATTTGCGGATTATTGTTATCAATTGTTGGTATAAATATTAATGATATTAGTCGTACGTTTCATATCACATTTTCAAAAATAAAGTTTGATTGTTTTCTGGAAGAGGTTAGATATAGGGCAATTAATGAATCAAGAAGGATTAACATTTATTATCAGAAAGAAAACAACATTTTTATCACTTCAGATGGTGAGAGGTTTTTGGATTTTAAGGGTTACAGTTCAAGCAATGTGATCTTTGGATTTAACAAAAGAGGCTCATTATTTATTATTAGTGGAAGCACCTCTTTTTACTTTGAAGATAATTCTAAATTGACTATTCTACCTGTTACAGGGCAATTACGGTATTAGGGGGAAAATGGGTGTTTGATCAATTCGTTACTACGCTTTATTCAGGTAAAATTCATACTGAAATAACCAGAGCCCTGATAAAGGGAAGCAAAATAATACCAATTTTTCACACTTTTCAAATAGGTGAAGATTCACTGAAAAAAGCAAGTGAGACATATTTTGACAACAACACCATTCCATCTGATGAAGTGTTTGTAACAGCCCTTCATCCTTCAAAAGCTGTTTTTCAGCAACTGGAAATGCCCAGCGTTAAGAATAAAAAGAATTTTCTTAGAATAGCAAATTTTAAGATAGCCACCCAATTTTCCTTATCTCCTGAGGAAACAATAGTGAGCCCTTTAACCAGTGTCAAGGCAATTCAATCAGGTATTATTCCAACCATTGCTGTTGCAAGGAATACCATCTTGAAGGAAAGGCTTACTGCATTAAGCAATCTTGGTTTTCCGGAACCAGATATTGTTGATATTAATCCCTTTCCTATGATGAAAGTAACACCTGAAAATGTACTTGAAGGGTTTTCATTTGTTTTCCTTGTTGATTATGATTTTTCTATGTTCATTGCACTAAAACAAAAAGAGATAGTTGGATTAAACTATATTGACAATGGTTTCTCTGAGATACTTGAAAATATAGATAGCAGTTTTTCTTATGATTCTGATGAAATAGTACTACGCTTCTTTAACTCAACTGAGAATGTGGAAGAAAGCCTTGTAGAAAAATTTGGACTAATTCTTGAAGATATTCTTGGTTATCAATTGAGGATGTACATCACCAACACACTATCAAATTCACCTAATATGACACAATCAGAGGAAGACGCCTACAACAAGGTTTTTGTGAGATCCCAATCAAATTTATCCACGGCGATTTACAAAGAAACCCTTAACAGAATACTTGAAGGTGAAAAAATCGTGAACAGTTTACCTCTAAAATACGATAAAGTTGTTGCTCCTTCTTTCTCATCTCAGGGAATGCTTTTGAGAGGAGGTGAGTATCTTGGAAGACATAAGCCTACATTCAAAGAAACGTTCAATAAAGATGTTTGACTTTATTGTATTGCTGGTTGTTGGACTCGCGATGGTATTTGTTGGGTACTTTGTTATTTCCGGGATATTTGCCGCCAATTTAGAAGAATTATCTGACAGCAAAAGTTTTTTATTAAACGAGTTAAATCTTGAATTTTCGGGTAATCTATCTAGAGATTTAGAAAACATTAAAGGAGAAAAACAATTACTTCTTAATGAACGCAACAGCTATATAAACAGAATTAATGAACTCTCGTCATATATTCAATCTAAGGAAAACGACATCCTTTTTCTGCAAACAGTGGAAGCATATCTCTCTGATAAGGAAGCCCTGCAAACTACGTTTAACAAACTGGAATATAACGGTGATACCGGTAAGTTGCTTTATTACATAGTTTATGAAAAGGATAATATTCCCGGTAAATTAAGTCCGCTGGATGTACCGGATGATTTGATCGTTAAAATTAGTGGAAACAGTAAAATAGAATTTAGTGAATACATTCTACAGTTAATTCATTTGCAGGTAGGTGAATAGAATGGATGCAAATGAGAGAGAAAACAAAAATATTACTTATGTTTCCACAAAATATAAAAAGAGAGCGAAGAAAAAACTGACCCGGTTAGACAAAAAATCCGTTTCAGCAAAGATGGGCACCATTATTTTACTATGTGTTATTTTACCTGTTTTTGGCTACTTCATATTGTTTTACGCATATACAGGTTTAACATCGGTTGAAAATCTGACCAGAGAAATGGACGAACTGGAAAGTGTTTTTAAGCAGGTGCAACAATATAGTAAGATATACAACGATTCTACAAATAAACTGGCTGATATGAGTACAACTAACGAATTAGCATCAAAATATGATTTACCAACAAATCCTGGTAATTACAATGATATTGATTATAGAGAAGAACCTGAAAAAATGTTGGGATTGGTAAATCTGTTATTTACCGATCCGCGTATAAAGGTTAATTCAATGTTACTAAGATCCAATCTGGGTTTTCCTGTGTTACCTGAAACGCGGTTAGAATCGGGAGTCATGTTAGAATTAAACGTTGATTACACCATAACAAGGCTCATACGATGAGAGGGTTAGAATATGATTAAAATTGCCTTCTGGATTGTTATAATTATTGGTTTAGCAGTGGCGGTAATATCTGTATTGGTATTACTGCAGCCAATGTTGCTTGTTACAGAGGGAAGCTCATATCCAACACCCGGTAGAATTGATTCAAGTATACTTGAAAAAAGAATCGAAATGGAAAATCATTTCGTGCCCCTGTATGCCTCGCAGGATGAAGTTGTACAATCTATGATAGAAGTGGGTGAAGAAGCAACTTCACTGGACTATAAAGGCTATTTTGTGGTAAAGGGAATTGAATACGCTCTGCTGGAAACAAATGGTGAACAAAAGATTACACGTGTTGGAGATAGTATAGATCCTTATCTGGTATATGGAATTACTGAATTTGCAGTTTTGTTGAATGATTCAAGAAATAATAAATTTATTGTTGCAAAATCGCTTGATGACGATTAATTGCTTGAACCATATTAACTTATTGGGGTGATTGTTATGAGAATGATCAAACTATCAACTATCTGGTTAATTATTATTGTTGCACTTTTTACTGGATCTTTGATGGCTGGGACTCTGGAAACGATTATACCTGACTCCGATTCTGAGTCAGTTTACATAACCTTTATCTTTTCCAGTTCAGTCAAAGAAGATGATATTACCTTCAATCACAATCCATCGAAAACCATATTTTCACTGGAAGTACAAAATGCTATGGGGAAAAATATGGATTTGCCCATGAGAAATGGTCCTGTTGAAGGAATGTGGACAAGAATGTTGGAAAACGATAGGTTCATGGTTAATGTTGCCTTAATTGTTCCCGCTAAGGAAGAACCAGAGCTGGTTATTGAAGAAAAGCAAATCACCTTTAAATTTTGGCGTTCAAGCAAAAAAGTATCGATAGATAGATTTAAAGCCTATGGTATGGATATTAAATCAGTAATTTCATATTTATTTGGAGCAGACCTGTTGAGTCTTCCTTATGTAGTCACCCCTTCAGTAAGTAATATCAGAGTGAATGTTGGCTTTTCGTCTACATATCCCGAAGATGTACTGAGAAATGTTTTAGTATCACTTGGTAATAAAATTGGTTATGCATATTTAACAGATGGAACCTTTTATGTGGGAACCCCAGATGAAGTAACCGATATTGTTAATGCTTTCTGGAAAACATACGCTGGAGTGGATATAAAATCAGAAGATGGAACGATCAGTGAACTTGACAGGATAAGAAACAGATTACCGGTTGAAGCATTTCTTGAATATTTGCCAAATATGTCTACATTACTGGCATTTGGTGATTTAGAGACACATATGATGTTATCTGAGATGCTAACAAGCTCTTATGTAACAGAGGAATATTCAATTGATGAAAGCCTTTCAGATATTGTTAGCTTTGATGAAATGGTAGCCTTTGGAAAACAAATAGCTCGATTGTTATGCGAAGACGATGTCTTAATAGAAGCGGTTCCTCAGTTAAATATACTTATCATATCTGGAAAAGACAGTGATGTTAATAAGGTAAAAGATTATATGAAACAATATACAACACAAATTCAAAAAACTGCAGAATCCGATGAACTGAGAAGAGTTGAAATCACACTACCGGAAAACTTTAGAATTATTGAAGAACTTATGAATCAATCGATTATACCTGCAAGCACAGCGCCTGAAACTGAAGAAGCAACAAAAACCACTGATGCGACTGAAAGCACGGCTGAAGCAGTCCAAAAACGTTTCTCACTGTCTGATTCGATACTACAATTATTAAAGGAATTTTCTAATGATTCCAGAATAAAAGTCGACAGGTCTTTTGAATTTGCCGGCAGACTAACGTTTATTATTCCTTCAAGACTGAATTCTGTTTTAAACAACATTGTCAGTGATTTGCAAAAAAAGGCTCAATTAATTGGTTATGAAACAATAAAAGATGTTGGAGTTCTCAACGAAAATATTATTGAAGAGGTTGAAAGGCTTACCGGCATAATTATAGAACCTCTTGGAAATAGAATGGGTTACATAATGAAAGGAAGCAAGGATAAGATAGATGTTGCTAAATATCTGATATCCCAGTTCAGTGGTTCCGCTTCAAAAATGGATTCACGATTTATCGAATTGAGAAATGCAGATGCATATGAAAGTGTTAGAGCTTTCCTTGTTAATTACTTTAATACTGAAGGATTGAGTGGAGATTCATATACGATAGAAAAAATAACCGATGAATTGATTTTTATATCTGCTCCATCTGATTTACTGGAAAGTAGTCTTGAAAGACTAAATAGATATGAAGACTTTTTCTTTAAAGAAAGGGTACAGCATACACAGCAAATCGAACAAACAGTTTTTAATAGCGGAGTAAAACAGATTCTTGATTCTTTCTTCTCGGATAGAATTTCCTATTCCTATGTATCATCAGCTGAGCTTTTAATCCTTTTTGGTGAGACAGGTGTACTTAATGAACTTGAAGATCTACTGGATATCGTAATAACGAGACTGGAGGAAAAACAGAAATTACAGGAAGAGAGCATTGCTGCAAATAGAACCTCAAAACTTATTCCTTTCATTCCTTCCTGGGATAATGAGAAGTTCAGCTCATACATGTCAGATTTCCTCGGGGATGAAACCTATCAGACAATAAAGATTGTTAAGAGTGGTACGGGTTACCTTGTAGTTGGTAATGAAAAAACAATAGAATTGGTTGAAAAAGAGGCAAAACGGATTAGAGAAATGCAAAATCCCTACTATGCCGTTGTACGACATATTCCACCTATTTCCGAACTCACTAAATTATTTAGCAGTCTGGGCGTAAATATTGAAATACTTCCTGTGGAATCAAAATTTATTTTCCTGGGTCCCAGAGAACAGGTATTGAAGGCACAGGAAATTGTTGAAGAAGTTAATACTGGAATTGGTGATTCTGAAGATGAAGATTCTGAAGTTGAAAAGATAGTTTATGATTTCCTGTCGCTTGAACAAAAGGATATTGACAGCATGGAACAAATTTTTGAGAAACTGGGAATTAGTGTTGAATTAATAGAATCCCCGGGTGGCGTTCTGGTTATTGGAACCGGCAAAGAGATAGAGAAATCAAAGGAACTTGTGAAATCTATTAAAGAAAGAAGACCAGTAACTGAAGAGATAACCGATGAAATGGAGTACAGGGTGCTGCCACTTGAAGAGAGCGTTAATACTGAAGATTTAGTTGAGCTCAGTGGTCATTTATCCTATGACGCATTTTTTATGGACATAGCGAACAGTCTGGTAATAGTTGGAACTAAAGAAGAAATTGAAGCATTTGCAAATTTTTATAACAGTATTATAGAAAAAGAAAGAGGAACACTAAAGATAGTAAGTAAAACTCTACCAATAGATCAGTTGACGAATATAGTTAGTACACTTGGGTTAAATATTGAGATACTTGAAGCGGGAGACAAATATCTATTTTATGGAGATAGTCATTCCATATCTTCCCTGGAATCAATAATTAACGAACTATCGCCGGAGGCGACCGATGGTGCGCATCCACTTGTAACCAAGGATATAAAGATGTTTGAGACGGAGTTCGGAATGGAAACACTGTCCATAATTGCGGAGGATCTTGGATTAAAACTGAGCTTTCACAGTTACGGAAATCAAATTGTTGTTATTGGCGAAACACAATCCACAGAGTATTTCTTAAATGTATTTGATGAGTTAAAGACAGAAAAGGGAGTTGACCTTGAATATAGATTGCTAAAGAAAACCGGGATACCCCCTATAAATGAATTACAGGAAATCTTTGATGGGATTCAGGTTGATGTTTCTGTTAAAACGATTGGAGACTATCTTGCGCTAATCGGAAATGAAAAGGAAATTTCAAAGGCATTGGAGCTTTTGGATAAAGTTGCGTATAAAACTGAAGATATTTCAGGTGAAGAGAGCGTTGACCGATCATATAGTCTCCTGGAGATTCCCGAAGGTTTCACCCCGGAAGATTTGCAGATCATTGCAGAAAGAATTGGAATAAAAGTAGATATTATTCCTGCAGGAATTGCCACACTTATCATTGGAAACAAAGGTTCGATAACAGCTCTCGAGAATGTTATTTCTACTTTATACAACTTTGGCGAAAAAAACGAACGTGTTCAATATAGCTATGAGATTATCCCGGTACCTACAAATCTCACATTAAATGAGATTAACAAATTATTTGAAACAGTTGGACTTGAACTAAATACACTGGAAATAACTGGTAAAATAGTTTTTGTTGGAAGCAAGCAGGATATCGAAAGTGGTATGAAATTGATTAAGGAATTTACACCTGAAGTAACTGGTGATGCAACAGAGGTTAGTATAGAAAGAAAGAAAAAGATTTTGCTTTTTGATACAACAATTGGATTGGATGAGTTGCAAGAACTCGTGGGAAAAACGGAACTTGAAATAAACCTTTCAAGTATTGGCTCTCAGTACGTTGCGGTTGGTTACACAGAAGAGTTGAGTCGTTTTGAAGAATTACTTGAGAAACTGCGCAAAGTAGAACCTTCTGAAGATGAGACGGACGTAGTAATAAGCTATAGCATTGTTGATAAACCGGAGACACTATCTCAAGATGCAATAGAAGAACTGTTTGAAAAGATCAAACTTGAATTACAGGTCCAGGAGTTTGAAAATACTCTGGTACTGATTGGTCGAAATGAACACATTGAAAAGGCGAAGGTCTTTATAACTGATTTGAAGGAACAGGAAATATCTCAGAAAGAAGAGGTTATACCTGAACCTGAAAAAGGATATATTTTTACTTCAATACCGGAGAATACAACAACTGAAGAAGTCAGGAATGTTTTTAGAAAGCTTGAACTTAATGTTGAACTTGTGGTTGCAGGTGATTCGCTGATAATTATAGGCACAACTGATAATATAACCAGAGCCAATGATGTGCTTTCAAGTCTTCGTGAGATGATTACGAGTCCTGAAGCTGCACAATTGCTATATGATGTGATTCCTTATCCATCAAATATAGATATATCGGTGGTAAAAGAAGCCCTTGATTCTTTGAGGGTTGAAGGTAAGTTGCTCAAGAGTGACGACAAACTACTTATGATTGGGTCTTCGACTGAAATTGACAAAATGAAAAATCTTATTGAAATGCTCAAACCTGAAATTGTTGAAGAGGGCAAAGAAGAAACTGAAGAAGCAATGAAGGAAATACTACTTTTCGAAACAGCTTTAGGGTTGTCAGAGCTATCACAACTACTGGATCAGATAGGAATAGACGTAACAGTA
The DNA here is from genome assembly GCA_964441735.1 of uncultured Thermotogaceae bacterium. Lineage (GTDB taxonomy): Bacteria > Thermotogota > Thermotogae > Petrotogales > Kosmotogaceae > JASMTM01. The sequence continues at coordinate 13,772 of CAYTVB010000013.1, forward strand.
TCGGCGATAGGAACACAGTATGTTGCGGTGGGAGAAGAAGATACACTGAAGGCCTTTGATGAGCTGTTAAATAGATTAAAAACAATCGAACCGACAGAAGAATCGACAGATGTTGAGCTTGAATACAGAATAACAGAGAAACCAGGTCTGGTTTCAGCAGAAGCTCTTGGTTCATTATTTGAGAAGATAAAGCTTGAAATCGGAGTAATGGGATTTGAAAACACGGTAGTCATGGTAGGCACTAAAGAAGATCTGGACAGAGCAGAAGTATTTATAGAAGATTTGAGGAAACAGGAAAAGACCGAAGAAGAACAGGTGGAGCCGGAACCTGAAAAAGGCTATGTTTTTGCTTCTATTCCATCTGCAGCTTCGATAGATGAACTACAATCAGCGATGAGAAAAATAAACATACAGGTTGAATTAATACAAATTGCCGAATCTGTTATGATGATAGGGTTGCCTGAAGACCTAAAAAGAGCTCAGGAAGTTATTTCTACACTGGGTTCGCTGGAAGCTGCTTCAGGAGAAATTAAACTGGATTATGAAGCTGTAGAATATCCTGAAGGTTTAAACATTGAAACATTACTTGAAGCCTTAAATAATTTAAATGTTGATTCACAGCTGCTAAGAAGCAACAATATACTGCTTATAATAGGGACAAAGCCAGCAATAGAAGAAACCAAAGATCTAATTGAGATACTAAAACCAAAAACAGATGAGAAAGTTGAAGAAAAGACTGAAGTTATTGAAAAAGAAATACTGCTTTTCGATACTGCCATAGGTATTTCTGAACTATCTGAGCTTGTCAATCAAATAGGAATGGAAATAACAGTATCAACGATAGGAACGCAGTACGTTGCTGTTGGTGTTGAAGATTCGCTTAAAACTTTTGAAGAGTTGTTGAAACAATTAAAAACAGTTGAACCAACTGATGAATCAACAGAAGTTGAGCTTGAATATAGAATAACGGAGAGACCAGAAAACATTACCGCAGAAGCACTGGGTTCATTATTTGAAAAGATACAGCTTGAGATTAGAGTGATGGTTTTTGAAAACACAGTAGTAATGGTAGGAACCAAAGAAGATCTGGATAGAGCTGAGATTTTCATTGAGGATCTAAAGAAACAGGAAAAGGCAGAAGAAGAACAGGTAGAACCTGAACCGGAAAAGGGTTACATATTTACACCTATTCCGGAGGGCATTACGATAAACGGGCTGCAATCCATTTTGAGAAAGGTAGAACTTGAAATAGAACTGGCAGAAGCAGGTAAAAATGCCATTATTATTGGCACCGAAGATCAAATTTCTGAAGCTCAGAATGTTATCGCAACAATGAGCAGACTGGGTAAAGAACCACAGGAATTGGTAAGGTTAAATTACGAATTAATTGAAGACACACCTGCGATTTCATTATCAGAACTCAAAGAATTAATGAATAAAGTTGGTATTTCGGTTGATATTATGGAAATATCCGGAAAATTTGTTTTAATAGGCACTACGGGGGAAATAGAAAGAGGAAAACAAATTATTAAAACCTTTGGTCCCGGTAAAGAAGAGGAAACTACCGAAGCTACTCCTGTCAAAAAGGAAATAATGGTATTTGAATCATTGCTCGGTTATGAAAATGTGACTGAGCTCATAAGCAATCTGGGACTTGAGATAGCAATTTCAAGAGTCGATAATCAATATATAGCGGTAGGAACAAGAGAAACACTTGCACAACTGGAAAATCTTAACGAAAGATTGAAAAATATTGAGCAGGAGGATATGGAATACGCGGTTGCGAACAAGATAACCGGAATAGATGCTACCATGCTTAATGATCTTTTTGAAAAACTTGTGCTTGAAGTAACTGCTGTTGAATTTGATGGTTCGTATATATTGATAGGGCTAAGAGATGATCTGAAACGTGCTGAATCCTTTATGGATGATCTTGGTAAGCAGGAAGAGCTAAAGGATGATACCATAGAACCTGAGCCTGATAAAGGTTACGCATTTTCAAAAGTGCCTGCTAATACAAATTTTGAAGAACTACAAACAATGCTTAGAAAAGTAGAAATAAAAGTTGAGTTAGTCAGGGTTGGTGATAATGCTCTACTCATAGGAACTGCACAAGATATAAAAGAAGCGCAACTGATGATTTCGACCCTGAGTGAATTAACCGAGAAGGGAGAGGAACTTTCATATACTTACAGGATTATTACAAAACCAGCTCAGTTAACCACTTCTATTCTTAATGATATTATCGGTAATTTGAAACTTGACATTAGTGTTGTTACTGTGGGTAACTCCTATATGCTTATTGGTACCGAACAGGACTTAAATAAAATAAATCCTATCATCGAAGAATTTGATGTAGAGGAAAAAGAAATAGTGCCTGAAACTGAGGATTACGTTGTATTACAATTGCCTGAGAACGTAGATTCGCAACAGCTTGAAGATGTTCTTCAATCACTAAATATTTCAGTAAATATGATACCGATGGATAGCATAGCAGTGCTTACAGGCGATTCCACCGCGCTTAATAATGCACAGAGTCTTATGGATCACCTCAGGAAAACCTCTGTTTCGACTGAAACCGGTCAGGTGGAAGGAACACAGGTTCGTTATTCAATAATGGAAATTCCAGCTGATATGACTGTCCAGGACATTAAATCAATTTCCGATGTGCTTAAGCTTGAGCTATCATTCCAGGAAATTGGTAACAGAATGATTGTTGCTGGCAATGACAGCGACATAAACAAACTACAGGAAGTTACAGAGAAATTATCTGAGAAAACCGATGGAACCAGCATCAGAAATATGGAACTTTTACAGAAGATTCCCGGAGTACAGGCTGAAACAATGCTGAATTATCTGGTCACAAAGGGAATAACGCTTGATGGACTTTTTGAAATAGGCAATTCTTATCTTGCCATAGGAACGAAAACAATGCTGGAAAAGGCAACAGAATCTATAGACTATCTGGCAACCAGCAGTAGAGGCTATTATGAAATTATTGAACTTCCTTCAAGCTTTCCCATTGAATCTGTGGAGGATATAATTGCTAACCTTTCGTTGAGCGTATCGTTAATTCCGACAAGTGGCGGAAATGTTGTAGCAATAGGAAATGAAGGAAATGTTAACCTGCTTAAAGAAATAATCAGTAGTACCATCGAAATAGGATCTGAAATGCAATACGATGTGGTTAAAATCCCTGAAGCCCTTGACTCAGAAAGAATTCAGGAAATCATTGACGGTCTTAACCTGAATCTAACTAATATCGTACTCGAAAGCAAAGTACTTCTTATTGGAAAACAAAAGGAAGTTGAGAGCGCGTCTAAAGCTATCAGAGACATAGCTTCACAATTTGAAGGCCAACCAGCCGATCTGGCTGAACTTAAGACGTCACGTTTGCCATCAGTGCCGGGATGGGACGTAGAAAAGATAAAAGGTTATCTGGAAGCAGCTGATGTAACCCTGAAGGAGATTTTCAACTACAATAATATCCTTATAGCAATTGGAACAGAAACTGAGCTTAAGAATGCAGATAAGTTGCTTACCTTCCTTGTTGACGAGGGCGGAACAACATACAGAAAGATAGATAAACTTGATATAGAAAGTGGAAAACTGGACAGCATAATAGCCAATCTGGATGTATCAGTGAATTATGTTGAGCTTGATGAAGCCTGGCTGTTTACAGGACCACAGAAAGATCTTGACAGGTTATTTGAAGCCCTTGAAGGTATAGAAACTGATAAAAAACAATACACCGCATATCTTAACAATATAACGTTGAGTTCTAATGAACTGCAGGGATTCATAAATGCTTCATATCCTGAAATGGAATTTGTATATCTGGAAAATCTAAAACTTGTAATTCTAAAATCCTTTGATGAAGAAAAACTCGATCGTGCCAGAGAACAGATTGTAGAGCTTCATGAACAACTGCTCGAAAAGGATCTTGATAAGAATATCACTTTTAAAGATGGGTTGATTTCAATCAGTGTAAGAAGTGAGGATCTGCAAAGTGTAGTGATGCATGTAGCTTCAAAGCTGAATAAATCTATTATTTTTGCTGAAGAACTTGAACTTGAATTTAGCATGTTCCTGAGTGAAGTGACCTGGGAAGAATTCCTGGATACACTTGTATCGAGCACACCCGTTAAATATGAAAAGATCGGTAAAGTGTATAACATCTACAGGCATGAAGTTACAGAACCTACAGAATCAGCCACTGAAGAACAGATTTACGAAGTGCAGCACAATCAAGAGGAAATAAAACAGTTACTTGAGTTCTATGGTGCCACCGTACATCTTGATGAAACCAACGGCATTATGGTTGTTAAAAACATCAAAAAATCTAAAGTTCAGGAGATTTTTGAACAGGTTGGAGAAACCGTTAACGCTCCTAAGAAACAGGTAAGAATCGAAACAAGACTTGTTGATAAGTCCCTTGTTGATGAAGCAATTCGAAACCTCTCAGCTGAAGTAAGTTTTGGAGAACCGAATATGACAATTGATAGTGATTCCATAGGTTTATCATTCAAATTACTTGACACAGTTGAGTTTGATAAACTACTTCAAAAGATGCTTACAACTGGAGGTGCAAGTATTACTGCTGATCTTAGTGATATGAATAACATGGACAACATCATTTCACAACCATCAATAATTGCCATGAATGGAGAACAGGCGAAGATCCATATTGGTGAAAGTATTCCTCTGACAAGAATCGTAAGGGATCCAGAAACAGGTGACATTATCGAAGAGCAGGTGTGGAAAGGGGATGTTCCACAGTATCTTGAAAGTGGTGTAGATTTAAATATTACTCCAATGATAAAAGCAGATGGTACCATAGTCCTCGATCTTGACATAAAGGTTGGAGAACCGGAGAGGTATGAGACATCAAAGGGTAATACATTCTGGGGTGAGAATGCGCGCCAGGCTACAACAAAACTTACAATAAAGGATGGTAATACCCTGACAATAGGTGGGCTGGTTGAAGAAACTGAAAAGGACATTGAAACGAAGATGCCCTTCCTGGGTGATTTGCCCTTTATAGGAAAGTTCTTCAGTTCTACAACAAAATCAAGCGATAAGAGAGAACTGGTAATATTCATAACGGCAAAGGTGGTGGAACCTTGAGACGTTCAGCGGTCTTTGCAAGCAAATTTTATGCAGGATCAAAGAATGAACTGATAACTCAGATTGAGTCGTGTTTCAAAAGTGAAATCGGACCCGGCAAGTTGCCCGATAGAGATGAAATAGACGTACTAAGAAGAAGTCTGGGTTTGATATCGCCACATGCTGGTTATATGTTCAGTGGGCCGGTTGCAGCGTATGGTTTTCTCTCATTGTGTAATTATGGTAAACCAAAACGTGTTGTCATGCTGGGACCAAATCACAGTGGATATGGAAGTGAATTATCTGTATGGCCCGAGGGTGAATGGAACACGCCGCTGGGAGATATCGAGGTTGACGAAGAACTTGCAGATGAATTGATCGAAAGCTCGGGCGCAACACTTTCTGGAGATACAACCGCACATCTATATGAACACTGTCTGGAGGTTCAATTACCGTTTTTGCAGTACTGTTTTGGCAATGATTTTACCATCGTGCCAATAGTTATGACCAATCAAAGCAAAGTGGCTGTTGAAAGGATCGTTAAAGCACTTTCATCTGTTGTGAAAGAACCTGGAACGCTTATCATTGCTTCATCAGATTTAAATCATTATGAAGACCATGAGACAACGATGAAAAAAGGCAAATTGCTGATAGAAGAAATAAAAAAAAGAAATGTCGATGGACTTTATGCTACATCTAGAAAAAATAGAATTACTGCCTGTGGTTTGGGTCCGATAGCTGTGGTTATCAGTCTTTATGATGAAATTGAAGTACTGAAACATACAACCAGTGCTGAAGCGTCGGGAGATAGTTTTCATACAGTTGGCTATCTTTCAGCACTTGCAAAATAGAAACTCAAGTTTTATCCTATACCTTCGATAAATAAGTTACTTAGCTTCTAAATCCAGGCATAATGAGCCCGCTTAAATTGCTGCAGATTTAGTAATAATTGCATGATATAATTTTCATGGAGGTGCTTTAATGAAGCTTATAGGGCTCTTATTGTTATTTTTGGCTATTCCAATGATATCTTTCGCCAATACATTTTCCCTGGAGATCTTTCATTCCGATTTTTTCAATTACGATGGACTTGAATTGCTGGCGACTGACGGGGGGAGATTGAAATATTATTCTGCTCCTACGGGCAAATTGCTAAATGAGTATGGGGTTTCTTTTTCATACATAGAGAAGCGTTCAAGTGATTATTTTAATGAAATTGGTTTATCAATGATGGCAAAAATATATTATGGAAGGGTTTTTGATTCAAATCCTGAAGGAGTTTTTGGTTATAAAGTAGGTTATCGGACAGGATTGATGACAGCTGGATTTGAAAAATATGGATGGTTGCTTGGCATATCTCCAGAGTTGTATTTGAGGTTGCAGGCAGCTTATGTAAGTCTTGGAACTGGATTAGAAATCGGAAATTTCTTTGATGGTGAAATTATATCTTCATGGGAAGTTAATCTTGAATTGGGATATACATTTTAAGGTGATATCATGCATGAGACAGCGACGGTAGTAAACGTAAAGGAAGATATTGTGATTCTTTCAAGGATAAGATCGGAAGCCTGTAAATCCTGTCCTGTAAATAAATCTTGCAGTACAGCGAGTGGTTCAAGGGAGATAAAAATAAAAGCGAGAAAAGGAAATATTGAGCTAAAGCCCGGAGACCTGGTTGAAATAGAAGTAAAGAATTATTCAGCTACAAAGGTAGCCATGCTTCTTTATGGTATACCATTAGCTGTGTTTATTGGAATACTTGTCATTATGTATTATGTAGGAGCACCTGATAATTATTCTCTCATCTCTTCATTTGCTGGAATGGGTATAGTTTATTTTTTGATTTACCGCTATGACAAAAAAAATCGTGAAAAGATTATGCCAACTGTTATCAGAAAGGTGAATTATTCAGATGTACTTGAACATACATGGTGACACGCTAAGACTTCTTGAATTCAGAAAAATTCTGGATAGAATTGCTTCATTTTCTTCAACCGATTATGGAAAGCGTTTAATTCGAGAATCCAGACCGTTGGAAAAACCTGAAGAAAAACTCGAACGATCAAAACAGATGAGAGATCTTCTATATGCTCATGGTGAAATACCTCTGGGCGGGATACATGATATTACCGGATATATTGAAAAAATAGAAAAGTCATATGTACTTGAAGGGAAAGAACTGAAGAAGATCTCGGATACCCTGACTTCATTATCAAAATTGAAGGAATTTTTAGAGAAAAAGTCCGAAGATTACCCCGCGGTATGGGACATAGCAAAGGGTATGTTCGAGTTGAAAAGCTTTGTTGCTAAAATTGACAAATGCATAGGAGAAGAAGGCGAAGTTCTTGATAAAGCAAGTCCGGCTTTGAAGAAAATTCGTAGTGATTTGAAAAAGCTTAACCGTTCTTTAAGGCAAAAGATGGACAATATCTTATCGAAATACCAGGAAAACCTTTCCGAGAATCTAGTGTTAACCCGGGAGGGGAGATATGTTATTCCTCTTCAGGCATCCAAAAAGAATATGTATGAAGGCATTCTGCATGGTGCTTCTTCAACCGGTATGACCGTTTATTTTGAACCAAAAGAATTGGTATCAATAAACAATGAGCTGAGGTTGCTTAATTCTAAGGAGAAAGAAGAAGTAAACAGGATACTCAGAGAGCTTACAGAAAACTTCAAAGAAAGCCAGCAGAAAATTGATCAGAATACTGAATTGTTCTCTGAAATAGACTATATGTATGCCAGTGCAAGGTATTCAATGAAAAAGAATGGCTCCTTTGTATTTCCTGAAGAAAATGGAAAACTTTTACTGAAGGAAGCAAAACATCCTCTAATTAACGATGATGAAGTGGTACCGATAAATTTTGAACTTCCCGGGGGAATCAACTCTGTGGTCATTACGGGACCAAACACCGGTGGGAAAACTGTGGCATTGAAAACAGTAGGCCTTGCTGTTGCTCTTTCATTGTCAGGATTACCCGTACTTGCAAGAAGCGATTCAAGGATAAGAAAATTCAACAGTTTATTTGCAGATATTGGCGATGAGCAATCTATAGAACAGAGTTTGAGTACATTTTCTTCACATATGGGTAGAATCGTACGCATAATAAAAGAAGCAGATGTGAATTCTCTGGTGCTACTGGATGAATTGGGAGCGGGAACAGATCCAATTGAGGGTTCAGGTTTATCCATGGCGGTTATAGATAGATTGATAGATATCGGGGCAAAATCTGTTATAACAACGCATCTTTCTCCAATTAAGCTTCATGCAATTGAAAGAGAAGACATTATGAATGCCAGTGTAGAATTCGATGTGAGAACACTTAAACCGACATATCATTTGATAATGGGGGTACCTGGTAGCTCAAATGCTATCAAAATTTCAAAGAGACTTGGTTTGCCTGAAGATGTACTTACTAAAGCAGAGAAATATCTGGCTTCTGAAGCGCTGGATTTTGAAAAAGCTATTGGCAAGCTTTATGAAGAGGAATCACAAGTGGAGCAGATTAAAAGGGACACTGAAAGCGAAAGAAAGGAATTGACCTCTATAAGGAATAGATTTCAAGAAAAGCTGGAAGCGCTTAAAAAAAGACGTTATGAAGAAGTGAGTAAAGAGCTGTCCGAGCTGGAAGAACGGGTTGATAAATTACTAAAGGATGTAGAAAATGCTATCAGTCTTTCCCGTTCAGAAAAGGAAGAAGATAAAGTAAAGGCGGTGAAGCTTCTTCAAAGTGTGAAGAAGGAGATAAAGGAAAAACCATTAAAGGCAAAGGATGAAGATAATAACGAAGTAATTGAAATGGGAGACACAGTCAAAGATAGGGATACAGGATTGACAGGCGAAGTGATAGCGAAAGAGGGAGAAAACTTCGTAATAAAGACAGGTAAGATTACCGCGAAACTTTCACCTGAAAATCTTGTTAGAATGTCAAAAAAAAGCACATCTCCAGAAGTCTCAAAAGGTGAAGAATTTATAAATACTTCCGGTTCTTTTACTTCAAATGAACTGGATATCAGAGGCAGTGTGGTGGATGATGTACCATTTCTTGTTGATGATTTCATTGACTCACTAAAAACTGGAAATCATGAGAAAGGGTACATAATTCACGGAAAAGGAACAGGAAGACTTGCTTCAGCGGTGTGGGACTATGTAAGAAATCATAAAGGGGTAAAGAGTTTTCGAACTGGCACACCAAAAGAAGGCGGACATGGAGTAACCGTAATAGAGGTTTAATTATGGCAAAACTTGAGTGTGGCATCGATATAGTTAAGGTAGAAAGAATCACTGTAGAACTGGCTGGAAGAATTCTTGGAGATAAAGAAATTGAAATCTATAATACTTTTGTTAACGAATCCAGAAAAAGAGAATTCGCTGCTGGCAGGTTTGCAGCAAAAGAGGCATTTATAAAAGCCACCAATATGAAAGAACTGGATTTTAAAAAAATTCAATTTATCAACGATAGCGCAGGAAGACCCGTACCGGATGAGTCATTGGAGAAGATGATAGATGATTCAAAGATAAGTGTGAGTATTTCTCATGAACACGACTACGCTGTAGCAGTTGTGGTGATCTTAAAGGGGGAGTTTGGTAATGGCCAGTATTTCTGAAGAAGTAAAAGGCAGGGTCAAAGAACTCAGGGAAAAGATTAGATATCACAATTACAGATACTATGTAAAAAATGATCCCGTTATAACTGATAGAGAATACGACAGTTTAATGGATGAACTGGAATCACTGGAAGAAAAATACCCTGAGCTTATTGCAGATGATTCTCCCACTCAAAGAGTTGGAAACAAACCACAGGAAGGTTTTGAAGAAGTAAGACATAGATATAGACTGTACAGTCTGGATAACACATATTCAGAAAAAGACGTTCAGGAATTTGACAAAAGGGTAAAAAAGAATCTCGAACTATCTGATATTGATTATGTCTGTGAATTAAAGATTGATGGTCTGTCAATATCACTAACATATGAAAATGGAAGGCTGGTTACAGGAGCAACAAGAGGCGATGGTTATGTAGGGGAGAATGTAACTGAAAACATTAAAACCATTAAATCCATACCTCTGAAGCTTTTTAAAGATCTCTCTATTGAGGTTCGCGGAGAAGTGTATTTACCAAGGGATGAATTCAAAAAAATAAATGAAGAGCGTCAGAAAAACGGTTTAAATCCCTTTGCTAATCCCAGAAATGCAGCCTCGGGAACGTTAAGGCAGCTTGATCCGAGAGAAGTAGCGAAAAGAAATCTTGATGCTTTTTTGTATCAGATCGTACTTCCTCTGGAATATGATCTTGAAACTCAGTTTGAAGTTTTGGAATACCTGAGTGATATTGGGTTCAAGACAGAACCAAACGCAAAAAAGGTAAGAAATGTTAAGGGGATAATTGAATTTGCTGACGGATGGCAGGATAAAAAGAATAATTTAAATTACGATGTTGATGGTGTTGTGATAAAGGTTAATAAAATCAGTTATCAAAATAAACTGGGTTACACAGCAAAAAATCCACGCTGGGCTATTGCCTACAAATTCCCAGCTGAGCAGGCAAGGACAAAACTAAAGAAGGTCAATTTACAGGTTGGTCGCCTGGGTACCATTACACCTGTTGCTGAACTTGAACCAGTGAAATTATCCGGAACGGTAGTCCAAAGGGCTACACTTCATAATTTTGATTATGTTGAAGAAAGAGACATAAGAGAAGGCGACATGGTTCTTGTAGAAAAAGCTGGTGAAATAATTCCACAGGTAATTAAATCTATCAATGAAGAACGTGATGGGACTGAGAAGGAAATCCAGGTACCTGAAAAATGCCCGATTTGCGGGGATGATGTGGGAAAAGAAAAAGAAGATGAAGTAGCAATAAGGTGTTTGAATCCCGTGTGTCCCGCAAAGGTTGAAAGACGGATAAGGCATTTTGTTTCAAGGAATGCAATGGACATTAGCGGGGTGGGCGAAAAGTTGGTAGAGCGACTGGTTAATGAAGGGATAATCGATAACCCGTCAGATTTATATAAAATGTCTCCAGATGATCTTAGGAAGCTTGGTGAAGGAATAGGTGAAAAGACTGTTGAAAATTTCTTTAAAGAAATCGATAAAAGTAGAAAAAACCCTCTACATAAACTGCTTGTAGGGCTTGGAATACCTGGAGTAGGAACCAAGCTAGCTCTTGATCTGGCAAGGCATTTCGGAAGCCTTGAAAAGTTAAAAAAAGCAACCAAAGAAGATTTAGATGAAATCCCCGGAGTCGGTTCCGATCTTGCCAAAAAAATTAGCGATTTTTTTGATAAAGAACATATACAAAAGGAAATTCAAGTATTTGAAGAAGAAGTGAATACAACAGAAGAAACCAAACAGGTTAAGAAAAAACTAAATGGCCTGACAGTAGTGCTGACCGGAAAATTAGAGAAACTCTCCAGAAAAGAAGCAGCAGAGCTCTTAACTGCCATGGGAGCCAATGTAACCTCTTCCGTTTCAGGTAATACAGACATGCTTGTTAGGGGTGAAGATCCTGGATCAAAATACGATAAAGCAAAGGAACTGGGAGTCAGGATTGTTGAAGAAGACGAATTTTATGACCTCATTGGAGGCGTTGATGAATGATATATCTTGATAACAACGCTACTACAAAGGTCGATTCTGAAGTTTTGGTAAAGATGAATACCTTTCACAGTAAAACATATGGGAATCCCAATGCTGTTCATCATATGGGGGTTCAGGCTGAGAATGCAATGAAAAGATCAAGAAAAAAGATTGGCAACCTACTAAAGGCAAAGCCTGAAGAAATATATTTTACTTCAAGCGCTACCGAATCAATTAACTGGATTTTGAGATCCTCTGTATTAAATAGAAAGGGAAGGAATAAAGTAATTGCCTCCAGTATTGAACACAAGGCAGTTCTCAATACTTTGCAGGATTTGAAAAATCAACATAACATAAGAATTATAACTGTAAAACCTGATAGAGATGGTGTTATAAATGCGAAAAAAATAATTGATGAAGTGGATGAAAATACTTTTCTTGTTTCCTTGATGGCAGTCAACAATATTACAGGAGCAATTCAACCTTACGAAGAAGTCGGAGAATTTCTTAGCAAAAAAGATGTTCTGTTTCATATAGACGCAGTTCAGACAGTTGGTAAGCTGGATTTCAATGTTGAAAAGGTAAAATATGATTTTGCATCTTTTAGCGGACATAAGTTCCACGGTCCCAAAGGTGCAGGGCTATTGTATGCGAGAAAAGGTATTTTTATAAGACCTTTGATTACAGGTGGCGGTCAGGAACGAGGTATGAGATCAGGAACTCAGAATATTCCGGGAATAGTGGGTATGGCATTAGCAATGCAAAAATCATATGAAGGTCTTGATGATGTAACGCAAAGAATTAATGATTACAAAATGAAAATAATCAGAGCGATAGAATCTTTGGGTGGAGTAATAAATGGTTCACCTGATAAAACAATCGTTAATACAATTAACGCTTCGTTTCCCGGGATTAAGGGAGAAGTTATAGTTAACGCATTATCAGAAAAGGAAGTATTTGTTGGTATCTCTTCAGCATGCTCGACACTTGGCGGTGAAGGAGACTACGTTTTAGAAGAAATGAATCTTGATAACGATGCAATTTTTGGTTCTTTTAGAATAAGCATGTCAAGATATACCACACATGAAGAAATTGATGAATTTATCGAAATACTGAGAAATGTCGTTTCATTTTTGAATTTTTAGCTTTTATTGGTTATAATTGTATATAATTAACCCTAATGGGTTTTTGAGGTGAAGTATATGTTTAATAGCATGACTGGTTTTGCAAAAGCTGACAATGAAAAAAACGATATACATTGCTCTGTTGAGGTTAAAAGCGTAAATTCAAAGTATCTGAAAATAGATGCAAATATCCCCGGTAGTTTCTCCGAGATTGAAGTTAGAACATCTCGATTACTAAGAGAACGGTTAAAGAGGGGTTCAATTAAGGTTTTTGTGGACATAATATTCTTGAAAAAAACGGATATTATTCAGGTTGATATGGGTGTGGCTGGAGCCTATTATAAAGCATTGAAAACGATAGCGGATGAATTCAAAATTCCTGACAGAGTAACTCTTGGAGTCATGTCAGGAATGAAAGATATTATGAAATATCAGGTTTCAAGTGATTTGAACGAAAAAATCTGGGGATGTCTGGAAGAAGCGCTGGAAGAAGCGATAGATAAGTTAAATGAAGATAGAAAAAATGAAGGTAAGAATTTATATGAAGTAATGAAAGAATACACTGATCAACTTGACGAGGTAGCTGGAGAGCTGAAAAAAGCTTCCAGTGACTTTGTAAGTTATTATCGTGATTTAATTTCACGAAGGATATCAGAACTGGTGGATCATGAACTTGACACAGAAAGACTGGAACAGGAAGTTGCCATACTTGCCGAGAAGGCTGATATAAGCGAAGAAGTCGTAAGATTAAAGTCACATATTAAAACCTTTTCAGAAATTTTGGAAGATGGAAATGAAGTGGGACTGAGACTTGATTTTTTATGCCAGGAGATGCACAGGGAATTATCAACAATCGCAGCAAAGTCAAAGAAAATGGAGATTTCTTCACTGAGCGTTGATGGAAGAACACTTGTAAACAAACTAAGAGAACAGGTACAAAACGTAGAATAGGAGGTGTCCTGAATTGTATGGCTTAATCAATGTAGGATTTGGAAATGTAATCATTGGAGACAGGGTAATTGCCATAGTTAATCCTGAATCTGCCCCCCTGAAAAGACTAAAGGAAGTGGCTAAAGAAGAAGGCAAACTAATTGATGCAACATATGGGAGAAAAACTAGAGCTATTGTTATTACGGATAGTAATCATATAATACTTAGCGCTATTCAACCTGAAACAATAGCTTCAAGATTCATGCAAACCTTTACAGATATTGAAAAATTGATTGAAGAAATTCGTGAAGCCGGGAGAAATGCAAGTAAATGAAGGGAATTCCTTTTATAATAACAGGACCCTCTGGCGTAGGAAAAACTTCAATAATTAAAAATGTTCTCGAGAAATTTGATAATTTTACTTTTTCCGTTTCTTACACTACCAGACCCAAAAGAAAAGATGAAAAAGAAGGCGTAGATTATTATTTTATTTCTGAAGATAGGTTTAAAGAGCTCGTGAAGGCCGGAGAACTGCTTGAATGGGCTGAAGTGCATGGATATCTTTACGGTACATCTGCCAGTTATGTCACAAAAAAGCTTGAGGATGGAATAAGTGTTATTTTAGACATTGATGTTCAGGGTGCTTTGAATGTGCTCAAAAAGATTGATGAAATTGTATCCATATTTATATCACCACCTTCATTTGAAGTTTTGAAAGAAAGGCTGATAAAAAGAGGAACTGAAAAAAATGAAGATATTTCAAGGAGATTGAATGATGCAAAGTGGGAACTGTCACATCTTTCAGATTTCCATTACGTAGTAGTAAATAAAAGCATAGAGCAGGCTTCAAAAAACATAGAATCTATCATTTTGGCTGAACAGTTAAGAACTGAAAGGGTTAAAGATAGACTTGGAATAGAAGAAATTAGTATAAAAGAAAAATAAGGAGTGAGTTTTTGATGGTTATTAACTATGATAGGTTGCTGAAGAGAATAAAGCATAAATATGCAATTCCCATAGCAGCTTCAAGAAGAGCGGAAGAACTGGAAGATTTTGGCAGACCCAAGATTGACCAAAGAGTGGTGAAAGAACTGGGAGATGATGTTAGCGTTGCACTGAAAGAGCTTGAAGAAGGTGTAATTAGAATAAGAAACGAAGAAATGTTGAGGATATTGCTGCCTAAGGTTGACTAAAATGACTTCAATATTGAAAAACAGAAGAATACTACTTTGTATAAGTAGTGGAATTGCCATATATAAAACTGTGGGATTGGTAAGTACTCTGCGAAAATCGGGTGCTGATATAAGAATAATTTTAACGCCGAATGCGAAAAAAATGGTATCCGAAATGGTGTTTTCTGCAGTTGGCAATTGCCCTGTTTACAGTGAAATGTTCGATGTTAATGATGGCTGGATACCCCATACCGATCTTTCAAACTGGGCAGAATTACTTGTGGTTGCACCAGCCACCGCAAATTCAATAGCCAAAATTAATCATGGGATTGCTGACAATCTTCTGCTTACAACCTGTCTTGCCTATAATAGAAAAAAGATGATTGTACCTACCATGAATATAAGAATGTATGAAGATATTACAACCCAGCAAAATCTCAAAGATCTTCAGGAAAAAAATTGGGAGGTTCTTGAACCTGGTTTTGGACACCTCGCATGTGGTGATATTGGTCCTGGCAGGTATCCAGAAAACAAAGTGATTGTACAGAATATTGAATATTTGCTGGGAGAAAAATTACTGGAAGACTTTAATGTACTGGTAACAGCCGGTCCGACACGTGAAAAAATTGACAGTGTACGTTATATAAGTAATCGTTCATCGGGAAAAATGGGATATGCAATGGCCAGAGCCTTTAGATATGCGGGATCAAATGTAAATTTAATTTCAGGTCCTGTGGACATTGAACCACCGGTTGGCGTTAGAGTAACAAGGGTGGAAAGTACAGAAGAAATGGGAGATTTAGTCGATAGTCTTGGAAAAAATGCAGATATTATAGTAATGACAGCAGCAGTTTCTGATTATTCTCCAAAAAAATCTGTTTCTCATAAAATAAAAAAATCAGAAGAAAAGCTTGTTCTTGAATTGACACGAACAAGGGATATTATAAGTACGATAAAAAGTAAAAAAAGAACCATTGTAATAGGATTTTGTGCCGAAGACAAAGATATTGAAAAAAGAGCACACCAAAAACTAATGAATAAAGATCTCGATATTGTGTTTGCCAATGATATTTCAAAGGAAGGAATTGGTTTTGATACAGAGTACAACGAACTACTTATGCTGGCAAAGGATGGAACAAAAGAGCTTTTCCCAAGACTTCCCAAAGAAGAGCTTTCCCTGAAAGCAGTGAAAAAGATAGCGAATTATATCAAAAAGGTTAAGTGAAATCGGAATATAATTTTAAGCAGTATTTCATCTAACTTATCGCTTGACAGCCTATAGATAAGCGGTTATAATAAGTATCGATTGTTGGGCCAACGTAGCTCAACGGAAGAGCGGCTGATTTGTAATCAGCAGGTTGGGGGTTCAAGTCCCTTCGTTGGCTCCACTGAAGATTACCGGTGGTAAGGTGCCCGAGTGGTCAAAGGGGGCGGACTGTAAATCCGCTGGCAGAACGCCTACGGTGGTTCAAACCCACCCCTTACCACCATTAATTATGATATATAGATGAGGTGACATTATGGCCAAAAAAGCAAGAGGAAACAAAGTAGTTGTTACGTTAAAGTGTAGTGAATGTGGCATCAGGAATTATTACCGTTTAAAAAACAAAAGAAAAGATTATAAATTGGACGCAAACAAGTACTGTCCAAGATGTAGAAAACATACATTACACAAAGAATCTAAATAACGACCCGGTTTTAATGTCAGGAGGATTTTTATGGCAAAAAAAGGTTTTTGGAGATTCTTTTCTGAGGTAAAAAGTGAAGCTAAGAAAGTAAGCTGGCCTAATAGAACCCAGCTAATTTCATCTACAGGAGCTGTCATAGTCGTTTTGATTGTTTCTGGAGCATTTTTGGCCTTGCTTGATCTGTTATTTACAAATGTGATTACAGAATTATTGAAGAATATTATTGGTGCGTGAGTGCTATTTTAGGTGATTCTTAGTGAAAAAAAGCTGGTATATAATACAAACTTATTCTGGACTTGAAAACTCAATAAAAGGAGCTCTTGAAGCAAAAATTGAGTCTTTTGGGTATTCGCATTTGTTTGGTAGGATACTTGTTCCTGAAGAGGTGAAGCTCGATAGAAGTTCACCAGCACAGAAACTTGTATTTCTTCCGGAAGCAAAGTTACTTGTGAAATCCAATCAGGATGTTCAAAAAGGAGATCCTTTAGCTGAGGAACCTGCAGTCAACGCGAAAAATGACGCGGTCATAAAAGAGATTAAGAATTACAGAGTAATGCTTGTCGAAACTGTAGACAGAAAATATACGAAAACATACTATGTTCCTGAAAGTGCAAAAATCGAGAGTGGCATTAAGCCAGGCTCTCGAATAAGGCAGGGAATGCCGCTTGCAAGTAACGGAGATTACTTTTGCGAACTTGATGGAAGAATAGTATATACGGTTAAGATGAAGCGAATAGTGGCAGAAAAAGAAAATGGCGATGAAGACGTATATATGGTTTATCCGAAAAGTTATGATACGAAGGCTATAAGAAAAAACGCGAAAATTTCACGAGGTCAGCAAATTTCAGAACCGCAGATAACATATGCAAAGATTGAAGGAAGAGTTGAAATAGCCGAGTTATCCAGCAGAAAAGAAATTAAAATATTCAAGATAAGCAGAACAAGAATATATCCCGGCTATATGTTCATTGAGATGATTATGAATGAAGATACCTGGAACCTTGTAAGAAGTACACCCAACGTTGTAAATTTCGTATCTGTTGGTGGACAACCGGTACAGTTAAAGAATAAAGAAGTAAGAGCATTACTAAGACTGGTAGGTCTTGAAGATTACGAAAGAAAAGAAAAGAAAGCAGTTACCGTTGAAGTTGACTTTGAGCTTGGCGAAATGGTAAGAATAAAATCCGGTCCATTTGAGGACTTTGTTGGAAGAGTAACTGAAATAGATCCTGAAAGACAGGAAATAAAAGTAGTAGTAAGCATATTTGGAAGAGAAACACCGGTTGTGCTTAAACTATCAGAAGTAGAGAAAATTATTTAGCAAAAACGTGGGAGGAATTTTAATTCCGTTTAACCACAGGGAGGTATTACAATGGCAAAAAAGGTAATCGCAGAGATTAAATTGCAACTTGAAGCTGGAAAAGCAAGCCCTGCACCACCAGTTGGTCCTGCATTGGGTCAGCATGGGGTAAATATAATGGAATTCTGCAAGAAGTTTAACGCTGAAACTGCAGACAAACCAGGATTGGTATTTCCCGTTGTACTTACTGTTTATGCTGACAGATCCTTCACCTATATACTAAAAACGCCGCCTGCAAGCTTCTTAATTCTTAAAGCTGCTGGAATTGAGAAAGGTTCAGGTGAACCAAATGCTATTAAGGTTGGAAAGATCACGAAAAAACAGGTGAAGGAAATTGCAGAAACGAAGATGCCCGATTTGAACGCCAGAACAATGGAAAGTGCTATGAAGATAATTGAAGGCACTGCAAGAAATATGGGCATCGAAGTGGTAGCTTAAGGAGGGGCCGACATGCAAAGATCAAAACGATATAAAGAAGCCAGAAAACTTACAGAAAGAGCGAAATTATATTCACTAAATGAAGCGATTGAAACAATCAAATCTATGCCCGGTGCAGGATTTGATGAAACCATTGAACTGCATATAAAACTCGGAATACAGCCATCAAAATCTGATCAACAGGTTAGAGGAACAATAGGATTGCCTAATGGGACAGGAAAAACAGTTAGGGTACTGGTATTTGCACGAGGAGAAAATGTAGAAACAGCAAAAGAAGCTGGAGCTGATTTTGTAGGTTCAGATGAGCTTATTGAAGAAGTTCAAAAAGGTTGGACCGATTTTGATATAGCTATTTCCACACCAGATATGATGAGAGAAATCGGGAAACTTGGAAGGATTTTAGGTCCGAGAGGGTTAATGCCTTCACCAAAATCTGGAACAGTAACTACTGAGATTGAAGATACAGTAAAAGCTTTTAAAGCGGGTAGAGTGGAAATCAAAAACGATAAAACCGCAAATCTGCATTTACCTGTTGGGAAAAAATCCTTTGACAATGAGAAACTTGAAGAAAATGTTCGTTCAGCACTAAGACAGATAATTAAAATGAGACCAGCATCTGCCAAAGGTAGATTTATAGTTAAAGCAACATTAGCACCAACCATGAGCCCATCAGTAAAGATTAATCATAACGAACTGATAACAACAGTAATTTAGGACAAACAAAAAGTTAATAGTACCTGAGACAACAGGTAGGCAAACTGCCTTTAATGTTAAATCACCTGTCGAGGTACGCCGAAATAAAATCAGTTATTTCTGCGGCCTTATTGGCCGCTTTTTTACAGAGGAGGTGCCAGTGAGAAGTGTATACAAGAAAAGAAAAAGAAAGATTTGTAGATGAATTGTCTGAAACATTTTCTGACTCATCATTGATTTTGTTCTCTGATTACAGAGGTCTATCTGTTGAAAAGATAACAGAATTAAGAGATCAACTTTATGAAAGATACCAGGAGAACGCAGCATATACAATTTCAAAAAACACACTGGTAAGATTAGCACTTACAAAAGCAGGTTTTTCTGAAGAAGAATGGAAAAATGAAGTTGCCGGTACAACAGCCATTCTTACGGTGAGAGAAGACGGACCTATAGAAGCCATTAAGATTTTATGGGATTTTGCCAAAAAGAATAAACTGCCGGTTTTAAGAGGTTGTTATTTAGAAGGTATTTACAATCCATCTGAGAAGATCAGCGATCTTGCAAAACTACCTTCAAAAGAACAACTTATCGCCATGGTTGTTGGAGGAGTTGCTTCTCCAATACGTGGATTTGTTTACAGTCTCAACGGGATATTGACAAAGTTACTTTATGCTATTAATGCTATAAAAGAAAAACAGGAAGAACAGAAATAATAATTCGGAGGTGTATGAAATGACTAAGGAAGAACTTATTCAGGCTATTAAAGACATGAAGGTTTCTGAACTGGCTGATTTAGTAAAGGCTTTAGAAGATGAATTCGACATTAGCGCAAGTGCACCAGTAGCAATGGCTGCTGCACCAGGTGCTGCAGGCGCTGCAGAAGAAGAAGAGGAAGAAAAAACAGAGTTTGATGTTGCCTTAAAATCCTTTGGCCAGAAGAAAATTGCTGTAATAAAAGTAGTAAGAAGTCTTACAGGTTTAGGTCTTAAGGAAGCAAAAGAGCTTGTAGAAAAAGCTGGCACTCCTGACGGTGTTGTGAAAGAAGGAGCATCAAAAGAAGAAGCAGAAGAGATCAAAAAACAGCTGGAAGAAGCAGGCGCAGAAGTAGAGTTGAAGTAATTACTTAACACGCCTTTCACAAAAAGTGTTTATAATGTTTTTGAGAGTTCACCTACATCAGGTAAATTACTGGTGTAGGTTTATTGTGCTAAAGTAGACGAGAGGTGATTTAATGAGAAAAGAAACGTTTGCCAGGCGGGAGCGCTGGGTCTTCGGTAAGGTATCAGAACCAATAGACTTTCCAAATTTGATTGAGATACAGACAAATTCTTTCCAGTGGTTTATTGAAACAGGTTTGTTAGATGTACTGAAAAAATATTCGCCTATTAAATCGCAAATGCAAAGAAGTGATGTTAGAAAAAGCGATAAAGGCTTTTCACTGGAATTTGTCAAAACAAGAGTTGGGGAAGCAAGATATGATATTCAAGAATGTAGAGACAAAGGGCTGACATATTCCGTTCCTCTGTATGTTACGGTCAGGATAACTGATCTATCTACAGGAGAGATTAAAGACGAAGAGGCCTTCTTTGGTTATCTGCCTTATATGACTGATGATGCTTCCTTTGTAATCAATGGTGCCGAACGAGTTGTAGTTAATCAGCTGGTAAGGTCACCAGGTGTTTATTTCGTCGATGAACCGACAAAGTCCAAGACTTCATCCGAGCCAATTTTCGTTGCCCATTTCTTACCTGTAAAAGGGGCCTGGCTTGAAGTACTTTTGAATCCCATTAAGCAAATCATGCAGGTAAGAATTGACAGACGAAGAAAAATGAATCTATTTCTTTTACTAAAAGCTCTTGGTTATGAGGACGATATTGAGTTACTCAATCTTTTTGTAACAAATGTTGAGGCAAATGACGAATATGGTTTATCCACTCACAAAGGCAGTATTTTACTCGAAGATATTGAAGTAAAAGGTTCAAAGATTGCAGAAAAGGGTTCGGTATTGACTGAAAATCTTATAAAGAATATTGCTGAATCAGATGTTGAAACGATAAAAGTACCCTCACCTTTAGCAATGAAAACACTAACTGCATTACATAAAACATATGGCAAGGATCTGAACAATGAAAATGCTTACATAGAGATGTTCAGAAAACTTAAACCCGGTGAAATTCCAAGAGTTAATGCAGCGAAGAATTATTTCTACAACCTGTATTTTAATCCTGATAGATTTGACTTTTCAGATGTTGGTAGATTCAAAATAAATAGCAGACTTAAAAGGGTATACCATGATTATTTGAAGAAGGTAGAAGGCAAAAAGGATGTACCTGAGGATCTAGAATATGGAGAAGAGTCCATGGTGCTTACACCCATGGATATTGTACTGGCAGCAAGACATTTAGTTGCGGTAGAGTCCCGACCTGAATTGCTTGACACGAAAGACCATCTTGGAAACAAACGTGTCAGAACAGTTGGAGAATTAATGCAAACTGAATTTGAAAAGGCTTTCATGAAAATACACAGACTACTTGAAGAAAAATTGACTATATATACATCTTTTGACAAGATTTCAATTCAAAATCTGGTGAATGTTAGAACATTGATGACAACATTGCATCAGTTTTTTGCAACAAGTCAGCTTTCACAATTTATGGATCAGGTTAACCCTCTTGCAGAACTTACAAATAAGCGTCGATTGTCTGCAATAGGACCTGGAGGTCTGAAACGTGAACACGCGCGTTTTGAAGTGAGAGACGTTCACCATTCGCATTTTGGTAGAATGTGTCCAATTGAAACACCTGAAGGCGCTAATATTGGGCTTATGACATCACTTTCTACATACGCAACGATTGATAAGTACGGTTTCCTGATGACGCCCTATAGAAAGGTGAAAAAAGGCAAGATTACTGATGAGATTGAATATCTTTCCGCTGATGAAGAAGAGCATTACAACATAGCACAGTCAACCATAGATATTGAAGGAAATAAAATTGCACAGGATTCAGTAGAAGTAAGATATGAAGGTGAAATCAAATTTGTTGACAAAGATGAAGTTGATTTTATGGCTGTTTCTCCAAAGCAGATAGTCAGTATATCAACATCCCTAATACCATTTCTTGAACATGATGACGCCAATCGTGCATTAATGGGTTCTAACATGCAACGTCAGGCAGTGCCCGTTGTAAAACCTGAGGCACCGGTAGTAGGAACAGGTGTAGAAGCTGTTGCAGCAAGGGATTCAGGTTTTGTATTGCTTGCAAAAAATGATGGAGTAGTTAAATACGTTGATGGAAGAAAAATTATTATTGAGAGAAAAGACAAGAAAGGCAAAAAATCTGAGGTAGATGAATACAATCTAAGAAAGTTTGTTAGAACCAACCAGGATACAGCTATTAATCAACGACCGATAGTATCTGTTGGGGAAGAAGTGAAAAAAGGTGATCCAATTGCTGATGGTCCTTCCACAGACATGGGAGAACTGGCTCTTGGAAAAAATGTAACTGTAGCGTTTATGCCATGGGAAGGATACAATTTCGAAGACGCGATATTGGTAAGTGACGAGTTGCTTGAAAACGATACGTTCACAACCATACATATAGAGATGTACGAAACGGTGGCAAGAGATACCCAGCTCGGTCCCGAAGAAATCACTGCGGATATTCCAAATGTTTCAAAGAGCCTGCTTAAAAATCTTGACGAAATTGGCGTTGTTAGAGTTGGGGCTTATGTTACATCAGGTGATATCCTAGTAGGTAAGGTAACACCTAAAGGAGAATCGGACGCGACGGCTGAAGAAAAGATAATAAGATCTGTCTTTGGTGACCGCGGTCGTGATGTGAAAGACAGCTCACTTAAACTTCCCCATGGAATAGAGGGAAGAGTAATTGATGTCAAGTATTTTGATAAAGAACAGGTTTCAGAATTAGGTTCAGGAGTTAATAAACTGGTGAAGGTTTTTGTTGCCTGCAGAAAACCACTTGATATAGGGGATAAACTTGCTGGAAGGCATGGTAATAAAGGGGTTGTTTCCAATATTATCCCTAAAGAAAATATGCCTTTCCTTCCTGATGGTAAACCTATTCAGGTTGTACTATCACCTCTTGGCGTTCCATCAAGAATGAATGTTGGACAGGTTCTTGAGACTCACCTGGGTTGGCTAGGTTCGCTTACAGACAGATATTTTGCAACGCCAATTTTTGATGGAGCTAAGGAACATGAAATAATGGAAGAACTCTTTAAAGCAAGAAAGGAAAATCGTCTTGATGCGGGTGATGACGAAGAAAAGAAAACCGGAAAAGTCTTATTAAAAGATGGAAGAACCGGTGAACCCTTCGATTTCCCAATAGTCGTTGGAACTATGTATATGCTGAAGCTTGTTCATATTGCAAAAGACAAGATTCATTCACGTTCAACAGGACCATATTCATTGATCCATCAGCAGCCTCTTGGAGGAAAAGCTCATTTTGGAGGACAAAGATTCGGAGAAATGGAAGTTTGGGCACTGGAAGCACACGGTGCAGCTCATACGCTGAATGAAATGCTTACAATTAAATCAGACGATATTGCAGGAAGAAACGAAGTGTACAAGTCTATACTTAAAAATATTAGAATACCAAAACCCGGAATTCCTGAAAGTTTTAAAGTTTTAATCAAAGAACTTCAGGGGTTAGCTCTGGATGTGAAGGTATATGATCCTGACGGGAATGAGCTTGAAGTTGATAAATTATAATGGGGAATTATCCCTCAAGGAGGGAATAGAATGGCTGTAAATTCGTATATGAGAAAAATCAATTCAGTAGGCATAGGAATTGCCTCACCTGAAAGGGTAAGATCCTGGTCAAATGGTGAAGTAAAAAAGCCCGAGACTATTAACTACAGAACGTTCAAACCTGAAAAAGATGGACTATTTTGCGAAAAAATATTTGGTCCAACCAAGGATTATGAATGTGCCTGTGGCAAATATAAGGGTAAGAAATATGAAGGTACCATTTGTGAACGATGTAATGTAAAAGTAGAGTCCAAAGACGCCAGAAGAAGAAAGATGGGACATATAGATCTGGCTGCCCCGGTAGTTCACGTATGGTATTTAAAGAGTGCACCAAGTATACTTGCTTCTGTTCTAAATGTTACTTCGAAAGATCTGGAAAATGTAATTTACTACGGATCAAGAAGGGTTATTGAAGGCAGGTATGTTGTCACTGATCCGAAAGACACTGACTTCATACCCGGTCAAACACTTTATCAAACAGAATACGAAATATATTCGAAGAAAAGAGAATTTGAGGTTGAACAGGGAGTAAAAGTTAGAAATCCTAAAAGCCCGGTAGTTTCTGATATAGATGGAAAAGTTGAAGTTAAAGGTGATACAGCTAATACAGATAGAGAGATTAACTGGATAATTGTAAAGACGGAAGATGGAGTTACAGAGAAATATCCGGTATTCGAAGGAGCCTTCATTTATGTTAATGATGGCGATGAGGTTAGAAAAGGTGATACACTGGCCGATAGATTCCTTTTTGAAGATGAGGTATTATCCCTGACTGAATACAGACTTTTCGATGAATACTATCCTGGAAGCTTTGAGATTGAAACAGAAACAGAAAGTGATCGCCCGATTGTTTTAATTACTGAGATAGACGATGAAGTGTCCCAGGAAATAAAGAAAAATGTTGGCGATATCGTAATAGAAAATGAGTATGAAGCCTACAGGGAACTTTATCCAGGAAAAGTTAGATGTGATTACGGCGCAGCTGCCATCAAAAAACTTCTGGAAAGGCTTGATTTTGAGGAATTAAAAGTAGAAATTGAACATGAGTTGAAAGGTCTGGCTAAGAGCAGTGCAAGAGCGCTTAAATTACTCAGGCGATTGAAATTCGTTAAGGACTTCATTAAATCAGATAACAAACCAGAATGGATTGTAATGAATGTTGTTCCTGTAGTTCCACCTGATTTGAGACCTATGATTCAAATAGAAGGTGGTCGCTTTGCAACAACTGATTTGAATGATCTATATAGAAGAGTTATAAATAGAAATAACAGATTATCCAAATTATTGAGTATAGGCGCACCGGAAATTATTATAAGAAATGAAAAAAGAATGCTTCAGGAAGCTGTTGATTCTTTAATATATAACGGAAGAGTTGGCAAGGCTGTTACAGATAAATCAGGGAGACCTTTGAAGTCACTTACCGATTTAGTAAAAGGTAAAAAGGGTAGATTTAGAAGAAATCTTCTTGGTAAACGAGTTGATTATTCAGGAAGAGCAGTTATTGTTGTCGGACCGGACCTGAAGATTCACGAATGTGGTATTCCAAAGAGAATGGCAATGGAATTATTCAAGCCCTTTGTTTTAGGAAAACTGCTCGGTAGTGAATCAAGCAAGTCAGCAAGAAAATTGAAGAAAACAGTTATTGAACGTGAAATGCCTGAAGCCTGGGAAGTGCTTGAAGATGTAATTAAAGGACATCCTGTACTGCTGAATAGAGCTCCCACATTACACAGGATATCCATTCAATCCTTTATACCAAAATTGGTTGAAGGTAATGCCGTTAAACTACATCCACTTGTTTGTGCACCATTTAATGCTGATTTTGATGGAGACCAGATGGCTGTTCATGTTCCATTATCTACTGCTGCTCAGGCAGAAGCAAAATTCTTGATGTTGAGTAGATATAATGTTATTTCTCCAGCCAATGGCAAGCCGATATCGATGCCCGGTAAGGATATTATTGTTGGTATTTATTACCTTACAACCACGGACTTCGAATATGAAAACCTTGAAAAAGAGCTTAATGAGTATTATGAAGAGCTTGAGAAATCAGGAATTAGCGAGACCGAGTTAAAGGAAAAGGGTAGGAAAAAGGCTCTGGAGAAAGTAAGCTGGAAATTTGGTATGAAAGATGAAGCGCTAATGGCATATGATTCAGGACTCATAGGCCTTCATGACCCTATTCTTGTCCAGATTGAAGAAGAAGAAGACCTAACATTAACGAGTATAGGACGAATAATATTTAATTCAATAATTCCTGAAAAACTAAGAAATTACAATCTAAAATTTACAAAGAAACATATAAAAACATTGATTTACAACTGTTTCCAGGAATACGGAATTGATAGAACAGCAGATCTTCTTGATGACATGATGAGATTGGGATTCCACTACGCAACTGTTAGTGGACTTACAATTTCTATAAGAGATATCATAATGTATTCCAAAAAAGAAGAAATCATCAACAATGCAGAGAAAAAAGTTGAAGAGATCGATCAGTTGTACAAAGATGGATATCTTAATGAAAATAACAGAATTACAGAGATCATTAAGATCTGGGAAGGAGCTACCCAAGAACTCACATTAAAAACATACGATGAATTCAAGAAACATCCTTTCAATCCTGTTTACATGATGGTTGATTCAGGAGCTAGAGGTAACATTGACCAGCTGAAGCAGTTATCCGGAATGAGAGGATTGATGGCTGATCCATCAGGTAAAACAATTGAGGTACCAATATTGTCAAACTTCAGAGATGGATTGAAGGAGCTTGAGTTCTTTACCTCAACCCATGGAGCAAGAAAGGGATCAGCTGATACAGCGTTAAGAACATCCTTTGCAGGATACTTAACCAGAAGATTGGTTGATGTTGCACAGAGTACCACTGTAACGACACCTGATTGTGGAACCAGTGATGGCACAGAAGCGATTGAACTAATGGCTGATGATGTTACCATAGAAAAAATTGAAGATTTCCTTTTTGGACGTGTTTTGTCTGAAGATATTATTGATCCAATGACAGGTAAAACAGTCAAAAATCCAAAAACAGGGAAGCTTTATACAAGAAATACCATGATAAGAGACGGAGACGAAATATTTCTTGCCAATTTCAAGCGAAATGTACCTGTCATAAAGGAAGAAGAGCTGCCGCTTGACAAGAAAATCCATATAACAGATTATACAGAACTTGCTGAAGAGGTTACCCTTGAAGAAAAATCATATGATGCAGGAACTCAGTTGACAGGGGACATACTTCATGAATTGAAGGAAAATAGCATTAAAAAGATAAAGGTTAATGTATATCCTGCTGTTAACAAGGTGTATGTTGGTCATGAATTTAGGAACAAAGACAATATTCAGCTCGTAAAGTATCAGGAAAAAATGAGTCCGACAACATTAAAAACGCTATTGAAAGAGGGTTATGAAACAGTTGAAGTCAGACCATCAATTAAGATAAGAACAGTGCTTACCTGTGAAGCCGAACAGGGAGTATGTGCTGCATGTTATGGAATGGATCTTTCAAATCATGATGTTGTAAATGTTGGAGAATCCGTTGGTATAGTTGCTGCACAATCAATTGGTGAACCGGGCACACAGCTTACAATGAGAACATTCCACACTGGTGGTATTGCAACAGAATCAGATATTACACGTGGTTTACCAAGAGCTGAGGAATTATTTGAAGCAAGAAAAAAGCTAAAAGATCCCGAAGCATTGTTCTGTGAAGCTGATGGTTTTGTTAAGGATATGGATACAGATGAAAAAGGTCGAAGAAAACTGTTTGTTGAAACACCGGAAGGCAAGATTAAGGAATACAGTTTATCATCTGTTATCAAACCTAAGATTCATGTTGGAGATAAAGTACTGGAAGGTGAATCACTCACAACAGGTACAGTCAGACCAAGAAAACTAATGCAAAAACTTGGTATTAACCAGACAGCCATGTATTTGCTTAGAGAAATAAAGCGAGTTTATGCAGAACAGGGAGTTGAAATACATGATAAACACTTTGAGTTAATTATCAAACAGATGCTTTCCAAAGTTGAAATAACGGATCCAGGAGATACGGAATTATTGCCAGGAACATTGATAAATATACAGAAGATTAAGAAATTCAATGAACAAATAGGTAGAAGTAACAGAAAAGTCGAAGAAAATAAAAAGACAGTTGTTGGCAGAAGATTGGCAAGAAAAGTGCTTGCTGAAGATGAAGAAGAAAAGGTTGTGACCATTGGTATCGAGGGTGAGATGATTGATAAAGAGCTCATGAAGAAATTTGAAGAGTTCGGAATTAAAGAAATTAATATATACGATGTAGAAGAAGAAGAATACCAGAAATTGCTGGAAGAGATAGATCCTGACTTTACTTTACCTGAAAAGATAGTTCAAATAACACCAAAGGATTACATAAAGTACAAGAGAAGACTACTAAGGATAACAAAAGCATCTCTTGAAAGTGAAGGATGGTTATCTGCAGCATCATTCCAGCAAACACCACAGGTACTCACTGAAGCATCTACCGAGGGTAAAATCGACAAACTTCTTGGTTTGAAGGAAAATGTAATAGTTGGACAGTTAATACCTGCAGGAACAGGACTTGACATGTACTCCAATATTCAAATTGAAGAAGCAGGAATGGCTGAGGAAGAGGAAGATATTGGATAACAATGATAATTAATACAGGGGAGCTTTAAAAGCTTCCCTTTTTTTTATTTAAACTATGTGGTGCTATAATTTTTTAGAGGTGGTAATGATGGAGTATTTAGAAGAATTAAAGGATATAGAAAAAGAAAGATCACTTATTAATTCTGCTGTTTCGCTTTTAGCGTGGGATCAAAGAACATATATGCCAAAATCCGCTTCAGAATACAGAGCAGACGCTATGGGATATCTAAGTGAATTATCATTCAGAAAATTTATTTCAGAAAGAATGGAACATTTAATTGAAGAGATGAAAAAAGCAAGACGCAAAAAGTTGTTGAGCGAAAATGAAGAAAAAGTTCTTAGAATGACAGAATATGAGTTTGAATTAATCAAATCAATGCCACCGAAACTTCTAAAGGAATTAACAATAGAATCATCAAGAACAGAGGAAAAATGGGTGGAAGCGAAACAAAGTGGAGATTTTAACCTGGTAAAAGATCCATTGAGTAAGATAGTTGATCTTTCGAAAGAAATGGCAGAAAAAATTGGATATAAGGAAAATCCTTACGATGCTTTACTAAACCGTTTTGAACCAAAGATGACCTTTAGTAAGCTTAAAAATGTAATTCAATCACTAAAAATAAACCTTCTTCCCTTTATAGAACAGGTAAACAATTCAGCAGTTAAAACCTCCAGGGAATTGTTAAAAGGAAATTATAATAGGTCATCCCTGGAATCAATGTGTAAGGAACTGCTTGAAGCTATTGGATATAGCTTTGATGCGGGAAGACTCGACGAAACCGTGCATCCATTCACAATAAGCATTTCACACAACGACACAAGGGTTCTAACAAAATATGTGACAAAAGATATAGGACCAACTATTTTTAGCACATTACATGAAGGTGGTCACGCTCTTTACGATCAGGGTTTGCCTGAAGATTATTTATGGACTGTCCTGTATGATGGTGCTTCTTATGGTATTCACGAGTCACAATCCAGAATGATTGAGAACAATATTGGAAGAAACCGTTTTTTCTCCAGATTTCTTCTTAATTTACTAAGGAAACATTTTCCGCATTTTGAAAACATCGAACATGACAACTTTTACAGAGCTATAAATCATGTTCAACCTTCAATGATTAGAATAGAAGCGGATGAACTTACGTATAATATTCATATAATTATTAGAACAGAAATCGAGGAAGCGTTAATAAATGAAAGAATTAGAGTATCGGACCTGCCTGAAGTATGGAATGAGAAAATGAAAAAATATCTGGGTTTGGTGCCTGAAAACGATAGTGAAGGACTTTTGCAGGATGTTCACTGGTATGCTGGAATGTTTGGTTACTTTCCGTCATACATGTTAGGTAACCTTTACGCTGCACAGTTCTACAATGTTTTAAAAAATAAGGTAGAAGAACTGGATAGAATGCTGGAAGCCGGAGAACTAAAAAATCTTTTAAACTGGTTAAGAACAAATATACATAAAAAAGGAAAATCTTTATTTCCCGATGAACTCGTAAAGGAAGTCACAGGAGAAAAACTAAATACAGGGTATTTTATAGAGTATGTCCATAGAAAATTCTCAGAAATATACGACATTTCTTAATTTAAACAGATAGGGAAAAATATAGAGTATATGTAAATCACATAGAAAGAGATGAAGGATTGAATTTGAATGGAAAAATCAAAAGAAAAGCTTAAGGCCAATGTATTATTGCTTGCTGTAGTTTTGTTCTGGGGGATGACCTTTCCTCTACAAAAAATAATTCTTACAGATGGTGTGTCTCCGGTTTTTTATAATTTTATAAGATTCATCATTGCAACAGCGATTATTGGAATTTTTGGTATAAAACAAATTAGAAAAACTACCCGCACCGATTTGGTAAAAGGATTGATTTTAGGTAGCTTTTTGGCCAGCGCATACATTTTTCAAACCTGGGGACTGGTTTATACATCATCTTCTAAAAGTGCTTTTATTACAGCTCTTTATGTAACATTTGTAGCACTACTTTCACCAATTATTGAAAAAAGAATGCCAACAGTACTTCAAATTCTGGCTTTTGGTATTTCAATTTTCGGTCTTTATTTATTAACGTCTCCAAATGTTTCATCCTTTAACTTTGGTGATTTATTGACCCTTCTTTGTGCTATTATGTTTGCGTTGCATGTAATATTTATTAGTGTGTTCACCGAGAATGCAGAGATCAATGAAGTTGGTTTGTTATTCCCACAACTTTTTGCTGTTGCTTTAGCTAATCTAATTTTGGTGCCTTTTATACCGGGAGAAATTACATTGAGTGTACCTATCCTGGGAGTGGCCATTTTTACCGCTTTGGTAGCTTCTATTTTTGCTGTTGCTGTACAGTTGCGCTATCAAAAATATCTGGGATCAATCAGTGCTTCGTTAATTTACGTGGGGGAACCTGCATTTGCGTTGCTGTTTTCGGTGATTATATTGAGCGAAAGTGTGGGTTTGTTGAAAGGTCTGGGTTTAGGAATAATGTTGGTTGGAGTAGCTTTTGGTAGTATTTCTTCAGCTTTTATGACCTACAGAAAAAATAGGAGAAAAAAATATGAGAACGCAAATACTTCTAATTGAGGATGATCCACATATAAGTAAATTTGTGAGATTAGAACTTCAACATGAAGGATACGATGTAGAGCATGTTTCTGATGGAAAAAGCGCTCTGGAGAAAATAAATGTGCAAATTCCCGATCTTGTGATACTTGATATTATGATTCCTGAGTTTGATGGATACTATGTTCTCCAAAGAATAAGAGAGGATTATTCGGATGCAGTACCTGTTATCATGCTTACCGCAAAAAGAGAGGTTAAGGATAAGGTAAAAGGCTTAAGAAACGGTGCTGATGACTACTTAACAAAACCATTTCATATTGAAGAACTAATAGCCAGAATTGAAGCTCAATTGCGGAGACAAAAAGGACCTGAAAGACTTAAACACAAAGAAATTACTCTGGATAGATCGTCAAGAGAGGTAAAGGTAAACGACAGAGAGATAAAATTAAGCAAAACTGAATTTGATTTGCTTGATTTACTTATGGAAAACAAAGGAATCGTGGTTTCAAAAAACAAAATTCTCGATCAAGTATGGGGAACCGAAGAATGGAGTAATGAGAATGTGGTGGAAGTATATGTTAATTATCTTCGAAAGAAATTAAAGGAAGCGGGTAGATATATTAATACAGTTCGGGGCGTCGGATATGTTTTCAAGTAAAAATTATGGATTTTCTTTATTTTTTCAACTAGTAATGAGTGTATTACTTATATCAGCAATTATTATAGGATTTTTTTCTTATTTTGTATATATTAATTCACGTGCTGTGTTTATTAGAAACTACACCGACGAACTCAATAAAGCGTATATTAATCTTACCCATGGACCAAGATTTAACCGACTGGATTTTAGTAAACAGGGAATGGGAAGAATGGGACCCGCAGTTACCGAACAGTTATTCATAAAAATAGATGGTGAAATTGTACAAAATCCGGATAATCTGGAAAATTACTCTTTTTTCTCTGGTTCAAAACTTGTAAATGTTAACGATAATCTATACCTGTTGTACGGTTTTAAAGATAACAACAGTGACGTCCTTCTGGGAAGTAGAATAGCAGAATACGAGCTGTTTTTGCAGGGTTTTAAAACTTCAGTTCTATTTGCTTCAATTTTTGCAATTTTGATTTCTGTTGTTATCTCTGTAATCTTGAGCAAGAGAATATCGGATCCACTAAAAAATGTGAGTAATTCGCTAAGAAAGATTGTGGTCAGTGATCTATCATCCCGTCTGAATATTAAAACAAAAACGTTAGAGATAAAAGAACTCACAGATACTATAAACAAAGCGCTTGAAAGAATTGAAGATGGATATAGAAGACAGGAGCAGTTTTCATCAGATGTTGCTCATGAGATAATGACTCCATTAACGTCAATACTCGGGTTTTCACGAATGATAACCAGATGGGCTTCAGAAAATCGTGAAATGACTGAAGAAGCTGCACAAAACATAGAAGAAACAGCAAAAAAACTTATAGAACTCGCTGAGAAGTTATTGATATTATCACAAACTGAATCCAGCGCAAACTTCTCGCCAGAGAGTTTGAAGGATATTGTTTCCAGTCAGATTAAAGAGTTAAAATCTTACATTGACGTTGATATTGAGACAATGATTCCAGAACAACTAAATGTAAGAACAGATGGAGAACTATTTGGCATGGCACTTAAGATCCTTATTGAAAACGCTGTAAAACATGCAAAAATTGGTATTATTAAAATTATCTGGAATGAACAAAAACGAGAATTGCATGTTGTTGATAATGGTAAAGGGATTCCTGAAAGCGAAAAAGACAGATTATTTGAGCGTTTCTACAAAATTGATACTTCCCGAAGCAAAGAAGGTTTTGGACTGGGCCTTTCTATTTTCAAAAAAATATTAGATAAAATAGATCTTAAGGTACGGGTTGAGGATGCAAAAACACAGGGCACTGATTTTGTAATATGGGGGTGGGAAATATCCGTGTAATTCTCTTTATTGTGGAAACTGTAGTTTTCTGGTTTGGTATACCATATGTAATGCTTTTTCATATTGAAAATAATTATATTTTTGTAACTGCTATTATTGGCTATATTCTCATTACATCGGGAGTATTACTTTCCTTATATTCGTCTTTTATCGCCTTTGCACAAAAAGGAAAGTGGTCTCTGATACTTGCAAATAATGATAGATTGATAATTTCAGGGCCTTACAGATTTATCAGACATCCGGTGACAACAGGGTATGTAATTTATCTTGCCGGTGTGTTTATTCTCAATCCTTCGATAACAACATTCATTATTTTGCTATCAATCTCTGTTTTTGCTGTAGTCGTGCAAATGTTACTGGAAAAGTATTGTAAAGCAAAAATTTCAGATTATGATAATTATCAATCAAAAATCCCCGCATTTATTCCTTTACCCGGTAAAAAAATACCCTTTGACTACTCTAATTCTGTGCCCCTTATTTTTGTGATATTTAACCTGTTAATAAAACTTGCAATTCAAATAACCGTATTTCCTAAGATTAAAAGACATTCGAAAACAAAACAGAAAACACCTGTAATTTATGCCATACAGCACCAGACTCATTATGATGGGCCGGCAATATATTATTCTATAACTCACTATTTCAGACCCGTAGGAACAGCGTTGTATGTTGAAAAACTCCCATTACTGAGAAAAATGGGAACAATACCTGTTAAACGATATGAAAGAGATATGAGAGCAATGAGAGGAATTATTAGTACATTAAAGAGTAATTTCGATATCATTATTGCTCCAGAAGCAGCGAGAAGCTGGGATGGCGAACGATTATGTGTCAGAAAGGAAATATGGAAATTGTTCAACAGACTTGGTGTACCGATAATACCCGTGAAATTCAACGGTGCACAGAGATTATGGCCACGATGGTCCAATTTCATTCAATTTTTTGGACACATTGTCATTGAATTTGGTGAGCCAATTAAACCTGGTGAAAAGATGGAAGAAAAATTGAAGGCCTTTCTTGACAAAGAAGATGTTTCATTCAACAGGCCATACAGACACTATCTGGGTATTAAGCGTCTGTTATGGAGATGTCCTGAATGTGGTTCTATCGGAAGTATTAAAGGTAAAATTGGTGGATTTTCCTGCGTTAACTGTAATTCTACCTGGAAAAAACCAACCGTAAACGAAGTGATTGAATTACATAAAAAAATAAGACCCGATAATATGGAAATAAATTTTCCTGTCAATGATGAAGTCAATTACAATAGTACGAAGATAAAAGCGAAAATAATGAAAGATAGGGCCATTATAGGAGATCAGGAATTTGATTTTAAAGATATCCGCACCTCTTCTATTGAAGCAAATAAAGAAAATATCTTTGGATTGGTCCACGATACACTGAGATTTTTCCCTGAGAATTCAGCATTAATGTGGAAAGAGATAATTGATCATCAGGTTGTTTTTGAGATTGGTAACAAGGATTATCACACCTATTATTGGGATGACAATTGCTAAATCAACGTTTCATTAAATGTAGAGATATTCTTTCTCTTTCGAGGTCAACACTTAATACCCTGACCTTAACTATTTGACCAATTGAAACCACTTCCAGTGGATCTTTCACGTGTCTACCCATTTTAGACTTGTGAATTAAACCATCCTGCTTTACTCCGATATCAACAAAAGCACCAAAATCTACAACATTTCTTACAGTTCCCTCAAGAATCATATCTGGTTGTAATTGTTCCATGGTCATCACATCATCTCTTAGAAGGGGTTTTTCCAGTTCTTCTCTGGGATCCAATCCAGGTTTTTGTAGTGATTTTACAATGTCACGAAGGGTTATCACACTTATGTCATGTTTTTTTGAGAAATCTTTACACTGAAATTTGCTGAGTGCTTTCTGAATCTCCTGCTTTTTATCGATCAAATCTTTCGAAGAAAAACCAGTGTGCTGGAGTATTTTTTCTGCAATTTCATATGATTCTGGATGAACTGTTGTGCTGTCAAGTGGATTATTCCCTCCAATTATTCTACAAAAACCTGCTGCCTGTTCAAAAGCAACCGGTCCTATTCCATCTACGGAAAGTAATTCTTTCCTGTTAGAAAACGCACCACTTTCAGAACGTCTTTCAACTATGTTTCGAGCAGTGTTTTTATTTAGTCCCGAAATATATTTGAGCAGGTGGAAAGAAGCCGTGTTTAGGTTTACCCCGGCAAAATTCACAGCTGATTCAACCTCTCTGTCCAATGATTTTTTTAGTTTTTGTTTGCTTAGATCATGCTGGTACATACCAACACCAAGTGATTCAGGTGTTATTTTCACGTATTCTGCAAGCGGATCCTGAACCCTTCGTGCTATTGAAATCGCGCCACGGGTTGTTACATCATAATTAGGAAATTCTTCAACAGCTGTTTTGGATGCAGAATAAACTGAGGCACCTGCTTCAGATACAATTAGATATTTGCATGCAAGCTTATGTTTTTTAATCATGTTTGTAACAAAGTCTCTGGTTTCTCTGGAAGCTGTACCATTACCAATTGCAATAATCTCAATGTTTAGTTGTCTTATCGCTCCTGCTACCTTGGCTTCTGAGGGAAGTATTTCATTTTTAGGTGGTGTGGGGAATATTGTGTCGTGATATATAGGATTACCTTCTCTGTCTATAACTGCAATTTTACAACCTGTTCTGTATCCAGGATCGATTCCCATAGCGATTTTCTCTCCAAGGGGAGGCTGCAATAGTAGGTTTCGAAGATTTTCTGCAAAAACAGAAATAGCACGGTTCTCCGCCTGATCTTTTAGTTGTGATCTAATTTCTCTCTCGACCGAAGGGATTATCAATCTTGTTAAAGAATCATTTACAGTTTTCTTTAGCTCTTCAAAATAGGCAAGTTGTGCGCTGTAATCTTTGATTTTAAGAATATCGACAGTGAAATTTCTTGAGACCTCAAAGCTCACCTTCAATTTATTCTCTCTTTCAGCTCTGAAAATCGCAAGTATCTGATGTGCTGCCAGCTGTCCTATGGGACGTTTAAATGAGTAATAATTGCCGTAGATACCCTTTTCATCTTCCTCGTCTCCTTTGATAGATTCTAACCTTGCATTTTCTTCAAAGATATTTTTTACATGTTTTCTAATATCTGCTGATTGTGAGAGTTTTTCAGCAATTATGTCGCAGGATCCGTCTATTGCCTCTTCAACGCTGTTAACGCCTTTATCTCTTTGCACAAAGTTTTCTATAAATTCCATATCTTTTTTTGATGCAGTTTCTATAAATTCAGCCAGCTTCAATAATCCTTTTTTTCTCGCTTTGTCAGCTCTTGTTTCTTTTTTACTCTTATATGGTAAGTAAAGGTTCTCAAGTTCCTGAAGTGTTTCAGCTTTAAGTAAGCTGTTTTTCAACTCCGATGTCATTTTGTCCTTTTTTTCAATGGCCTTCATTATATTTTGACGTCTTTCGTCCAGTTTTCTTAGATTTTCGAGATTGTCTGAGATATCTCTTAACTGGGTTTCGTTAAGCTCTCCGGTGTTTTCTTTCCTGTATCGCGAAATAAAAGGAATGGTTTTTCCTTCATCGAGAAGCTTTACTGCGTTTTCTACCTTCCATCTTGCTATATTAAGCATTTGAGAAATCTTAGAAACATAATCCTTCATGAAAAATCCTCCCGGCTCAATCGATGCACAAAGTATTCAGTGGTTTTCTTTAATGGTAAAATTATACAGCACTTATTAAATGCATAATCTAATTGTTTGTAAAAAAAGGGGAGAACTATCTGTGGAAAAAAAAGAATCAAATAATTTAAGCGTCTATCCGATAAAATTCACAAATCCTTTATTGCCTGAAGAAACAAAAAGCATGGAAACAGGAGAAGTCATAATAGAAAGATTGAAGAACAATGAACTAGAGATCCAGGATAAAGATATATTTGTCATAACATCTAAAATGGCTTCATTGTTTGAAGGTAGAACATTTAAAATATCTGACGTGCATCCTTCGATGAAAGCACGTTTTCTTGCAAAAGTTTTCAAGAAAGATCCAGGAGAAATGCAGCTAATTGTTGATGAAGGAAAACCATTATTGGTTATCCCCTTTAAGAAAATAGTTAAAAATAGAAAAATGTGGTCCAGGATGCTTCAACTCTCTGCAGATCATGAGGGAATGAAAAAAGCACTGGAAATTTCAAGATTTGTTTTTATCATAAACAATCATGCAACTTTTCTGGATGATGCAGGAATTGATTTTTCCAATGCAAGTGAAGAATACGTGACGATGCTTCCTAAAAATCCTTGCGAGTCAGCCAGAAAAATCAGAGAATCGTTAAAGGAGCACACAGGTAAAGATGTGGCAGTAATTATAACAGACACTGTGTCTCTGGTAGGTAGGATCGGTTCACAGGATATTGCAATTGGTTATTCAGGTATCGACCCCGTGACCAGAAAAAGTGGGAGCAAAGATATTTTTGGCAAACATCACCTTGGTGGTAACGATTGTGTGATTGACTCCATTGCCGGTATTGCAGGTATGGTGATGGGACAGACGAACGAACTTACACCAATGGCTTTGATACGTGGATATGATTATGTAGAAGAAAATGAAAACAACAAAATGTGTATGGATCTTTTAACCTATCCTGAAGGTACAACGTTTAGATCTGTATTTTTGTCTTTAGCAACAACTATTTGGTATCATTTACTAAATGTCATCACTTTTTGGATGCCTTCAAAGTGACAAAAAAAATTGTTGACACGTGTATTTGGGCGTGATAGAATCTTTTAGGAACGGAGAGGTGGCCGAGTGGCCGAAGGCGCTTGCCTGCTAAGCAAGTGAGGGCATTATGCCCTCCGAGGGTTCGAATCCCTCCCTCTCCGCCATTTTCTGTGCCCGTAGCTCAGCTGGATAGAGCGCTAGATTGCGGATCTGGAGGCCGGGCGTTCGAATCGCCCCGGGCACGCCACTTCTAGTTATT
Source organism: uncultured Thermotogaceae bacterium (assembly GCA_964441735.1). Taxonomy (GTDB): domain Bacteria; phylum Thermotogota; class Thermotogae; order Petrotogales; family Kosmotogaceae; genus JASMTM01. Next base: position 51,793 of record CAYTVB010000013.1, read on the forward strand.
TATATCATCTGTAAAATTGTTATATTTTTCATTTTGTACATTTTTATTATAATGGTTTTCTTCTACCAATAATTTGGCTATGGTATTCATTACATCATCTGGCTTTGCTACACCGTATATACAATTTTTTGGATTGGCGATGAATTCCTTTTCAGTTGACGTTTTCCCCATGAATGCGCCAGCACCGGTGTTTTTTGCACCTATGCCTGCACCCATTCCGCCAAATACGCCTGTATCACCTGCCCCCATACCGGAAGATGTTACGGGAATTACATGTCCTACACCAAGCAAACATTCAATAATAGAACGCTTTTTCATAACATTGGTTATGTTTTTT
>CAYTVB010000014.1:0-46956 GCA_964441735.1 uncultured Thermotogaceae bacterium
TAGAAACACAAGGTTTGTATCATATCTGGATTATAAAGAAGAAACGGAAAATACTGTAAAAACATTGTCTACACTGGCTTATGGTCTAATTTTCATAGTTGGATTTATTGGCCTGTGCGGTATTACCAATACAGTAAACACAAACCTAATTCTTAGACAGAGAGAATTTGGAATTTTGAGAGCTGTTGGGATGACGCGAGGACAGCTTAAAAAGATGCTGGCATACGAAGGACTAATTTTTGGCGTGATAAGCTCGATATTTTCTGTAATTAGTGGTCTGGGTCTTTCATATCTTATATATTCTTTGTTTAAAGCTGAAGCTGATTATCTTATGTGGACTATTCCATGGTTAGGTGTGTTTGCAGCATCTGGAGGGTTAATTATTGCTGGTGTTTTGACAACTCTGTTATCTTCTGGAAGAATAGCTTCTTTGAATATTACTGAGGCTTTGAGAACATCGGAATAAAATATCTAATAATTAATGGTCCTTTGCAAAAACAAAGGACCATGTTTTATCTGTAGAATTAAGAATTACAGGCTCTCTTTATTGCTTTTTCCAGTAGCTTGACTTTCCAGAACCATAGTTCTTTATCAGTCCGACTTTTCTTAGGTCGGTTAGAACCTTTCTTAAAACATAATCTGATGCTGATGGAAATTTATCTCTCAAATCGTTTATCGTAAATTCATTTCCAATGTTTCGTAGAACTTCTTTTTTAATTTTAAAGTAAATACCGCCTGTATAATCACCGGAAGCATTGTACTTCGAGGCTTCTTCTGCAACCGCAGTGGGTATGGAGTCCTTTTCCTGGGATGCAACAGCGTGGAAGAAACGAAGCGTCCATTCTTTACCCATTTTTCTGTTTCCGGCAAAAATGATTTGAAAATGTGAATGATATGCAAATATCTCTGCCCAGACCTTTGATAGATAGGAAGGAGAATACACTCTCAGTTTATCGGGTTTTAAAAAATCATCATAATGAGCTTCAACAACAAGAGCAGCGTGCCTGTATTCTTCAAGTTCTCCAAGTTTCATGTGCAGTAAGTGCAAACTACCAAAATCTGAAATCATGTTCTGAAAGTTTTTTCTCTCTACAACAGCAATAATGCCTTCGTTACTTACTAAAGCATAATCGCCAGCTTTAAGCTGGGTTCGTTCAACATTGCAATTTGCGAATTTCCAGGGATACTTTTCGTTTTTGTCAATCAATATATGAAGGTGTTCGTTCCCCCGGGCTGTTAGTTTGACCCGAGGTTTTCTTTCTTTTATTCCCTGTTGAGTTCTCCAGAATATCTGCTCGTATTCCCCTTTCCTATTTTTGTATTTCTTTTTAAGAAATAGAAAGTCGCAACGCTTGTTTTTTGACCTGTCCAGTACAACAGAAAGTCTTTTACCGTATCTTTTTGCAGAAATAATTGGTACCTTCTCGACTTCTTCGTATTCATCATCATTTTTATCATCATCTCTCAGACAGAAGATGTGTTTTCCAGCTCCTGGCCACTTATCTTGTACAAAGAGAGAAAGTAGTATTTTTTCACCCTTTCTTATACTCAGTCTGTAAGGAAATTTATCGCTTTCTGTCGATTCAAGAATCCACAAAAGAGATCCCATTAACATTCACCCTTCATAAAATGCGTTTATAATATATTTCTGTTCTTATTCTATAACACTATTACCTTCAAGTGAACCTTGTTTGAAGGATTGGATTGGAAAACAAAGCGAAATTTACTTTCAGATCAAGCAATTATACTTGTATTTTGTGAATCATTTGCTGCATAGAAGATTATAAGTAAGTAGAATTTTCAAGCTTATCTACCGAACAGAAAGTTTGTTTTCTTTAAGAGTCAAACCGGGACAACTAAATCGCTGTTTTAAATCTAATCATCAAAATTAAAACCTTCTTCTCTAAATAGTTGAAGACAGGTATTTACTACTTCTGGATCATAAAGTGTTCCAGAGTTCTTTTCAATTTCTTCCAGTGCCGCATCAATTCCCGGGGCAGGTCGATAAGGTCTGTGAGACGACATGGCTTCTACCACATCAGACACAGCAAGTATCTTTGCTTCCAACATCATTTCATCGCCCTTAATACCTTCAGGATATCCACTTCCATCAATTCTTTCGTGATGCTGGTAGATGATCTTTGAAACAGGATAGTCGATATCAACCTGCTTAAAAATATCCCTTCCAGCAACAGGGTGCTGTCTAATAAATGATATTTCTATGCTGTTTAGTTGTCCGGGTTTATTAAGTATTTCAGCTGGAACAATTATTTTCCCAACATCGTGAACCATTGCAGCCAATCTAAGATACGAAACGCGGTTTTTTTCAAGCTCCATTTTTTTTGCTATCGATGTTGCAAGTTTCATTACGTGTTTTTGATGGCCCGCGGTATACTGATCACGAAGTTCCGAAGCGTATGCCAGTGCGCTTACTGCATTTTCTGTCAAATTTGATAATTTTTCCAGGCTTTTTCTCAAAGCCTCTTCAGTTTTTTTGCGCTTTTCAATTTCCTCTTCAAAGTTCTCGTTTGCTTCCTGAAGCTCATTAATTTTTTTCTCCAGTTTCTGAACAAGAACCTCGCTGTACATTTTGAAATGATCTTTTTGTTTTTCCAAAGTTTCTTTAGGTTTTCTGGTCTTCTTAGAAAGGGCATCATCTACTACTTTATCCACACGAATCATAAAATCTTTTGGATCCATTGGCTTTATTATAAAATCATCTGCACCAAGTTCCATAGCCAGTTGCTTATCTTTAGGTTCAGTATAGGTTGCAGTATATACAATAAAAGGTATATTTTGTAAATCATCATTTTCTTTCCAGTTATGAAGCAATGTATAACCATCCATAACTGGCATTAGAAGATCAGAAATCACAAGACTTGGTGGACTTTTTTTAGCTTTTTCAAGAGCCTCAGATCCGTTTAATGCTTCAACAACTTCCCAGCCATGGCTTTTCATCAAAGAAAGTAGCAGGTACCGATTTTCATCTACATCATCAACTATCATTACTCTTTTCATGAGAACCTCCTTAATCAAGCAAGATTTGCTCTACCTCGTTTATAAAGGTGTCAGGGTTAATCGGTTTTTCTATATAACCGTCGCATCCAGCTGATAAAGCTTTTTCTTTATCACCTGTCATCGCGTAGGAAGTAACAGCTACAATTTTTATATGACCTTCACTTTCAATTGATCTTATCCTTTTTGTAGCTTCAAGACCATCGATGTCGGGTAACTGTATGTCCATTATCACAAGTTCTGGTTTTTCTTTTATAGCAAGCTTTACACCGGTTAACCCTTTTCTTGCTTCGATCACTTCATAACCATTCTTCTCAAGTATGAACCTTATCAAGTACATGTTATTTTCATTGTCTTCAATAACAAGTATTCTTTTTTTCTTATCCATTTTGCTTTCCTTCCTCTGTTTCATTTTTACTTTGTGGTTCAGTTTTGTTTTCCTTTTCCTGATATTCCAAAGGTAATGTGATAACAAATTTACTGCCCTCACCAAACTCGCTTTCGACTGCAATATCACCGCCAAGTATTAGTGCAATTTTTCTTGATAGATGTAAACCAAGTCCCGTTCCCTCATGTTTCTTTGTTCGGGACATGTCAATTTGTTGAAAGGGTTGAAAGAGTTTTTCTATATCTTCTTCTCTTATTCCCATACCGGTGTCAATGACTTCTATGTCAATATAATTTTCATTTTTTTGCCTGGCTACTATTTTTACACTTCCCAGATCTGTGAATTTTATTGCGTTGCCCACAAGGTTCATTAATATCTGCTTTACACGTCTTCTGTCACTCTTTAAAGATATTTCTTCAGAAACCTCTGTAATTAACTCAATACCCTTTTTGTTAGCTAAAAATGAAGAGGTTTCTGTTACTTCTTTTACAACATCTGATAATTTAAAGTGCTCAACGGAAAGTTCAACCCTTCCAGCTTCAATTTTGGAGAAATCGAGAACATCGTTTACCAAATTCAGTAAATGGTTTGCACTGTTCTTAACCATCTTGAGCTGCTTTCTCTGTTCATCATTGATATCTCCTGAAATACCCTGTAATATTATTCCGGTAAAACCTATAATTGAATTCAGTGGTGTTCTAAGCTCGTGACTCATATTTGCAAGAAACACTGACTTAAGTCTGTCCAATTCCTTCAATCTTTTGTTTGACTCTCTGAGTTTTTCGTTCATTTTTGTTAATTCCTCTGTCCGTTCCCTTACCATTTCTTCCAGTTCATCAGTGTGTTCGCGCATCTTTTTCTCAGCCAGTTTTCGTTTGGTTACGTCACGTGATATTCCCAGTATTCCGTTTATTTTGCCTGATTTATCTTGAAGAAAAGCCATTCTGCTTTCAACAAATATCTTTGATCCATTCTTACGCACCTGTTCAGTTTCGATTACTCTGCTTCTGTCAGGATCTGATTCATTTAACTCTTTATTATCAATCTCTTCTTTAAAAACCTTTATAAGATTTTTCAATGAATCAGGTTCAATAATTTCATCAAGAGAAAGATTAGTAAATTCTTCAGGTTTGTAACCAAGCATTTTTTCGATAGAAGGACTAACATAGGTGAATTTAAGATTCAAATCAAGTATCCATATCACATCACTTACATGCTCGGTAATAAGACGATATTTTCGTTCGCTTTTTTGTAATTCTGTAAGAGCTCTGTTTTTCATTTGTACTGTTTCTTTTAGATGACCTGTTTTTACATTAACCTGATGTCTTAGAAGGATAATTATTCCGATTGTAAGCATTATTAGACCAGCAAGTCCGCCAAAAATCCAGACAATGTAAGGGGGTAAAAGGAATCTCTCTTCAGCTTCCCATTTACCGAGAGTGGAATAGTAAGGTGAATCGTCCTGTCCCTTCCATTTTTCAAGATAACGGTCAATAACACCAAGAATTTCTGCATTTTTTCTTTCTGCAGCAGCGTAATAGAGTTTGGCAGGATTAAAATCAATTGTGGTTTTTTCCAGTTCATAGTTAAGATAGTAATACTCGCCAAACAAATGATTGGCAATCGCAGCATCAACTACCCCATCTCTTGCATATTCAAATGCTTCGGTTAAAGAACTAACGGGAATAATTTCTACTTCGTAACCGAAGCCTTCCATCAGCTGATTGAAAACATCTTCCTGAATTGATTCATCAAGAATGGCTACCTTTTTTCCTTCGAGATCTGTTAGATCCTCTATACCAGATTCTTTTGAGGAATATATTCTTGACCATGACTCTAAAACTGGTATACTGTGGAAATCAAAGAGTTCATCGCGTTCTTCTGAATATGCAACATCTGGCATTAGATCGATTTTGTTTTCTACAAGATTTTGAAGACACTCAGACCAGCTACCTGAAATATATTTTAGCTCCCAATTTTCTTCTTTCGCAATTTGCTCAAGGAGATCTATAAAAAAACCGGAAGGCACACCATTCTCATCAAGAAAAATCTTTGGTTTGTTTTGATAAACACCAACATAGACTCTGCGAGAAAAGTCATTATCTTCGCCAAATAAGGAAAATGAAATGAGTAAAATTGAGATGGTTAATAATATCTTGAAGAGTTTTTTTAAACTCACAAAAACTCACCGATCCCAATCAAAAACAATTATTGACCAGACGATAGGAGTTATTAGGGTTGATAATATTTTAAGCAAGTTTATGTATAAGTCAATTGTCTACATTATAGAATAATTGGCAGTTATATACCAAGTTAATCATGGTGCTTGAAAGCGATTTAATTTAAAAATATTAATGAATAATTTTGTTAAAACCGGAAAGTCTTATTGCACCTAAATATTCCATAAAATCGTTTAAGCATTCTTTTACGGGATTGATGCAATCATTTTTATTGACATCTGGTTCCCACCACCAGTTTTTTATGATTAATTCTTTCTTCTTTTTGTTGAACTCTGGCTCGAATCTTGCAATAAATTTATCGTTATGTAGCACGGGGAGAACATAATATCCAAATTGTCTGTCCTTAACTGGTTTGTATACTTCCCATACATAATCAAAATTAAACAACTTTTTTATAAGTCTTCTATCCCAGATGAGATTATCAAGCGGAGCAATAAATTTAATCCTGTTATCTGCTATTTTACTATCCTTTATCTGATTCAACAGGGGCATATTATCTGACCTAATATAAAATGGTGTTTCAATACCTTCTATATTTATTTTTGTGATTTTATTTTCATTAATTAATTGCTTTATAGCCTGAGAACGTTTTGTTTTTCCAATTTCACGAAAACCCAGCCAGGCATCACCGGATCGATTCCACAACAGACCAACTGATGAAATTCTTCTAAAAACAAGCCACTTGATGAATTCACTATCTTTTTTATTGGGATCGGGTGCGTTAAGAATATTTTCAGGAATATAATTACTGGAGAAATCATATATTTTTCTTGTACCCACTCTATTGAAAATTATCAATTCACCTGATTCATACATTGATTCAAGGGTAGCTCTTGAAACACTCGTAGGTGACCAGGACCAATCAATCTTTTTCTCGAAATTCAGATCAATTGAAGACAGAGGGCCTTTCTCAGATAATTGATGTCTTATTTGATCAATTATTTCATTTATGTGTTCATTTTCCTTATGATAGTTATAAGAATCATTTCTGTATCTATTAAAATAAGGCCAGTCTTCTTAAGATAAATTGAGCGATTTTTATCCCATCCGTCTATAAGAATTCTATCTTTATAAAGCAGTTCTTCGAGCATGTAAGGTTTATAGCTTTTAATTCTTGATTGAAGAACAAGGTCGGGATTTCTCCCGACTTTGTTTAGAGGATCATACTGAATGGATTTTACCTGTTTAAAGTACTGTATAATTCCTTCTTTACCCTTCAACTGTCTTGAAGATAGTAATTGTTGATAGGAAAGAAGAAATCTTCTTGCTTGCTCTTTTGTGATTTTTATAATGGTTTCCCCCAGTAAACTGCGCGTGATCTACAAAGCAATTAATAAAAAATAAGTATCATGGTTAAAAAACTAACAAGTAAAAGTATTATCAAGACTATGGTTAAGAGCCACAGCGGGGCTTTGTTTCCTACCCGTGAACTTGTTTCTTTATAAACAGAAACATATCTCCAGAAAGCGAATATATAGAGAAAACTACCAAGACCAACAAAAGTTACACCGATAATCACTGCAAGGAAATGCGAAATTGAACTAAAATCATCGATGAATTTTACAATACCAAGACCGGCAACAACTGAGGCCAGTCCTGTTCTCACCCAGGCACTAAATGTGCGCTCGTTAGCCAGTATGGTTCTTTCATTTGCAAGATATGTTCTTTTCTCAGCTTCCTGCTGGATAGGTTTTTTCTCTTCCATAAGCAATTCCTTCTATTAAGTTATTTGTCCAGTTGTTCCAGTTCTTCCTGGATAAATTCTACCAGATCGTTTATATAACTTTCAGAAAAATCAAACTTTATACCCGCTGCTTCATATAGATTATCAATAGATTTTGAATAACCAAGTTTCAGGAATTTCTTATAGTCTTCTATAGCGTTTTTGTCATTCCTGCGATAATTTCTATATACTGCTAAAGCTCCAAGTTGTGCAATTCCGTATTCGATATAGTAAAAGGGTCTGGTAAAGATGTGTTGTTGTATCATCCATCTAATTTTCTTGTATTTTTCGAGGCCTTCCCAGCTTGCCCCAATATCAAATCTATCAAGTAATCCGGCAAAGTAATTTTCACGTTCTTCAGGCGTATGATCTGGATTGGTGTAAATCCACTGCTGGAAAGCATCCACAGTCATACACCAGGGGAGGAAAGCAATGGTTCCAAAGAGTTCATTTCGCCTGGCAATTTTATAATCTTCTTCATTTGAATAATAATCTTTCCAGTGGTTGAGTGTCAAAAGTTCCATAGACATAGATGCCAGTTCTGCTGCTTCGTGAGGAGTACTTTTATAATTTATTAACCATTCATTGGCTGTTGAAAAAGAGTGCATGGCATGACCGGACTCATGAAGAATTGTCCTAACATCTCCGGGTAGTTTTGCTGCGTTCATGAAAATGAAAGGTGCACCGGTTTCATGTAATGGCATGTTATATCCACCGGGAGCTTTTCCTTTTCTATTTTCAAGGTCAAGCAAGCCTGAAATCTTCATTTTTTCGAAGTTTTCTCCGAATTGTTTATCAACCTTTCCAAGTATGGATATAGCTTTATCTACGAACTCATCAACGGTTTTAAAAGGTATTAAATTTCTACCTGAAGGTTCAACATTAAGATCCCAGGGTCTTAATGTATCTATATTAAGCTCTTTCACTCTTCTTCTGTTGTATTTTTTCACAAAGGGCACCACAATCTTCTCTACGGATTTGTGAAATGTGAATATGTCATCAACTGTATAGCTAAACCTTCCTTTTTTATAATGTATGTATTCCCTGTAATTATCAAAACCAGCGTTTTTTGCCTGCGGTATTCTTGTACTTTTAAGATCATCAAAAAGCTTTTCAAGCTTATCTCTTACAGAATTTACTTTTTCCATAGAGAGCTTCCAGGTTTTTTCACGAACATCTCTGTCCTGATCTTGAAGGAACTTTCTCAGCTGCATGAGTGTATATTCTTCACCTTCATATTCAACAGTTAAAGAACCAATTATCGATCCGTACTGAGAAGCAAGTTCCTTTTCCTTTTTTTCATAAGGTATAGTCTCTTCTTTGAAAGCATCAACATATCGCTGAACAACCCTATCAAAATTTTTATATCTATCGCTGTCAAGTTCATTCCTGTACTCACTATTAAGATATCTTTTAAGAAGCTTTATCCTATAAGGTTCTGCCTTTAAATATATGTTTGAAAAAAACTCGTTGAATGCCTTTCTCCTGTCTTCATCGTCAGAATGTCTGGTCATGTCAATATACTTCCATGCAAATTTTTCCTGAAGTACTGAAAAGAATTCACTGTAATATTGAAGATATTTCTCCAGAGATTCTGCACTGTCAATTTCATATTTCAACAGGTTATTTAGTTCGCTGTTTGCAGCTTCCCAGTCACTAAAGTCAATATTTTCGTTGATAAATTTTCTGGGTTTTTTCCGGATTTTTTCTACCACTTTTATCACCTCATTTTGAAATATTATTAATTTATGGGTTGCTATTTAAGTAATCCCTTTTCTCCATATTGCGCATAATATTTATTGAGCGTTTTCTTTAACCAGATCCAAAGGATTATTATTGAAACACCTTCTGAGATAGGAAATGCAAACCAGGTTGCATCCAGCCCAAATGCTCTACTAAGAATGTAAGCACCTGGTAAAAGAAAACCAATTTGCCTCATAACAGAAATGACAAGACTTGGCAATCCTTTTCCAATAGCCTGAAAAGTTGTCGAGCCGAGTATAGCCAATCCTATAACCGGGTAAGAATAGCTGATCCTTTTTAAAGCTACTACTCCAATTTCGACTAACTCTGGATCACTATTAAACAATTTGATTAGCCCTTCAGGAAATAACTGGAAAACTAAGAACGCTAAAAAGGTAAAGCAGAAGGCAATTATCAGACTAATCTTCATTGTTTCTTTCATTCGATCAGGGTTTTCGTGTCCATAGTTATAACCCATTATTGGCATGTAAGCCTGGGCAAAACCGAAAATTGGCATTAGTACAAAAGACTGCAATCTGAAATAAATTCCTGTAACCGCTAAAGCAAGCGTGTTTAACCCGCCAATTATTCTATTTAATCCTCCGATCATAAAACTGGCCACGAATTGCATTACCATTGCTGGAAGAGCCACAGCGTATAAGTCTTTTATGATTTTGAATTCAAATTTGAATTTTCTTATGTTAAGTCTTACCTGACTATCTTTGCTTAAAAGCGCGGCTGTTACAATTGTGCCTGATAAAGCTCTTGCGATCACAGTAGCGTAAGCTGCTCCTCTAATACCGAGATCAGGAAAGAACCATAACCCAAAGATGAGAAATGGATCAAGAATAATGTTAAAAACAGCTCCAACAATTAAGCCTATCATGGGTGCAATGGTGTTTCCCTGACCACGAAGTATGTTGTTGAATAACATTGGAATGAAAACAGCGATAGAACCTATCATAATTATTCTTATGTACTGAACTGTAAGATCTATTAAGACCTCGCTATCTGTAAAAAGATTGACAATATCCCTGGTGAAGAAAATTCCAATCAATGAAATGACTATAGCGTAAAAGATTGAAATAAAAAAAACATGTTGTGCTACATTTTTAGCTTCATGTACGTTTTGTCTGCCAAGCAATCTGGATATCAGTGAACTAGTTCCAATTCCGGTACCGGCACCAAGAGCAATAATTATAAGTTGAATGGGGAATGCAAGAGAAAGCGCAGACAGTGCATCAGTGCTTAATCGACCGACGTAAATACTGTCAATTACATTGTATGTAGCCTGTACAGTCATTGATACAACCGATGGAATTGCCAGTTTAACTAAAAGTGGGAAAATTGCTTCATACCCCAATCTTTCAGATCGTCTGGTTAGTTTCATTATGACCTCCTGAACTTATGCAATGGGGTTTTGAGAAATGTTTTTACGCTCAAATATAATATTTACACCAAACCCTTGAATATTCACTATTTAATATAATATATAATAATTACTCAAGATTTTTATTTTGGAAACCTTACAATTATTATTGTAGCAAATTAAAAAATAACTTTTAATCATTAAACCATAAAATGAGAGGGAAGGTGATTTTTTTGAATAATTTAAGAGTACATGGAAGAAATCCTTACATCGCAGCTGTAATTCATGGAGGCCCGGGTGCAGCTGGTAATATGCTGTGTGTAGCCAAAAGACTTTCTGAGGAATCTGGCATACTGGAACCATTACAAACCAAAAAAACGATTTCCGAGCTTATTAACGAACTAAAGACAAGCATAATAATGAAATGTAATAATCCCATAATACTGATTGGCCACTCCTGGGGTTCATGGTTATCTCTGATTTTTTCCACAGAGCATCCGGATTTAGTGAGAAAAATTGTTCTTGTTGGTTGCCCTCCTTTTAAGCAGACATATGCAGAAGAAATTATGAAGAATAGATTGGATAGATTATCTTCGGGAGAAAAGAAAACTATGATTTCACTGCTAAAAACATTCAATAACAGTAATGATTCTACAAGTGATTCAATCTTACTGAAACTGTTTAACAAAACGGATTCTTATGAACCAGTCTTTGAAAATAATGAAACTGAGTTTAACAAGGAAATATACAAATCTATCTGGGATGAAGCCAGTGAGCTAAGAAAATCAGGTAAACTTCTGCACATCATTGAAAAAGTAAAATGTCCCTTAACATTTATACATGGAGTATATGACCCGCATCCTCTTGATGGGGTTATCAATCCTTTGAATGAAAAGGTTAATGAATATATTCTCTATATATTAGAAAAATGTGGTCATACCCCATGGAATGAAAAGTATGCCCGCAGTGATTTTTTTGATATTCTTTTTAAAGAAATTAATTTTACACGATTCTGAGCCTTGTTTTAATTTGCTGGTAATTTTTATAACTTACAAAAAGAGCAGCTGATGCCAGTGCAACTGCTAACAAAACCAGAAGTGAGCCAAAAAACAAATCTATTTTATTAAAAAGAACAATTGCTACTGGAGCCATTCCTGCTACTCCGATAATCGTTGACAGCATCTGGGTTCCAAACGTATTTCCAGAACGTAAAATAGAATTTGGATTATCGATTTTTAGGGGTGAATTAGATATTATTGCCTTCATTCCCATGAGTGCTGCTGTTACATAGTACAAAATGAGAAATGGAAACAATACCAATCCTTTCCAGCTGATAAAACCAATTGAAGAGAGTACAATTAAGGTTAGAGCTATTACCCCAGCATTTAAAATAAGACAGACTACTAACTTAGCGTTAATCAGTGAAATTAATTTCACTGGTAGTGTTTTCGTAATGTCTAAAAAAGGAATTTCTCTACCCATTAAAAAAGCTGATTGAATTGTAACAAACATTATACTCATTAAGCTCATCATTAGAATACTCATTGTAGTTCCACTACCTGTAATACTTATTATTATTGCAAATATCACAGGATATACCAGTTTGATTTGATTGTAATTATAATATAGTTTTTTCAACAAAAATTAAACCTTGTAAACCTTAAGTGAAATACTAGAGCTATTAAAAAATCTGTAAGTAGTATATCTTAAAATGTTTTATAATTGAATTATTAACCAACGATTTTTTCAGGGGGGATTGTAGGTATTTTGGCAATATTTCTGCTGATTACCAAAAAAATATGAACGGAGTAGCATTTGCTGCAGGTGGTGCGAGAGGATTTACGCACATCGCTGTGTTGAAATTTCTAGAGGAAAATGACTTCGAAATCGATATTGTAACAGGTTCTTCAGCCGGTGCAATTGTAGCGGCACTTTACGCATTACATGGAAACTGGGAAAAAGTCTATACAGAGTTTTCTTCTGCTGTTGATGAGCAGCTCCCAATGATGAAAAAATATTTAAAGAAAATAGAAGGTCCAAATCTCTGGAGTATTCTTAACAGATCACTGGTAAGTACTGAAGAATATTATCCCTTCTATAAGAGGTTGTTTGGCAAAAAGACTTTCTCTGACTGTAATAAAAAACTTGGAATAGTAGTTTATGATATCCTTTCTTTTGAAAGTATGCTGGTAACTGAAGGCTATCTGGTTGAAACTGTGATGGCAAGTTCTTCTGTTCCTGCTGTTTTCAAGCCAGTGAAGCTTGCTGGAACGGAAGTTCTTGATGGTGGTGTTACCTGTCCTGTTCCAACAACAGAAGCTAGAAGTCTGGGAGCAGATTTTGTTGTATCAAGTGATTTCGCTAAAGAAAAAAGTAATCAACCAGAGGATCAACTGGAACTTCTTTATTTTCTGGATCACTGGAAAGAGAACTATATAATAAATGAGGAACGGTCGAATAGTGATCTAATAATAAGCCACCCCGTTAATTATCAGTGGTATGAGTTTGAAAATTACGAAAAAATATATCTTGAGGCACTTGAACAAATAAATAGCAGGAGAGATTATATTGAAAATATCATTCGGAGGTAATTCTGTTCTTTATTTTTCCATTCCGGGAGCACTAAAAGCTTTTCAGGAAAATAACATTGAATTTGAAGAGATTCACTGTACAGGTTTTTCATGTATTCCCGCTTTTTTAACTATGTTTTATGGCTCACCTGATAGAGCATTTAATATTGTACGGAAAATCTGGAAAGACATTGAAAAAAGTTTCTATAATCCTGAAGGTTACGCTCTTCCGGGTGTAGTTGAGATTTTGAGAACACTGTATAGGTTTGGAGATCCAATGAGAGGAGTTCTATCACATAAGACACTGGAGGATTTTACTGAAGAATACTTCCCTGAAGGAGATTTATCAGAGATTCCCGAATTGAAAATTCATGCATTCAATTTATCTAAGTACCAGGATGAAGTAATGGATTGCAGTATAAGGAAAGCCATAAATAGAACGCTTTCTTTTCCTGTACAGTTTGCTCCATACGATAATTATGTATCTGGTAGCAGTATATATGGTATTCCCGATGGAGATTTATTGTTTTTGTTGAAACATGAGCATAAAGTAAAACCGCGTCATGCATTAGATTATCTTTTTCTTTCAACCAAGGCTCGTACTCAAGAAATAGAAAACATTAAAAAGAAAAGAAGCAACTATGTTTTCGAAAGTTACTATGATAATTCCAATCCAGATAATCTTGTTACCAAAATTTACAATGACACAAAGAAATGGATTAGTACCAACCTTTAAACAGGGCTTTTTTCATCTATCTGCCAATGTTATCTTCCAAATTTAGAAATATTGGAATTATTTAACTCTTATCATGAACATGAAAAAGAAAATTTCTCGTAATTGCATTTAATTCTTCCTAGACAAGTATTATCAAATCACATTTAGTTTGATAAATATGATAAATTTATGAAATAATGTTATCGGTAACATTGGAGGGCGATGGCGATAATGATCAAGAAAAAAGTAACCATTTCGAAAATTGCTCAAGATGCCGGGGTTTCTAAAATGACTGTTTCAAGGGCTATTAATAACCCCGAAAAACTTAAACGAAGCACTCTTCTAAAAATACTTAATTCAATGAAAAAGCATGGATATAAACCTCGTTTTATAGCAAGGGTTATGGCTGGAAGTAGATCCAATACATTTGGTTTGATCGTAAAATCAAATCAGGATTTTGTTATCCCACCTTTTTACGGAGAATGTGTTCGAGGAGCTTCGGAATGGTTTAAAAGTCAGGATTATCGATCTGTCCTTTTTAATATGTCTGATGAGCAAAGCAGGTCTCTTTTTCTCGATTACGTTAATTCAGGTTTGATAGATGGTCTTATACTCTTTGAAGGTTCGCATGATAAATCTTTACTAAAGACATTTAAAAATAATGATATTCCAGTTGTGTTGGTTGGCGAAAATATTGAAGATGAACATGAGTTTTTCTCTGTGTTTTCAGATAATTATGAAGGAGCAAAGGCAGCTGTTGATTATCTAATACGGAAGGGAAATGAACATATTTTTCATATTACCGGAAAGGGAAGTAAACCATCATATTCCGAGAGATTGAGGGCATATAATGAAACACTAAAACATAACGGACTTGAATCAACAGTAATAAGAACTGAAAATTCCTTTCAAGGGGGTATAAAGGCAGTGGAGAACATTCTTGAAAGTGGTAAAGAATTCGATGCGCTTTTTTGCTTTTCTGATCTCATGGCTATTGGGGCAGTGAGAATACTTCTTGAAAAGGGATATAAAATTCCTGGTGATGTAAGAGTAATTGGTTATGACAGTATAAAATTGTCTGATTACGTTTATCCTTCATTGACATCAATTTCTCAAAATATGAAGATGATGGGAGAACTTGCAGCAAAAACGCTTTTTCAAATAATAAGTGGTGTAGAACCTTCAAGTAAAAAGTTAAAAGTTCCTACACAACTTGTTATAAAGGAAAGCGCTTAAATAGCAAAAACTTTTTGGGAGGTGTGAGTATGAAGAAGTTAGTTACTATTTTGTTTTTTGTGGTAATTGTTACCGGTATCATTTCAGCGACAACAATTGACTTTATGATGATGAGTGGTTCCGGTGCAAGAGAGTTTGCTGAAGAAGCTGTTGCACTATTTAAAGAAGAAACAGGTATTGATGTGAATGTTGAATTCACAAGCTGGGGTGAAGGATGGACAAAGCTAATGGCTATGGTAGCATCCGGAGAAGGACCCGATGTAACTCAGGTTGGCACTACCTGGGTTGGCGCACTTCAGGCAACAGGAGCCTTTGAAAATTTAACAGGTAATGCAGGCTATTTCGGAGGAGCAGATAATTTTCTTGGTGGTCCCTGGTCAACAACAGGATACAATAATGAAGTATTTGCTATACCATGGTTTGCAGATATCAGGGCTCTGGTTTACAGAAAAGATTTAATGGAAAAATATGATCTTCCCAATCCTCCACAAACATGGGGCGACTTATTGTATGCTTCCATTGTTTTGAAAGAAAAAGGAGAAATTGATTATCCTGTCGGGCTAAGAGGTAAGGGCAACGGCCATTATGTAGGAAGTTTTCTCTGGCAAAATAACACTGATATAATTTCGGAAGATGGAGAAGAGGTTATACTGGATTCTGAAAAGGCTTTTGAATCAGTTAAGTTCTGGGCTGATATGCTCAATGAATATGAAGTTATGTCTCCTTCTCTCGCAGAAATGGGACACAATGAAATCTGTGTTTCGTTCTTCAATGGGAATGTTGCATTCATGTATCCCGGACCGTGGTTTGTGCTTAAAGTTGAATCTGAAATTTCTGAAGAATGGCTTGAAAGTGGAAAAGTTGGAGTAGCACTTCAACCTGGCAAAAATAGAGACTTGAGAACGGGCTTTGTTGGTGGAAGCGATCTAATGATTTCTGTAAGTTCAAACAAGAAAGAAGCAGCAAAAAAATGGGTTAAATTTCTTATGAAACCTGAGATTCAAGCGTTGATCGCTGAGAAAATGTTTGTTTCACCAACGGTTAAAGCGGCATACAAAGAACCATTCTTTGACAATGAACCATATGCTGAAATGTGGGATTCATTTGAAGAAATTGGAAATGCTGGCTCTCACTATCCCATACATCCTGCATGGGGTGCAATGGAAAGATTCGTACCTGAAATAATTGTCGATGTCTTTAGCGCATATGCTAATGGCACACTTAATGATTCCAAGATTGAATCATTGCTCGAGCAGTATGATGACGAATTGCAGAACGCACTGGATTCATATAAGTAATAACTGATTTTCCGGGGAGGGTAGCTCCTCCCCATTTATCTTTTAGAGGTGAAATTGAATGGCT
The DNA here is from genome assembly GCA_964441735.1 of uncultured Thermotogaceae bacterium. Classification (GTDB taxonomy): domain Bacteria; phylum Thermotogota; class Thermotogae; order Petrotogales; family Kosmotogaceae; genus JASMTM01. The sequence continues at coordinate 16,362 of CAYTVB010000014.1, forward strand.
GCGATAAATACCAAAAATAAATCGTTTGCATACAGAATGATATTACCGGCCATAATTCTTTCTATCATTGTGCATTTTTTGCCAACCATATGGGGCGTATTAATCAGTTTTAGGAAGCTCAATGTTTATTATATTAGAGACTGGACAACAGCTCCATTTGTTGGATTTGCAAATTACGAAAGAGCCATGAGCAGTCTCGGTTCAGTGTTCTGGACTTCGCTTGGTTACACGACTATCTTTGTTATTCTGTCAGTTATAGGTTGTTTTCTATTCGGAATACTTGGAGCCATATTGTTGAATAAAGATTTTCCAGGAAGAAATTTAATAAGAGGGCTGTTACTTATTCCATTTATCTTACCAGGTGTGGTTAGTCTAACAAACTTAAGATTCATGCTTTTACGCGATTGGGGAATTGTAAATTCGCTTCTTTTACAGATTGGAATAATTGATGAACCAATTTCATGGCTTACGGGAAGAATGGCTCTGGTTACAATAATCGTTGGTAATATCTGGATACGCTGGCCGCTCTGGTTCATTACATTACTGGCGGGACTGCAGAGTATTCCAGGCGAACTGTATGAAGCTGCAAAGGTAGATGGTGCTACAAGATGGCAAACCTTCAGAAAAATAACCCTGCCATCAATTTCACCTGTAATAACGATACTTACAGTACTCACTGCTTTATGGTCCTTTAATAACTTCAATGTCCCATTTATTTTGACAGGGGGTTCTCCATCGGAAGAAGCAAATATTCTATCCCTAAATATCTGGATCAGATCATTCAGAAACTGGGATTTTGGCATGGGTGCCGCAATGAGTGTTGTAATGATGCTATTTATGCTTGTACTAATAATGACATACCTTCGTCTCTCTAAATTGGAGGAAGCATAATGAAAGAACCTAAGAGGATTATATTTTTTAGAATATGTGGAATAGTCTTTTTGCTAATCTTTGTGTTGTTTCCGATATATTGGCTGGTAATATCTTCTTTAAAATACCCAACAGACATTCACACAATGCATCCGAGTATATTCCCTGATAGATTGAGATTTGAAAATTATCTTGAAATCTGGAAGACTGTCCCACTGGGAAGATACTTTAAAAACAGTATTATCGTTTCAGTTTCATCCATGATTCTTGCTACCATTGTGTCAACATTTGCAGGATATTCTCTTTCGAAATTCAGATATCCTGGTAGAAAGGCAATAGGAACATCATTTCTTATTACTCAGATGTTTCCTGGTATTTTGTTTCTGTTACCCTACTACTTAATTTTTATATGGATAAAAAATGAGTTGGGTATTGCGCTTGTTGGTACGTATCCTGGTTTAATAATAACGTATACCGCGTTTGTTGCACCCTTTGCTATATGGGTTATGAGAGGCTATTTTGACACTGTACCGTCTGAACTGAGAGAAGCAGCGTTGATTGATGGATGTGGTAATTTTAAAGCATTCGTTAGGATTATCCTTCCTACTGCCAAACCTGGTATAGTTACTGTAGCGATACTATCATTTATGAAAGCATGGAATGAGGTTCTTTTTGCGACTGTTCTAACAAACAACGAAACACGAACATTACCTCTTGGATTGTATGAATTTCAAACTCAGTTTCAATCATCCTGGCATTTAATTATGGCTGCCGGAGTAATGATATCTGTGCCAGTAATTATTTTCTTCACATTTCTTCAAAAGCATTTGGTTACTGGTTTTACTTCAGGTGCAGTAAAAGGATAGGAGGGATTATTATAAAAAAGTGTATTGTTATTCCAACATACTGGGGACCAATTGAAGACGGAGAGGATATTGTATTCGATCATCCAACATCGATAGACGAAAACGGAACGTTATCACGATTGCTTGATAACCTCGCAGAATTTGACTGTCTGAAATCAGGTGATATTTCCGTTCGTGTTGTCGCGATTTCCAATAAAAAGGAACTACGGAAAAAGGTCGAATCTCTTATTAAAACGTACATTGCTCCTTATGAAAACATAATTGATATAAAACTAAACTCATATTCATGGATAGAAAAACTAAAGGAAAAACTAAGGAACAATGGAATCGAAGATTATTCTCTTATTGAACCTGATTGTTATTCAAATATCAGGAATTTATGTCTTCTATCTGCAATTGAATCTAATTGTGAAATAGGGATTTTTCTTGATGATGATGAAGTAGTTAAAAGCGAATCTTACTTCACTAGAGCTGAAGAAGGGGTACTGGAAAAAGCATCAGACAATGGAATAATTTATGGAAAATCCGGATATTACATACAGGATAGACCAAGCTACTCAAGGTTCTGGGAACTTAAGTGGTGGCCAAAGGACGCTACCTTTAATGAGATATTTGAGAAGTTGAAAACCGATAATCCAAGATTTAAAGCTACAATGGTTGCCTTGGGCGGTAATATGGTCCTCAGTGACAAAATAATGAAAAATATCTGTTTTGATCCCTTCGTTAGTCGGGGAGAGGATATGGACTACCTCTTCAATGCCAGATTATTCGGCTATAGGGTTTATTTCGATCCCGAACTTTACATAAAGCATCTACCTCCATCAAAAAAGACACCTGATTGGAAAAAGGCAAGAGAAGACATCTACCGTTTTTTGTACCTTCGTGAAAAATTCAAGCAGCATATTGATTCAATTAAGGTTCAAAAGATTGCATTTGAAGAATTTCTGCCTTATCCTGGCGTGTTTATGAAGGATGATCTTGATGACAGAATATTTGAGCATAATAAATTGATGGCTATAAAATACCTTTCAGAAGATGATAGTTATGGGTTTGAGATGAGTATGGAAAATGCAAAGATTCCATATATATATAAAACACCTGAAAATGTAATAGAAAAATTAATGAATAACATTGAAACATGGAAACAGATTACCAGAGTTATTGGGGATTGACAAAATGAAAGTCTTAATTCTTCACTCTGTACCGCTTAGAGGTTCAGGTAGTGGAACCTATGTTTACTATCTCGCATCTAATCTTATGAAAAAGCATGAACTGGTTGTTTTATATCCTGGCCCTCAATTGAAAGAACCGTTCCCTGTTAGAAATATCCCTGTTGATCCAGTTCCGGTATTTACTTCCCATCCAACCGTTCATTCAAAAAGCATTATGGAATATAGCGTGAGCGAGCTGATAGAGTTTATTTCACTTTATAACAATGAGTTGGAAAAAGTGCTTATAGATTTTTCACCTGATGTTATTCATATTCAACATTTTGGTTTGTGGCTTTCTGTACCTTTACTCAAAGAGCTCTCTACTGAAATTCCATTAATTGTAACGGCTCATGGAACAGGTTTATATGTACTGGAGAGTGACAAGAGATTTAAAAAGTTGTTCAGGGAAAGTATAGATAATTTGAACAGGGTTATTGCTGTAAGTAATGATGTGAAAAAAAGAACTGAAAGGTTGTTCCCAAACTTGAAAAATAGGATCGATACAATAATGGGTGGAGTTGATATTTACAGATTTAAAAAGACCGGTAAAACAGGATATCAATGGAAAAGAAAATATAATCTGAAAGATAAAGTGGTACTTTATGTGGGTAGATTAATAAAAGAAAAGGGTGTGCAGCATCTAATTAATGTCGCTCCATATTTTCCGGATACATCTTTTGTAATTACCGGCTCTGGAGATTACAGAAATGTTCTTGAAAAAATGAGCAAGGTTCATGAAAATATATTGATACTTCCTCATCTTGATAATGAAATAGTTGATTTTTTTGTTCACAGTGATGTTTTATGCGTTCCCTCCATCTGGGAAGAAGCTTTGGGACTTGTGATACTGGAAGCAATGGCTTCTAAAACTGCTGTTGTTGCTTCAAACATTGGTGGTATTCCTTCAATTGTAAGGCACAATGAAACAGGTTTGTTATTTGAACCAGGTAATGAAGAAGATTTAAAAGACAGGATAGCACATGTTTTAAATGATAGAAAGCTCTCTAAGAGGCTCACTGAAAACGCTTACAGGATGATAAAGGAGAATTTTACCTGGAAAAAAATAGCTGAAAGAATAGATTCTATTTATTGTAAATCAATCGAATAAATTCTTCCGTGATATTTTTAGAAATAACCTTCTTTCACAAATAATAAAAGTTTTTGAGTATAATTGAAATTGAATAGAAAATATGCGGAGTGGAAACCATGAATAAATCTCTTGCAAAACTAAAAAGAACTATCAAAGTAATTGTCTTGATAGTGCTGGTTGTTCTTGCATTTGTCTGGAACCTTGCGGGGGTTCTTTTTATAGCACTCTTGCTGAACGCTAAAACAATCTATAAAAGCTTGCTTGGCAAAATTCCCCTTGATGTTGATAATGATGAGTACGATGGACCACGCAGTTTTATATACAAAGAAAAAGACAGCAGAAAGCTCAGTCTTGACATTTACTATCCAGCAAAATCAAAAAAGAAAATACATCCCACTATTTTTTTTACACATGGTGGTGGATGGATTAGCGGATACAGAAGACAACCAAATAATGTTTCCTGGTTACGCTATCTTGCTTCCATGGATTTTGCAGCTGTAAGCATTGATCATAATCTTGGATATACCTATACTATGGATGATATTATTGAAGATTACAGTGACGCACTTGAATATATTAAAGAAAATGCTGATAAACTAAAGATCGATAAAAACAATATTGCATTAATGGGACTTTCAGCTGGTGGTCATCTTAGTTTACTGTATTCAGCGAAAAACTCGTTCAACAAGAATGATAAAGAAATTGAAGGTATAAAATGTGTTGTCTCATGGTACGCTCCATGTGATTTAATGGATATATGGGATGAAGGAGTCGATTCATTATTTGCAAGGTTTGCTATTGCGGCCACATTAAAAGGATTCCCGAAAAAACAAAAAGAAGCTTACAGAAAATACTCACCTATTAACTGGGTCACAGGAAAAATGTTACCTACTCTGCTTGTACATGGCACACAGGATAGTGTTGTACCTGTCGAATCATCTATAAAGATGTATGAACGGTTAAGACAATGTTCTGTTCCCTCTTCATTAAAGCTTGTTCATGACGCAGATCATGAATTTGAATTCATAATGAAAAACCCTCATACTATAAAAGTAGTAGAACAGACAACAGGCTTTTTGAAGAAATATCTAAAATAACCGGAGTGGTTTATATGCAACCTGATTTTGAATACGAAAAAAAAGAGATAGAGTTTACCAGCGGGTATATTTTCAAAGGGAAACATTATAGATGTTCTCATATGAAATATCCAACTCTCTACAAGAATCCTGTTAAGGGTACTGAAACGGTAGAGGTTTACAATTTTTCACCCAGGGAGGATTCTGTTGGATCAATCATCATTTTACACGGGCTTGGTACAGTCAACATACCTTTCCTTTTCTGGATGGGGAGCCATTTAGCCAGTGCAGGATTACAGGCTTCAATAATGATTTTACCCGGCAATTATACACGAACTGCACATAAATCAACAAGTGGAAAAGATTTCTTTAGTCCTGACATAAATAGACTTACCCAATTTTGGGAGCAGGCAGTAGTTGACACAAGGGCGACTATTGATTTACTTGAACAGGAAGGATTATGGTTCGAGAACAACTGTCTTTTTGGATATTGTCTAGGTGGTATGGTATCAATAATAGTTAATGCTCTTGAACACAGAATAAACAATTCGATTTTATTGACTGTTGGTGGTAATATGGCAAAAATAATGTGGGAGTCGCCTGTTTTGAAATATACAAGGCGAGGTTTTTCTAAAGGAGAAGGAAAATCAAAGTTTCTCAATGATAAAGAACGCTTGAAAAGAGTTTTTATTGAAGATACACAAAAATTATCTAATTTTGATGATGTGAAGGAAATGATAAATTCTGATATACATCCTTTATTAAAGGTTGACCCACTTGCATATGCAAAATTCAACGATACGAAATCACTAACAATGATAGAAGCATTATTTGATAAAGCCCTTCCATCAGAGACAAGAAGACAATTGTGGAAGGCAATTGGTAAACCAAAGAGATATATCATTCCCATGGGTCATGTTTCCTGGTTTCCCTTTGAATATGCACTGGGAAAATTTATACTAAAAAAACTTGGAATAAAAAGTGCCCGTAAAAAACTCAGACTTCTTGAAAGTACGAAGCCTGAGCAATCAGTAAAATAATTTAGTTTTTATTTGATTAAGCGGTTGCCATTTCTGGTTGCCAGCGTCCTACAATTTCTGCATTTTTCCTGTGAGGAAAATATTTCTTGAATATCCTGTAATACAAAAGTTCTTCTTTTGATTTTAGGATGACTTTTTCTGAAATATGTCTTTCTTTTTTGAATTCTCTATCCGTAATGAGTTCATTTGCATAATCTTCGATACTTTCACTTGAACCCGCTCCTTTACTAAATTGATCCTTTCGTCTCCAAACAACATCTTTTGGTAATTCCTTTTCATATGCTTTTCTTAGAATCCATTTTTCAATTTTTTCGTCGGTTCCAAAGATTTTCCAGTCTGCTGGTATTGACAGAGCGGATTCTACTACTTTCATATCCATAAAAGGAACGTCGTAGTCCATACCATGAGCGACATTCATTCTATCATCTCTTTGAAATCCCATATGATGCCCGGCACTTGTCAAATAGAGCATTTCTCTTTCCATTTCAGGTAATGGAAGATCCTTTAAATAATGATAACCACCAAACAGTTCATCTGATCCTTCACCCATTAAAACGATCTTACTGTTGTTGTTTTTGGCTAACTTTGCAACCATGAAGTTAGGTATGGCACTTCTGACAAGAGATTCATCAAAAGATTCAAGATAGTAAATTACATCAGGTAGAATATCTATCATTTCCTGTCTATTATATTCATATTCGTGATGTTGAAGTCCTAGTTTTTTAGCCACTTTGCGGGCATACTTTAAATCGTCACTGTTATGATTGCCCACAGAAAAGGATTTTACATTCTTTGAATGCTTGGCTATTGCTGCAGCAACACAGCTACTATCAAGGCCTCCGCTGAGAAATATAACAGGTTTTTTTCTGAAAAACTCCATTCGTTTCTTTACCGCTTTGTCTATTGCGTCTTTTACAATTTCAGAGGCTTTTTCCGTGTTTGTAATTTTATTTACCCTTTTATTTAGTTCGCCAACACTGAAATATCTTCTAAATCCTTTTTCAGGCGTATAATAGTATCCTGGTGGGAATTCATTTACTTCATCTGAAATAGATACAATTGCTTTCATTTCTGATGCGAAAATCATCTTATCCTGTATCTTTCCATAATAAAGCGGTTTAGTGCCAAAAGGATCTCGAGCAACGAAATAATTATCTTTTCCAGCAATTATTAGACTGAATATTCCGTCGATATCTCTAATGAAAGAGTAATCTTTATTTTTAAACTTCTTTGTCAGTTCTTGAAGTTTTTGGCCATTGTATAACCATCCATCAATCACAAGTCCTGCTTCGTCATCTTCATAAGTTACATTATCTATAGAATTTTTCCCCGTGTTAGTTGTTATTCCTATCATGTTTTCATTTTTTTCGATGATCTTTTTGTAACTACGACCCCTGTGCTTAAGTATTTTTAACGCGTCTCTCAGTAGTTTTTTGTTGTTTGCTTCATAAAAAACTATTCCACTCATAAATTGAGCACCTCCAGGGTCATGTTAACAGTCAATGATTAAGAAAGTGCTACATGGATGTATACATAACAACAAGTAATTAGAATTATTTTTAATTAAGGACTATTCCTCTTCAATTTTTACAAGGTCATAGCCTGCGTCATGTATTGCCTTTCTTAGCCTATCTTCAGGAATTTCTTTTGAGACTTCAATATCTGCTATTCCTCCCTGTAAATTAATCACTGCTTTGCTTACTGCTTCGAGGTTACTTAGCGCTTTTTCGACTCTCATTTTACATTTACCATCTTTCATACCTTTGATTTTTAATCTCATATTGTCACATCCTTTTTATGTTTTGCTCAATTCTTTCTATTGTAAAGACTTGATTATACAATTATATGTTTAATAGCTCTATAATTTTTACACAATAATTCACTAAAAAATACATTTCATGATGTTTAAATCAAATGTACTCACAGTGTTATAATACGTTTATTAAGCCTTAGCGAGCAGGATAAGTATTTTTAGATTAAAGGGGGGAAATTATGAAAAATCACTCATTACAGATATTTATGTTAATGATCGTGATCTGCTTATCAACAATTATAGCAGCTCAGGATTTAACCTTTCTTGTGGTTCACGATTATGCACCGTTTAGTTACGAAGAAAATGGAGTTTTAAAAGGTTTGACAGTTGATATTGTCAAAGAATTATCTGAAAAAACTGGTATGGATGTTACTCTAGTTCCTGAAAGTTTTGACAATGCTTTTGAGAAATTAAAGGGTGACGGTAATTATGCTATTCCTACACTTGTATTTACCAAAGAAAGAAAGTCAATGTTTAGTTGGGTAGGTCCGTTAGCCATTACCAGCACTTATCTATACAGCAGAAAAGATTTCGATAAAGACATTTTTACACTTGATGATGCAAAAGACGTTAAGAGTATTGGTGTGGTCAAAGATTATTACTCACATCAATTACTTGAAAGCCATGGTTTTGATAATCTGGTGGTATATAACAGTGAGGAATTTTTACTTCAAGCGCTCTCTAATGGAAAAGTCGATCTTGCTCCTTTCAATACTGCAGTTCTTCAGAACTTGGTGAAGAAAAATAAAGAAGTAGCTGAACTCATAAAAACAATATCGATTGATCTTGATATGACTTTCATAGGTTTTTCTAGTGATGTACCCGATGAAATTGCTAAAAACTGGCAGAATGAGCTCGATAAAATGAAAGAAACAGGGGCATTCAGAGAAATTTATAATAAATGGTTACCAAACCAACCAGTGCCCGGAATTTATACCTTCTTAACAGAAGAATATCCTCCTGTAACTTTTATGGATAATGATGGAGAGATTACAGGTTTCGTAACCGATATTGTTAAAGAAATTCTTAGAAGAAATGAGATGAAAGAAAATATCTTTCTTGTTCCCTGGAATATTGCTTATACGCTAGCAGTAAATCTGCCAAGTATAGTTTTGTTCAGTATTGACAGAACTCCTCAAAGAGAGAATCTATTCAACTGGATAGGACCTGTAGGAAAGAATACAGCGTATTTTTATTGTCTTAAGAGCAAAGAAATCCAGCTAAATAGCGTTGAAGACGCAAAAAGTGTGAGTAGCATTGCTACCATAGAAGATTGGTGGACAGAGCAGTTGCTTGAGGATCTAGGTTTTAACAACCTGAAGAGTTTTACCAATCCCGTTAATGCAGTAAAAGAATTGGTTGCAGGTAGTTCTGAGTTATCTATTTTCACCGATCTGACGGTTGAGCATCTTATTAAAGAAACAGGGTACAGCATGGATAAGTTTCAAAGACTTCTTGATGTTCAAACCAATTATTTTTATATTGCAGCTTCTAAAGGAACTGACAGGGAGTTAATACTAAAATTTCAGGAATCACTTAAAAATATGAAAAATGATGGAACTTTTGAGAGAATAGTAAGAGACTATGTTCCAAACATGCTTATAACATCGCTTCTACTTGAAACAACCTCAGTTGACATTTCACAACTGAGTTATAATCAAAATATCCTGGAAAAAGGCGAGCTTGCAAAAATAACACTTGAAGAAAATGCAAGCACAGGTTATGTATGGGATATGAAAATTACAAATCCAAATGTAGTTTCACTGGTGTATAAGAAGTCAAAAGAGGAAACTCCCGGAATCGACCTGAAGATAAAACCTATCGGGGCTCCTTCGAAAATCGAATGGGTATTTAAGGCTGAAAATCCAGGAGAAACTTCAATAATATTTTCATTGAGGCGTCCGTGGGAAAGTGTACACCCTCTGAAAGTCATTTCAATAAATATCAGTGTAATGCAATAATCGTTTTTATAAAAGTAGAGAGCACAGTATTAATGTGCTCTCTTTTTATCTTTATCGATTTATAGTTTATTCTCAATTTTATGACCAGCGAGCTTTTTTAATCCATTTCTATCTTTTACGGTTATTATCCTGTTTTTCTGTTCAATCAAACCTTCTTTAACTACCTCTTGAAAAGCTCTTGAAAGAGAAGGTCTGGCAACACCGAATAATCTTGATATTTCTTCTTTAGTCATATTTAACTCAAAATTGTCATTTCCATCTGATTTCTCTAATAAAAACAGAGCTATTTTTTCCTTTATAGTTTTCATTGTCAATGAATACATTCTATTTGCCAGAAAACAAATGCGATTCCCCATATCTTGAAGCAAACAGGTCAAAAACTTTTGATTTTCCTGGCACAATTTGAGAACTGAGATCTTTGGTATTACCAACATGCTGCAGTCTTCTATGGAAATAATATCGACAGGTAAATTGTACTGGTTTGAAAATAAAACACCTGAGGCAATTATCTCCGGAGCAGCCATAGTTTCTACTTTCATCGCCTTTCCACTTGCATCCTGCATCTCACTGCTTATCTTTCCTGTCAGAAGGATTAGTAACTCGTTATACTCATCGTCCATTTGTCTAATAATTTCTCCATTTCTATAATGAACAACAGAAAAACTTAGTTTATCCAGAAATTTTTCCAGTTCTTTTTTAGTAAAATCTCCAAATAATTCTATTTTTTTCAATTTAGAAACCAAATCATTCATTTCATATCCTCCGTAACATATGTGACAGATAAGTATCTCCATTGAAATTATACTCTATATAGAAGTAATAGTTAATTAAATTAGTCGGAATATATAAAATGTTTTTTACCCGGTTTGAAATTAGTTTAATATAATTGCGACAATAAAGGGGGGATTATTATGGAAATGTTTTGTTACCAGTGTTCTGAAGCCTTAAAACAAGAGGGTTGCACAGTAAAAGGAGTTTGTGGAAAAGAACCTGATGTAGCAAATCTACTTGATTTATTGATCTGGAACCTTAAAGGGATATCCTATTGGGCTAAAAAAGCCAGAGATATCGGTGTAACCGATCGTGAAGTGGATTTATTCGTTGCTGAGGCATTGTTTACTTCTATAACAAATGTAAACTTTGATCCTAAAAGCATAGCAGAAAAAATTGAGAGGTCCATCACATTGAAAAAGCTCATAAAAGAGGAGTTTATAAAGAATTATGCGAAGCAATTTAATGAAGATGTTCCTGAACCTGCAATATGGGAATCTGAAAAAAATTTACAACAATGGATAAACAAAGGAAAGAATGTTGGAGTTTTCGACACAAAAAATAATGATATAAGATCATTAAGAGAATTCTTAACCTACGGTCTTAAGGGAATAGCAGCTTATGCAGATCATGCATATATTCTTAACAAAACAAATGATGAAATTCTTCATTTTATTGAAGATGGTCTTAATGCCACGATTGATGATTCTCTTGATGCTGATGATTATGTTCAATTAATAATGAAGGCCGGAGAATACGCAGTGAAAGTGATGGATCTACTTGATAAAGCCAATACCTCCTCATACGGAAATCCCGAATTAACTCAGGTTCATACAGGTACTATAGAGGGCCCAGCTATTCTTGTAAGCGGACATGATTTACTCGATCTCGAGGAACTACTTGAACAGACAAAGGATACCGGGATAAATATTTATACTCACGGTGAAATGCTTTCAGCAAATGCTTATCCTGGACTTAAAAAGTATGACCATCTGATAGGAAATTATGGAGGTTCCTGGTATAAACAGCAGAAAGAATTTGCTGATTTTAACGGAACTATTGTGATGACAACAAATTGTATTCAGAAGCCTCTGGACAGTTACAGGGACAGGATTTTCACAACGGGCCTTGTTGGATGGCCAGGTGTAAAACATATTCCCAACAGAACCGATGGAAAACCTAAAGACTTTACTCCGGTTATAGAAAAGGCCAAAGAACTGGGAAGTTTGAAGAAAAGAGAAGGTAAGAAAATACCTATTGGTTTTGGACACGCTCAAATAGATGAATTTGCAGAGAAAATTATTGAAATGGTGAAGTCAGGAAAAATAAAGCGTTTCTTTGTCATGGGTGGCTGTGATGGAAGATTTAAAGAAAGAGAATACTATACCGAACTGGCTAAAAAGCTCCCAAAAAATACAGTTATTTTAACTGCAGGTTGTGCGAAATACCGCTACAACATGCTTGAACTTGGCGACATTGAAGGTATACCAAGAATTATTGACGCGGGGCAATGTAACGACTCATATTCACTTGCAAAAACTGCTTTAAAATTAAAGGAAGCTTTTGGACTTGACGATATAAATGATCTCCCCATTTCATATGATATAGCCTGGTATGAACAAAAGGCTGTTACTGTTCTGCTTGCCTTATTATTTATAGGCGTAAAGGGCATAAGACTTGGTCCAGTTTTGCCTGCGTTTATAACACCAAATATTCTCGATGTTCTTGTAGACAAATTTGACATTAAACCAATAGATAAAGTGGAAGATGATCTTAAAATGATGCTTAAAAGAAAATAGTTATGAATAAATCAAAATAAAGCGGGGGATTTTCCCCCCGCTTTTTTAATCCTATGCAGCAGTCTTACCTTTGTCAGCTATTCCAATGATTAGACCAATAACACCAATGATGATTTTTAGCCATGCATGCCAGCCTGGCTCTGTTGCCATATCCATGCCAGTTAATGCTAAAATTCCCATGACAGCGACGATCAAACTGAAAATGATCAACGTAACTCTTGACATGAATTCACCCCCCTCTTGTTGTGCTAAAATAAACCTATTTGTAAATTTAATTCTACTTTTTCAAATTATAATACCACAAACATATTGTTTTATAAGCATAGAAGCAAACTGTATGGGAATTTTAAAGTTTTTATAATAAAATCTCTAGTGTTGAAAACAATAAAATCGTACAGATGACTGATATTCTAATGAAAGAAAATTGTGATATTTTTCATTATAGCTAATGAGCCTGCATGATGTTTAACTGCAGTTGATCTGGTTTTATTAAGATGAAAATATTCAATGTAACGAACAAAGGCTTTTGATATAACCGTATTTGGCACTTTTCCAATAATATGCTATAATAAATTTGGTAAAAGGGAAATTTTGACAGATGATTTGTATACATGATAGAACATTGTATTCTTTTGTTTATACACATGACTGCACTGTTAGGTATCTTTTCTTATTCGAAAATCAAAAAATTATAATTCAAAGACTTCTCTTGATATCTGAAAGGAGGAACAGCGTTGGAAGTATTAGAGTATTTATTAAAGAATAACCAGTTAGTTCTTAAACAGTTAGCACAGCATCTTAAGATTATTGGTATAGCCATACCAATAGCCATTGTTATAGCTGTTCCCATTGGAATATTTATTTCTCATCATAGGAAATTTGCAAGAATAGTTATTTACATAGCCAGTGTCTTAATGACAATTCCAAGTCTTGCAATGTTTGGTGTAATGGTGGTTTTGCTTGCACCGATTCAGGCAGGTATAGGAATTACACCGGCAGTTATTGCGATAATTGTCTATTCATTATTGCCAATGATAAGAAATACGCTTGTTGCTATAAGAACAGTAGATCCAGCTATGGTAGAAGCTGCCAGAGGAATGGGAATGTCAAAACGTCAGCTTCTTTTTAAGGTAAGATTACCTTTAGCTATGCCTGTAATTATGGCTGGTGTAAGAAACGCAGCTGTTATAGGGGTTAGTGTTACAACTGTTGCCTATTTGATTGGTGCTGAAGGACTGGGTTACTTTATTTTTGGCGGTCTCAGTAGATCCCGATTCAGCATGATTTTACTCGGTGCTATTATCGTTTCACTGCTTGGAATTGCTGTAAATTATGGACTTATTGCTCTAGAGAATGCCTTAACATCAGAAGGACTTAAAATAGAGAGAAAAAAGTAATGTACGAAAGGAGTTGAAAGAGTGGCTATAGAATTAGTTGACTTAAAAAAGCATTATCCTGATGGCACAAAAGCTGTTAATGGCCTCAACATGGAATTTGAAGATAAGAAATTAACAATACTTATAGGTCCATCTGGTTGTGGTAAAACAACTACATTGAAAATGATTAACAGATTAATAGAGCGTACCGATGGTGATATTAAATTTGACGGGACTTCAATTGACGACATTAACCCTATCCAGTTGAGAAGAGAAATAGGCTATGTGATTCAAGAGATTGGATTATTTCCTCATATGACAGTTTATGAGAACATTGGGGTTGTCCCAAAGCTTTTGAAATGGAGTGATCAAAAGATTAAGAACAGAGTAGATGAACTACTCGATCTGGTGAATATGGATCCGGATATATATAGAAGTAGATATCCTGCTCAGCTTTCAGGTGGTCAAAAACAACGTATTGGTGTTGCCAGGGGATTGGCAGCCGATCCTGACATACTCCTTATGGACGAACCCTTTGGCGCCATTGATCCAATAAATCGTGAAAAACTTCAGGAAGCGTTCCTTGAAATTCAGGATAAAATTCAAAAAACTATTGTTTTTGTTACTCATGATATAAGAGAAGCAATAAAATTGGGAGATAAAATTGCCATTCTCGATCAGGGTAAACTTGCTCAGTACGATGATACAGAAGAGATTGTTCATAATCCAAGTAATGAATTTGTTGAAGATATTCTTGGTTCAGATCGTGCTCTGAGAGGACTTGAGATAATGAAAGTCCATGAATATTACGATAAAGACTTTTTTGTACTGGAACTTAAAAATGCAATAAAAGCCAAAGATGCGCTTGAAGAGATGGAAAAACACAAACGGACTTACTCTTTTGTAGTTGATAAAAATGAAAAGATACTGGGATATGTAACCAAAAGACGCTTAAAAAAAGTTGATAAAGACGAAAATATTAAAGAATATATTAAATCAGCTGAAGTGGTACAGCCCTATTCAAACCTAATGGAAGGTATGACTATAATGATGGCATCAGGTTTATCTGTTGTTCCTGTAGCGAATGATAAGGAGCAGATACTTGGTGTATTGCGCTTCAAAAACCTTCTTGATGTTTTTGGTGGTCTTGAGTCACCTGTTGAAGGAAAGGGTCCATCAGAATTAGTTAACGAATCATCCAGTGAAACATTCAAGGAGTGATTTAGATGTACTCTAATGTCTTCGATTATTGGGCGCAAAATATGGATTCGGTAATATCAAAGTTATGGGAAACATTGTTCTTGTTCTCTATATCATGGGCTATTGCAATTATTGTTGGTATGTCCATTGCCATTTTTGCAACAAGACCTGGTAGAGTAAAGGCTAAAACGCTAACGCTATCTATTACCAGTGTCGCTCAAGCCGTACCAAGTATAGCAGTTCTAGCGTTAACATTTCTTTTTGTAGGTATTGGAACAAGACCAGCACTAATAGCATTGTTTCTTTACAGTTTGGTTCCAATTGTTTTTAATGCCGCTTCAGGATTTACGAACGTATCCTCTGGAATTAAAGAAGCTGCCAGAGGCATGGGAATGACAAAACGTCAGATACTATGGAAAGTTGAAGTTCCCATAAGCTTACCTGCAATAGCATCAGGTATTAGAAGTGCTGCAACTATCAATATTGGTACTACCGCAATAGCAGCCGCAATAGGGGCAGGTGGTTATGGAGAAACAATATTTATTGGTCTTCGTCTAATGAACTCAACGATGATTCTTGGAGGTGCAATACCTCTGGCAATACTGGCAATCATTATTGATACGTTGCTTGGAATTTTCGAAAAAAGAGTAACTTCTACTGGGCTTCAACTGAAGAAAGCAGACATTTAGTAATTATATTTTAGGAGGTGTTTTATTATGAAAAAGTTACTATTAGTAGCTTTGTTATTGGTTGGAATTACCATTATGTTTTCAGCTCCAACAATAAGAGTTGGAGGTAAAAACTTTACTGAACAGTACATCGTAAGCAGTATGATTGCAGAATTACTTGAAGAAGAAGGCTTCAATGTCAGACTTAGTACTGGTATGAGTTCCTTTGCTGCAAGACAGGCTCTGGAAACCGGTCAAACAGACATTTACGCTGACTACACAGGAACAGCATGGGTAACATATCTTGGTCATGATGAGATTATAAGTGATCCTCAGAAGCTTTATGAAGCTGTTAAAGAAGAAGACTTTGAGAAAAACGACATAGTATGGCTTCAAATGTGCAATTTTAACAATACATATGCACTGGCGATTCCTAGAGATTTTGCCAATGAAACAGGAATGCTTACCATTTCTGATCTTGCAGAATATGAGGAAGACCATGACCTGAAATATGGAATTGATTTTGAATTCTTTGAAAGACCGGATGGATTCCATGCAATGGCGGAAACATATGACATGGATGTTCAAGCAAATCGGGTTTCAACAATGGAAATCGGTATGACATACGAAGCAGTTAATAGAGACCAGATTGATGTTGCTATGGTCTTTGCAACTGATGGTAAATTGATGAAATATGACATGGTTATTCTTGAAGACGATAAGAATTTCTTCCCACCATACAACCTGGTTGTAACGGTTAGAAAAGATGTACTTGATGAATATCCTGAAATTCGAGAGGCTGTAAGACCTCTTGCAATGTACCTAAGTCAGGATATTATGATTAGGTTGAACTACCTGGTTGATGATAGAGGTTATGAGCCAAATGAAGTTGCAGAGATGTACCTGGAAGGTCTTGACTTAATAGGCGACTAAGTTTTAGTATATAAGCTTAAAAGGGCCGCATTTGCGGCCCTTTTTTATTGCCAGAAATTTGTCATAAGGCTGTATGCTTGAATGATATTCCCTCCATTAGATTTTCTTTGCATAATATGTGGATAATACTGAGATAATAAATAAATTCTATAGTATTTATAGCTTGCATAAGGAGGGATACAATGAAAAGATTGATTTTATTGGTTACGGTCGTATTGTTAGCTTTATTCACATTTGGTCAGACATTGGTAATTAAAGGTTCAAACACGGTATATCCCGTTGCACAGATATGGGCAGAAGAATTCCAGAAGTCTAACCCGGATGTAAGAATCAGTATCGAAGGAGCAGGATCTTCTACTGGTATTAAAGCTTTGTTTAACAATCAAACAAATATTGCTAACGCCAGCAGATGGTTAAAAGATTCAGAGCTTGAACAAATGTCTAAAGAAGGCAGATATTTTATTCCATTCATTATCGGTTTTGATGGGATAGCTATCGTGGTACATCCTTCACTTCCTTTAGATTCAATTACCACAGATGAATTAAAAAAGATTTACACAGGTAAAATTAATAACTGGAATCAAATCGATCCTGACTTACCTAATACTCGTATAGTTTTATACTCAAGAGACACCGCAAGTGGAACTTTTGAATATTTTGTAGAATCTGTATTGGAAGGTGAAAGACTTGTTCCATATACTCAGATGCTTCCATCCAATCGAGCTGAGGTTGAACAGGTAAGTCAAAACGATAACGCAATTGGTTATGTTGGAATGGCTTATGTAACAGATGAAGTAAAAGCATTAAAGGTCAATGACATTGAGCCATCCCTAAAAAATGTTAATTCAGGAACCTACCCTATATCAAGACCACTATTTATGTTTCTCGAAGCTACAGATGGTTTGCCTGAAGGGTTAACATGGGATTTCTTACAATTTGGTTTATCTCCCAGAGGTCAATCATTAGTACTTGAAGCTGGATATGTTAATGCCTATGGGACGGATGAGTAGTGCTTGATGCAAGGTTAAAAAATGAAATAACAAAAGTAATTGTAGTTACCGCAGGGTTGTTTACAACCCTTGCGGTTTTTGGCATTTATTACTTTATTATTTCAGATGGCATACGTGTATTTGGTGAGGTTTCTCCAAAAGAATTTTTTCTTAGTCCATTTTGGTACCCCACTTATTCAGATCCTGAGTTTGGAATTTTAGCATTATTGATTGGAACTCTTAGTGTAACCGGTTTAACGATTTTTATTAGTATTCCTCTAGCATTTACAATTGCTATTTACATGGGTTCTTTTTCAAGAAGTAAATCAAGAGGCTTCTTCAAATTTATTTTCGAACTTATGGCTGGAATCCCTTCAGTTGTTTTAGGTTCTTTTGGACTTCGATATGTATCTAAATGGTTAACCAATCATTTCCCATCGATGTGGACAGGTCTGAATATACTAAATGCATCTCTTATGCTTTCTATATTAGCAATGCCCTATTTTATAACACTTATGGAGGATGCTCTTAGAAATGTTCCCAGAGATCAAAAAGAAGCTTCACTGGCACTTGGAACAAATCTAACAGGAACCATATTTAGAGTAATTATTCCACAAGCTAAAAGTGGAATAATAAATGCAATAATACTTGGAACAAATAGAATTATAGGCGAAACTATGATTGTTCTAATGATTGCCGGTGGCTCTTCTATGATTCCCTCTGGTATATTCGATCCGGTCAGACCTTTAACAGCAACGATAGCAGGCGAAATGGGAGAAGTTGAACCAAATAGCTCCCACTATTATGCATTATTCATGATAGGTGTAGTTATATTGTTAATTTCTACAATATTTACCATTATTGTTATGCGACTCCAGAGGAGTGATATCAATGCTGGTAGATAGAATAGTAAAATACGTTTTTTTTGGTATAACTGGTGTAATAGCATCTGGAATAATTTCATTGATAGTATTTTTAGTATTACAGGGAATTGATGATATTTCCTGGAACTTTCTGACCGCTTTTCCAGAAAATTCTATGGCTTCAGGCGGAGTTTTTCCCGCTTTGTTAGGTTCTATTTATTTTCTTATAGTCGCTATGGTTTTTGCAATTCCAGTAGGTTTATTAGGAGCAATATATTTAAGCGAGTACAGCAAAGACAATTTTTTTAATAAAATTGTACTGACATCAGTGAATATTCTTGCTGGTATTCCATCAGTTATTTTCGGACTTTTTGGTTTAGCACTTTTTTGCATAATATTTGGATTTGGCACATCGGTTATTGCAGGAGGATTGACTTTGGGAATTATGGCTTTACCTTACATAATATCTAATACACATGAAAGTTTGCGTTCGGTTCCGAACTCTTATAGAGAAGCATCGCATGGACTTGGAGCAAACAAGTCACAGACTGTTTTTGGAGTTATTCTGCCATCTGCTACTTCAAGGATAATTACAGGTATAATAATTGCTATTGGCAGGGTAATTGGAGAAACTGCTCCAATATTATTTACCGGTGCAGCATTTTACATTACGAAAAATCCTTCAAACATTTTTCAACCTACAATGGCACTTCCAACTCACATCTTTGTTTTATCGACAGCATACTCTGATGAAGTGACGCCTAAATTAGAGGGAACCATTTCGTTGCTTATTATGATAGTTATTGTATTATTTTTCATTGCTTCAAGATTTAGAAAAAAGGCTTCAAAGTTTCAGGGAGGATGAATTATGAATGACAATATATTTAAAATCGAAAATCTTAACTGTTATTACGGAAATAAACATGCTATTAAAAATGTTAGTTGTTCGGTTCCAAGTCAATCAATAACTGCTTTGGTAGGTCCTTCAGGTTGTGGAAAATCTACATTTTTAAGAGCATTAAACAGAATGAACGATCTTATCCCTGAATATCGTCAAAGTGGTAATATTTACTTAGATGGTAAAAATACTGACAAGATGAATCCGGTTGAGCTTCGCAAAAAAGTTGGAATGGTATTTCAAAAACCTAACCCTTTCCCGAAAAGTGTATATGAAAACGTTGTTTTTGGTCCTAAAGTACATGGTATAAAAAAGAGAAGTGAACTTAAAAAAATTGCCAAAAAAGCTCTAGAACAATCTGCCCTGTGGGAAGAGGTAAAAGATGAACTAAAGAACAATGCTCTATCGCTTTCTGGTGGTCAACAGCAGAGAGTATGTATTGCAAGAGCAATTTCCGTCGAACCCGAATGTTTGTTGTTGGATGAACCTACAAGCTCATTAGATCCTATAGCCACCCAGAAAATAGAAAGATTGGTAGAAGAGCTATCTGAAAACTACACTATAATCATAGTAACGCATAATCTTCAACAAGCTCTTAGAATATCAGATTTTATGATGTTTTTCTATATGGGAGAATTAATAGAATTTAATGTTACAGATGAAGTAATGGAAAATCCTAAAGACAAAAGGACCAGCGATTATTTAAGAGGAGTTTTTAGTTAAAAGGAGGTTTGTTAATTGAAAGAAGAAAATTTCCATCACTTAGAAACACATTTTAATAAATTGAAGTCACTGATTGCTGACATGATTGAAAACGTAAGAAAAAGTCTTGTTAATTCAGTTCATTCCTTCGAAATAAGAGATATTAAGATGGCTAATGAAGTCATTGTTAATGACTATATAATTGATGATTTACAGAGGAGAATCGAAAAAGAAGTAGTTAGCTATATTGGACGTTTTCAACCTTTAGCTGAAGATTTAAGGTATGCTATTACAATGATTAAACTTGTAACAGATCTCGAGCGAGTGGGTGATCTTGCAGCTGATATTGCTGAAGTGACTGTTAAATACAGTCAGGATTTTGAGCTTGACACACAGGAAAAATTAAGAAAAATGACAGCAGTAGTTGAAGATATGGTTGAGGACGCACTAACCGCATATTACAAAAGAGACATTGAACTAGCCATAGAAGTTTGGGAAAGAGATGACATTGTCGATAAATTATATGATGAGATTAAAAATCAAGCAGTAGAACTTATAAAGGTTGCAAATAATGAACATAAAGAAGAACATGTTTTTGATCAGATAATTGTGGCAAGGTATCTTGAAAGAGCAGCAGATCATGCAACAAATATTGCTGAAGAAGTTTATTACATTGTTTTAGGAAAAAATTTGAAGGAAGAGATGGAAAATTGAGAATACTTGTTGTTGACGATGATCAAGATATTCTGGAAATAGTCAAGATTGTTTGTGAAGAAGAAAGATTAGAAGTCACGACTGCATACAATGCGAAAACTATGTATGAAAAACTAAACAAAGATGATTTTGATCTTGTTGTTCTTGACATAATGCTCCCTGATGCCAATGGCCTGGATCTAATAAAGACACTGAAAAACAAATATGGTGATATACCGGTTGTTTTCTTAACAGCCAGAAAATCAGATATAGATATGATACTTGGACTCGAACTGGGTGCTGACGATTATATAACTAAACCCTTTTCACCAAGAGCCTTGGTAGCTAAAATTAAAGCTGTTATAAGACGTGTTAATAAGAACCAGCTTAGAAATGACAGCGAAATAAAGCTGGGAAATTTGGTCATTAATTTGGATGCTTATCGTATTTACAAAGAAAATAAACAAATAGAGTTAACCAGAAGAGAAGGAGAATTATTAAGGCTTTTTATGAGAAATCCTGAAAGGGTCTTTAATCGTAATGAACTGCTTGATAAAGCATGGGGAGAAGATTTTTACGGAGATTACAGAACTATTGATGTACACATAAGTAAACTAAGAGAAAAAATTGGAAAGGATTATATTAAAACTGTTAGAGGAATTGGTTATAAGTTCACATTTGGTAATGATAATAGTGGAGAAGATTGATGAATTCTAAAATTTCAAATAATATAAGTGAACTGGTTCTTGAAATAGCTGATAATCTAACAGTCAAAAAGTTTAATAAAGCAGCATCTGGTTTTTTTAATAAGAATATTATAGGTTCAAATATTGGAGAAATTCTTCATGTTCAAGGCATTTCATCAATTGTAAATGATCTTCTTGAAAAGAAAAGAAATATTTATGAATCGAAATTTACAAAAAACAACAGTGAATATTTCTTATCTATTATTGTTGAACCTCCTTATTTGATTATCCAAAATAAAACAACTGAAATGATTTTGAAACAGGCAAAAATGGATTTTGTGGATCTAATGGTGCACGAATTTTCAACTCCTTTGACCGTTCTTGAAGGACACTTAGCATTGTTGCAAGAAAGAATAGGTGACGATTCACCGGATGTGGCTAATTCTATATATAAATTAACAAAGTCAGTAAAACGTCTTTCAAGGTTAATTGAGCAGTTAAGCGTAATTTCAAGCATGGAACTAAAGGAATACAAAGTGAAGAAAGAACCTGTTCAACTATTTTCTTTGGTAACAGAAATTATTGACGCTTTCAAAGGTAAGATTGAAGCGAAGTCGCTTGGAGTCGAGAACTGGGTTCCTAAAGATATGTATTTGAATACCGATCCAATGCTTTTGTATCGCTGTTTGGAAAACCTTTTTTCCAACGCAATTAAGTATTCTTATAAAAATGGGAGTGTATATATACGCTCAGAAAAACAATCCGGTAATACTCAAATTGTTATTCAAGACGAGGGGATTGGAATAAAACGTGATGAAATCAACAGGATATTTGAGAGATTTTATCGCGGGACAGAAGCTTTGAAAAATGGAAGTACAGGACTTGGACTTGGTTTATCTTTGGTGAAACATTCTTTGAATCTTATAAATGGACAAATAGAGATTAGTTCAAGACATATGCTCGGAACTTCGGTTTACATTATGATTCCAAATTGAAACTTCATTTTAATTCATAACACTGAGTAATTATACTGTTATATAATTGAGTGGCTTATTGACTCATGAATGAATGGAGGATGTTTATGGATCCCTTTGTGTTAACCATTATTTTAATCTTTGCTGCTGGAATACTGGTAAGTGTTCTAAGAACTACTGTAAAAGATCCGTGTTTAAAGGATTTTCGAAAAGATAATTTGATAATATTGATGAAGAATGACAGGCCTGTATTTGGAAGGCTTGAGTTAAGAAGTTCAGGATTAATACTTCACTATAAGGACCCATACAAAAACACTGATCATTATGAATCGTCCTTTATAATCTATAAAAATGAATATGCAGCTATCAAAAATGTAATAAAGATCATAGATGATCTGGACGAAGCTGAGAAGAAAAGACGAAGTATTCGTAGCCTTTTAATTGAAAGAAGCTTATTATCGACCATCAGGCGTTTTTTTAGAAATGTTTTTGCACTACTCAGAGATTCAATTGTTGACACATTTCGACTATTTGTCGGAAGGACATCTCCTAAAAGTTCTGTGTTATCAAGTGGTGGTACTTACATAAATAAAGTAGGAGAAAGTTTTGTTGATTATGTTGGTAACTCATTTGATCCAATTTTAGAGAAATTAATTGGCAAGGAAATCATTGTTGAAGTTATTGAAAACGGTGAATGGAAAGAATTTGTAGGTGTTTTAAGAAACTACAGTAAAGATTTTCTTGAAGTGCTTTCAATTAAGATGCCTGTAACGCTTGATTTTCCCATAAATGAAAATGTGCTTAAAAACTTCAATATTACTGTAGATTATAAGAAAGATAAAAAGAGTATCACCAAAAATCTAAGACAAAGCAGCATAAAGGTTGCGATAAACGGAATAACTGAAGTAATTGAACCCGGCAAATGCATAGAAGTTGAAAATTTTTCAACTGCTAAATCGGTTTTGGTGACAATCGATGAAGAAAT
The DNA here is from genome assembly GCA_964441735.1 of uncultured Thermotogaceae bacterium. Classification (GTDB taxonomy): domain Bacteria; phylum Thermotogota; class Thermotogae; order Petrotogales; family Kosmotogaceae; genus JASMTM01. Next base: position 39,826 of record CAYTVB010000014.1, read on the forward strand.
GGATGTAATTTTTCCAAGATCTGATGCGATTGTAAGACATAATGTTCCGGAGACTCAATAGTTTATGAATCCCCGAAATGATTTAGTTAATATGGTTTACTCTTGATTTTCCTGTATTACATGAACATCCATCTGCGGATATGGTATTGATATACCTACTTCATCGAATTTTAGTTTCACAGTCTCTTGCAGTTCATAGAATAAATTTAAGTAGTCTGAAGCATCTACCCATGCTTTAGTTATGAAATTTACTGAACTGTCACCTAATTCACTAACAGCTATAATGGGAGCAGGGTCTTTATGTATTTTTGGGTGATTACTATAAATTTCTTCAAGTGTCTTTTTCGCTAGTTTTAGATCGTCATCGTATCCAATTCCAAATGTCAAATCGAGACGTCTTTTATCCGATCTCGAATAGTTAGTTATTGTTGAATTAGCCAATTGTCCGTTAGGTACAATTACTAATTTATTGTCGATGGATCTTATTTTTGTGATAACCATTTGAACCTCTTCAATTGTACCCATTAAACTTCCCGTGCTAATAAATTCTCCGACTTTAAAAGGTTTTATTATTAAGATCAATATTCCACCAGCGAAGTTGGCCAATGCACCTTGCAAAGCAAAACCAATAGCTATACCTATTGCCCCAATTAGCGCTACAAAAGATGTCATTTCGATGCCTATCATTGATAGCACAACAATGAACAATAAGACTTTTAACAAAACTCCTATAAAAGTTTTCATAAATTTCTTTAGAGTATCATCGAGTTTCGATTTGTCCATAATCCGTATGAGTATTTTCTGGACAATTTTAATTATCCAAAGACCAATAATAAGGGTAATAATTGCACCAATAAGTTTAGGACCAAAGGTCATCAACCATTCAGTAAAGGCTTCTTGTAAAGCTTGAAAATCCATTTTGACACCACCTTTTGTATATAATTTAGAATCAATAGCGGGTAAAAATAATTTGAAAATAGTTAAATATCAAGTTAATTGTAATTATTATAAATTACAACGTAAATATACTAACACAAAGCTTATAAAAAATTATTCATTATAATTTCCCAATCTAATAAAATGTAGAATGGACTTTTACTGGATCTAATAAATATTGAGTAATCTCTTTACATCTTTAATAATAGAGGGAATCTGATCAGGCTTCATCACAATATCAATTTCTTTTGCATCAATAGTGTATACAGGCGAATATTCATATTTTCTAATCCATGATTTGTAAAGGTTATCAAGACGTTGCCAGTATGATATTGGTGTTTGCATCTCCATTTCACGACCACGGCGTCTTATTCGTGTAAGAATTGTGTCAACATCAGAATCAATATATACGAGTAGATCAGGATGTCTTAAATACTCGCACATTGAGTTATACATTTCTTCATAAGCGTAGAATTCTCTTTTTGTCATTTTTCCACTGGCAAAAAGATTCTTTGAAAATATTTCATAATCTTCGTATATGGATCTATCAAAAACAACATTCCTATTCTCTTCTTCAGCTTTCTTTAATGAAATATATCGATGTACGAGAAAATAACTTTGCAGATGATAAGACCATTCTTTCTGATCATAATAAAATTCTTCCAGGAAAGGATTATTTTCCACCCTCTCATGATGTACATCAAAACCAAGCTGTTCAGCAATTACCTTTGCAAAGGTGGATTTCCCTGCTCCAACATTACCAGCCATTACAATTATCTTTCCCATTGTTTTCATCACTCCCTGAATTGAAGATAAACTAAAAAAGTGTAAGTTGAGTTATTCGGACTTATTTGGTTTCTTCAATTTAGTAACTGCAGGATAGAAACCATATCTTTTATAAAAGCTAAATACAGATTCGTTGCCAGCAGCTACACCAATAGTAATCCCTTCAACACTATTGCTTTCAAGCCAATTTAAAGTTTTCTCTAGCAATCTGTCTCCTACTTTATCGTTTCTATATTCTTCGCGGACAAATAATGAATCCACTTTTCCATTATCATCCTTTGTTATTGAACCAATACAATAACCTGCTTTCTCATTATTTGATTTATCCATGGCGATATATATTTTTATTTTTCCTCCGTTTTTTATACTTTCCGTGATTCTCTTTATTCGTTCTTCAAATGTTAACTTTTGAAAATCCTGTTTGAACTGGATCGATTTTTCTTCATGGTATGCTCTCAATCCTTCCCATAAACCCTTGATTTCTTTAATATTATCCACGCTGACCTCTGTAATTTGAATAGTGGCCATACTATCTCCTTTCAAATTTATTCAGTGTAAACCGTTTTCTTTTGTATCTCGAGTTTGTGGTTTAGATAAACCAACGTGATTGATTCTTTGGGTAGAGTAAAATCTCCATCAGAGCTTTCTTCAATTTGTATCTTGCTGTTGGTCTTTTTTATGACAATGTCCCTTTCTTCATTTCCATAATTCACAATAACGCCTGTGATTAGATTCATTTCACTGTTTGGAGAGAAAATTGCTTTTATATTTTCAACATCGATGTCTGTCGAAATATACTCATCAGAGAAATCCGAAAAAAGCATGTATATTCTTGCTGTGGGTCTATACTCAACCAAACCATCTATGTTGTTCATTAAGCTCAGTGTTCCATCATTGACTATACACCAGTGTTGAAATGACCATAAGTTCTCCTTAATGGCAGTTATATAAGAGCATGCAAGCCATATTGATGAAACGAAAGTTGAGGGGTCTCCCGGACCTTCTATTGAATAGTCATAAGAGGTGTTTGTTTCTGTTATTGCTATCGGAATATCGCCCATATTATTTTTCTTCAATAACTCTTTAACCTGTTCAATGTATTTCTCAAAATTTTTGACATTTTGTAATGTTCTTGCTTTACTTTGTGAGCCATCAAAAGGGTAATAATGAAGCGATAAAATATCTATTAAACCACCATTATTTTTTATAAATTCGGTCAACCACTTATCGTATTGAGGATAACTTGAAATTGTAAAATCTGGACCTACAATTTTAACTTTGGGATATTGTTCTTTCAATGCTGTGATTTCTTCTTTGTATGTTTTAATAAACTCTTCTAATGGTACATTTTTATTCATGATTGATGGATATATATTAGCTTCATTGGAAAAAGATATATGTTTTAAAGAAGGAAAGAAGCTAACAAGCTCATTAAACTGTTCAAGAGCACTTTTTTTTGAAAAATATTCAAGTTGAATAAAAGGCTCTGTTGAAGTGTAATCAATGAATCTTCTGAACCTCTTAATATCTTCTGGTGTTCTGGGTGTATGATCCCTATATATACCTCCCCAGCGAATCATATTTATTGAAGAAGCTTTAACATAGCCCATTAGACGTTCAGCTGTTCCTTCTTTCCAGTAATTATTCCCGAAGATGTATTCTGGAATTTTATGTGTATCAAAATTTAATAGTTCTTTATCAATGTCTTTTGAAGGAAAGTATTCTAAATTGTATGTATTTGAACCCATAAAATTGGCTATAATAATCTCTCCGTTTTTGTCAAAGCTAAGAACAGTACTGAGATTTCCTTCTATCAGTGTTACTCTGTAGTTAATGCAGGGTATTTCACCAATCTCGGTTTCTACAAAGCTCTCACCATTATATTCGTATAACCAGTTTAATTGTTGTCCTGATATTGCATCAAAATCATTATAATTGAATTTTTTAGCTTTCTCTGAAATCATGCGCCTGGTCATTTCAGATGAATGAATTAAATCTATCGCTGTTATTTCTGCTGGAATTATAACCGTATCACTTTGTTTTTGTAGAATATAACCATCACCGATATAACTGAACTCTTCATATTCTGTTGAGAAATCGTGCATCATTTTTCTTTCTACTTTAATTTTTTTTACTATGTCGTTTTCTACATGTTGCTTTGAATCAATAAATAGCAATACTTGATTGTTTTCGTTATAGACTGTTTCTTTCTTATTAATTATCGAAGATTTCTCATTCCAATGGGTAACTTCTAATATTTTAATACCCGATGGGTTATATGTAATGGTTGTTAAACTAAAAGACAACGAAGTTAGAATAAGTAAAATTACAATCAAACATCTTCTCATTCTTCTACCTCCTCTTTTTTTTTAATATATCAAGATGCTCAATTCGTTCTGCAGGTGTTGGGTGTGAATAATAATACTTCGAATATAAAGGATGAGGATTAAGATTTGAAAGATTTATTTTGTAAAGCTTTTTTAATGCATTTTTCAGTGGCTCAACAGAATTTAGGCATTCTACTGAATACCTGTCAGCTTTAATTTCACGTTTTCTACTGTAAGAATTTATTATACCCCTCGTGAAATTAATAAGTGTACTTGAAAGAATAAAAGCATATACAAGTTCTGTATATGACTTTCTAATATCGAAATTATTGATGAATATATCCGATGATACTAAATACCATATAAAAACAATTGATAAGCTAAAAACCGAAAAAGTTGTCAAAATACTTTTCAAAATATCATGATTTATATAATGACCAATTTCGTGTGCGAAAATTGCCAATATTTCTTCGTCTTCAAAATCTTCAAATAACGTGTCATATAAAATAATTCTTCTACTTTTCCCAAAACCCGCAATCATTGCATTTGAATGTTTTGACCGTTTTGAGTAGTCAATTACGAATATTCCAGTAATTTCAAACCCGGCGTGTTCTGCAATATCTTTTATTTTCTTTCCAATATTTGTATCAGCAATGCATTTCATTTTATAAAAAATAGGAATAATAATTGTTGGATAAATCCAGTTTATAAAAAGTGTTATGACAATGGAACCGATTATCACAAATAACCACCAATAATCATAATTATGAATAATCCAAAGCAATCCTGTGAGGATTAAACCTCCAAAAATTAGCACCAACAATGTTTCTTTTATTTGATCAACTAAAAATAGTGAAGGGCTTGTATTGGAAAAATCAAACCTTTTTTCAGTCACAAAGGTTGAATAAATTGAGAATATCAAGCTTACAATATTGAATATAATCCACAAAAAAAAGAAGAAAAGGAGACCACTCAGAACATAACTATCAAAAAGTGATGCACTAAATGACTCTATATGTTTAAACCCTACAATACTTAAACTAAGGATTATCAAAAAATTAGTGGTACTGTATACTATACTATTTTTTATTTTTTCGAGATTGTACTCAACAGATTTTTTTGCATTTTTTTCGTCCAGAACAAAAAGATCATCCAATCCCTGAATTTTTGTATATCTATAATTTAAAGTTTTCAAAAAAATATCTACTGTAAAAGATAATGTCAGAAGAATGATAAAAACTAAATAGAACATACTTATCAAACTTTTTATTCGGTGCTTTCAAGTATTTTTTCTGAGTTATAAAGCTTTGCTATGCCAAAGATCATTAATGAAATAACTGCGACATTAGAAATAAGCATAAACAAGAATTTCACAGTTGAAATCTGAGCAGTTATAAAATCTTTCATTGCAAATACACTGTTTATGAAGGGTATCAAATACATAGTTATTTTTCCTGAAGCTTCCATTTGCATTGTGGCAACACCCATAATAATTAAAAGAATATAAAAGGGCATTATATAGCCTCCACCTTCCTTCATATTTCTTGCCAGACTGCCCAAAAGGACCATGATAGATGAAGCGAGCCCTGCTACGGTAACCATAGAAACCAGAAGCCCAATTAACCTGCCTGGTGTGAGTATTGCCAGATTTATTTCCGGCATGCCTCCACCATTACCTGCCATGTTGAACATGAACGAAAATGCAACAACAAGTCCAATAAAGGTCATTATACTGTTCATAATGCCTGCAGTCATAACATAAAGCACTTTACCCGTTGCAATTGAGGTCCTTGAAACCTGATTGACCAGTATTGAAGAGAGTGAACCTCTTTCCTTTTCCCCCGCAGTTGTATCCAATCCAATATTCATGGATCCGGCCATTATATAGATAAGTATAAAATATGGAATCATTTGTGCCAAAAAGTCCGTCCCCTGAGATTCTTCAGGAGCGACATCTATCTGATTAACAGTTACTAAATCTAGCTCTTCTCTTGATAAACCATGTTCTTCTAGTTTTACATTTGCAAGTTCATTTTCGTATGTGTTCAAAGCATTTCTTACCATATTGGCTGCAAAAGAAGACTTGTTGGATAAAGAATTATACAGTATTGAGACATTTATTTTTGAGCCCATTGAAGAATCTTCAGGAAATTCAACCATAATAAGATTATCTGAATTCTGAATGTTTTCTTTTGATATGTCTCCTTCCACTACCTTAAAATCAAGATATTGGGACAGAATACTCTTGAAGTTTTCGTCATTGAGATTAACAAACTTAATATTATAGACCGTTTCCACTGCCTCTTTTTGCTGAGCCGTAGTGGTGTATCCAATGGCTATAAAAATTGCCGGCATCAATATCATCGGTAATATAAAGATTGCAAAAATCGTTCTGAAATCTTTGAACAGGTTTTTCATTTCTTTTTTAAAGATGATCAGGGCACCCTTAAACATTTTCAGTCACTCCCTGTGTTTCAGCTACCTTGAAAAACACATCTTCGAGGTCATACGTATTGTATTTGTCATAAAGGCTTTCAATGTTATCATTTTCGATAAGTTTGCCATTGAGAATGATCGCTACATCATCACATAGTTTTTCAGCAACTGACATTACATGGGTAGAAATAATCACTGTTTTATTCTGATCTCGAAAATCTTTTATAAATTCTGTTACTGTTCTTGCAGTTAAAATGTCCAGTCCATTTGTTGGTTCGTCAAATACGATAACATCAGGATCATGGATTAAGCTAACTGCCAGTGAAGCCTTTTGCTTCATACCTGTTGACAATTTTTTCACCGTTTCGTCCAGAAAATTTTCCATGTCCAGATAACTTGCCAGTTCTTTTATCCTTTCTTTAGCTCTTTTTCGGGGAACTTTACTTAGATCTGCAAAAAAGTAAAGTAATTCTCTTGGCGAAAGATTGCCTGAAAGTTTCATGTCGCTTGTTAAAAAACCTATTCGTTTTCTAACCTCAGTAGGATTTTTAACGGTATCAAATCCAAATACTTCAACCTTACCTTCATCGGGCTTCAGTAATGTTGAAATCATTCTCAAGGTTGTTGTCTTTCCAGCGCCATTGGG
>CAYTVB010000015.1:0-41608 GCA_964441735.1 uncultured Thermotogaceae bacterium
ATATCGAGATTTACCTCAGAAAAGTAAGGTTGATATAGCCAGAAACCAATACGTATTGCAAAACCTATAACCGCTGAATAACATACTGCCCATAATATTCTTGGAGTTTTTGTGGCTATACCAAAACTGGCAAGAATATGTTTACCATATTTATGTTTACTTTTTTCACGTTTTACCTCTATAAAACTCAGCGCAATACTTGAGGCAATAAGAATATTTACTACACTTATCCAAAAAGGTAAAAAGGGGTTGAATTATAAAGGACACCACTCATTACAGAGCCAAACGCCGACCAATAAATATATATGATATTGACTTTCCATCAGTGCGTTGATACTCTTTTTTTCTTTTAAGTTTCATAAGGCTTTCATATAGTAACGCTGAATCAGAACCACTGGCCAATGTCAGGTTAAACCCAAACAAACTTTCTGTAACTGCAAAAGCATAAAAAGAATGAAATACAATGTATATTATTAACCCACAAGAAGGAAAGAGTCCTGAAAGAAAAAGAGAGAATTTTCTTGAGAATTTATCTGCAATGGCTCCGGTTGGCACCTCAAAGACAAAGACTGATATAGCAGAAATAGATTGTAAGAGAAGAATCTGAGAATAATTTAGGCCTTTAAATAACATAAAAGGGACCAAAATTGGCCCTATAATTAGCATATTGAAAAAGAACCTAAATAAGGGATATACCTTTATGTTTCTGCTAAGCGTAATTTCTTCCAAATTAGAATCCTTTATATTCTTCTTTAGTTATCCCCATCACAAAAATTGTCTTGTATTTCTCATTGTTATAATGACTTTGTTGCATTATTCTACGCATTTTAAATCCATTCTTTAAATACACATTAATGGCGTTTTTTTCAAATGGAAAAACGTAAAGCTCAATTTCATCATAATCAAGAGATTCAAAACCATATTCAATCATAAGATCTATTACTTCACTACCTATTCCATGATGTCTATTCTTTTCATCAAATATTATTATTTGAAATTCAGGCACATCTCTTCCCGATTCAACAAATGATGTGGCACCGATTGTATCTTTATCCCTGCCTACAATTTCAAATTCTAGTGGTAAAGAATCACCATTTTTACTTTTGGATTTCAGTTTTATTCGTGAACTTTTTAATACCATAGATTCTACCTCATCTATTTTTCTAAAAATAATAAGGAAAAGCCTATTCTCATATCAATACTACAACATTAGAAAACAGAAAATCTACGCTTTCGATAAATTAAATCAAATGGTAAATATAATGCCAAAATAACTTAATATATATTATAATTAAAATATACAGAGATTTTTATAAGTCCTAATACAGTAATTTTTTGATATATTATAAGTGTCAGTAAACTTAAGGGGGGATTAGTATGGCCAAAATTGATCTAAAAACTACTCTAGCTTCTCCAATTGAATTATTGCCTCAAAAACCTATTCTTTTTACGCCACCATTGATCGCTGCATTATTTGGATTAATTATTTATGCAGCAGTACCTGTAAGTTACGCTTTTTTCGGCTGGTCGATATTTTTAGTTAATTTATTGCAATGGCTTGTTTCTACGATAATGACCGGATGGATGGTTTCCATGATGATGGAGATCAAGGAAAAAGGTAATACAAATTATCAAAGCAGCTGGGAAAAAGTCAATAAGGTTATTGTGCAACTGATAATAGTTGGAATATTGGTATCTATACTTGTTGCTGTAGGAACTTTGCTATTTGTTATACCGGGTATTATTCTGGCTGTAACCTTCTGTGCAGCGTCGCCAGCTGTTGTAAAGAAGGGACTTTCAGTTACTGAAGCCTTGAAAGAAAGCAAGAACTTCGTTTATGATCAAAATAACTTCTGGAATATATTAGTCATTATGATTATTTCTTTTCTGATAGTTATGATTCCAGTTATTGGTGGGTTGATTTCGAGTTTTCTAATAACGTTCTGGCTGGCGTACGCATATCTTTACTATGAAGGCGAAGAACTTTCAGGAACAAAAACTTCAGAATCCTCAAAAGAACCCAAAGAACCTGAAACGACAGATAAAAAGGATAACACTGATTCTGCATAAAACTAAAAGTGATTTACGACCAATTAAGATGTCTGTGAGCTATTAGAAGTGTTCTAGTTTGATTAAATAACAGAAACTATGCGTAGGTAAAAATAACTTATAATTAATGTAAATTCCTCCCTGTTAGTGTTATAATATAGTACAAGGAGGAATTAACATGAAAGAGAAAAAAATAAGAAAATGTATTCCTGAAAATGAAGAAACAATAATAACAGACGAAGAACTAAATTTACTTGAAGTTGCTTTCAAAGAAAGAAAAACTCAAAATCCTGAAGAATAATCCCTTAATAAAGAAAGAAAAAGGGAGGTTTAACAAGTAAACATACTACTAGTAAATCCACAAAATACAGGATAATATTACAAGCCTGGTGCTTTTTATCCACCTTTAGGTATTTCTTAAATCCGATCTTACCTCAAAATTAACGGTCATAATGTAAGAATGGTAGACATGAATATCTAAAAATATAACTACATGGCTTTTGATTATGAATAATTTAATTTGATCGGAATATCGACAGATACTGTAAGATTCCCTCTTATTTTTGATATTTCTACATATGTTAAGAATTTTAGTTTACCTACTGAACCTAAAAATTTTAAAAGAAGCCTCCCAATTTTCTGGAAAATGCTTACTTCTACCGCAAAAATAAGTTTCGTTCTCATGCAGATATTTGTCCTGATATTAAATAATTTTTTTGCACCAATATAATGCAAAAAATGCCATTAAAAGGGGTGATTCTATGGCATTAGTTATTAGAAGTATTTTTAGCGATGGTGAAATAATTCCATCGAAGTATTCCTGTGAAGGTGAAGATGTTAATCCAGAATTGAAAATTGAAGGAATTAATGAAAAAACAGTTTCTCTCGCCCTTATAGTTGATGATCCAGATGCCCCAATGAAAACCTTTGTGCATTGGGTTGCATGGAACATAGAGCCAACAGATAGCATTCCTGAAGGCATACCTACATCGAAAGAAGTTACTTCGCCTGTTAATATGATACAGGGAAAAAATGACGGAAAAGGTACTGGTTATATGGGACCCTGTCCCCCAAAGGGACATGGTGTTCATCACTACCATTTTAAGCTGTACGCGCTCGATACAAAACTTGATCTTAAACCTGGTTCAACTAAGAAAAAATTACTAAAAGCAATGGAAGACCATATTGTTGAAAAGGCAGAGCTTATTGGCACATACGAACGCAGATAGAGATAACAAAGAATGATTCAATCCCGTATCCTTTAAAGGATACGGGATTTTACTTATTTCAACTAAATGCTTATCTAATTATTTTTGATTTTTTTAGTATAATTTATTGCCTTTGTTGGACAAACATTTTGGCACCTGAAACACGTAAGACATTCCTTTTTCTCAATGGTGTATTTGTCTTCATTATTCTTTTTTTGCGCTGCGTAAGATGGGCACACTTCAGAACATTTACCACAGGAGATACATTTTGATTTATCTACCCGCATTCGGAATATTGAAAATCTCGATGTAATACTAAGTATGGTCCCGTAAGGGCATAGAAATCTGTGCCAAAAATTTTCTTCGAAGAATAATGTCAATACCACTGCAGCACCCAGTATGAACAATATAAAATTAATCTGTATACCCGTCATTCTTGAAAACAACATAATAGCTAATACACTAACTAAAACTAACCATCGAAACCAGCTGTTCCTTAAAATAATTGGTGTTTTTGCGCTTCTTATGTTTAGTTTCTTTTTTGACCAGACTATTGGTCTAAGAAATGTTTCTATTGGACAAATCCAGCCACAATACATCCTTCCTAGAATGAAAGATATCGCAACGAATCCACCAAAAATCAACAGCCAGATTTGTATTCTGCCCTGTACTGACAAAAATATGAATGCTACAAAAGCAATAATTTCAGTTATGATTCTAATTCTATCTTTGTTTTGTTTTTTCACTTAAGTCCTCCTGAAACTGCTTATTTTTCTAATTCTAGATGAATTTCAGGAGTAATGCCGTAACATGTGTCACGTTTTTTTGTTTCTTCTTATATCAAGTACAGAAACAATAATTGAAATTATTCCAATAATAAACTTAAGCGATATGGACCAGCCAGGCTCTTCAAAGTCTTTCATGAAAGGTGTCATGATTCCCATTAAAAGGGAAATAATTCCTACTGCAAAAAGAACTATTTTAGACATAGTAACCTCCCTTTTTTAGATACATTCAAGTTCTTTTATATAGGGCTTAATATCAATTACTGGTGTTTCATCAATTAGATCGATTCCTTGAATATAGAGTACATTGTTATTTATTTCAAGTAGTTTAGTTACAGAGAGAGCTATTGGGTTGGGTCTATGAGGTGATCTTGTAGAAAACAAACCTCTTTCTCTGTTATCTGTTCTAGGTATAGTCATCAAAGAATATCCGTTTGACCTGTGTAAATAGGATAAAACTATAATATTTTCAAATCTTTCAAGATCGTTAATGCCCTCAACATAATCAGTAAATATTTCAATAGTAGCTTTTGTTTGAGATGAATATTTGACCTGGGGTGGAGCACTGTTTTTTTCTTTAAATGGTGAGTGAACTATCCCAATTGGTTGCAATTCAAACTTCAATTAGTATCCTCCTTTATAGAAAAAGTAACGGTGTAGTTTTTTGTAGTTATTTCAGCATCCTTTATAACGGTTAATTCTAGAGTAGCTTCATACTGGCCTGTGTTGTATTTCCCCAACTCTATAGCTTTTTGAGGGTATGTAAAGGCCTGAGTAACAAAATCAGATTTAGAAGGTGAGTTTAGTGTAGCTTTCACTATAAACTCTCTTCCTTTTTTGTAAACCTCATTTATTTTTAATGAGTAACCACCCGTAGGTTTCTCACCAGCTGAAATTAGCAGAAATAAATTTTCATCAACGGGTACTTCTTCGGTAATTTCTGCTTTATTATCTACAACCTTAAGAGCATTTATACCAGCAATCCTTGAAGTGGTAGTTTCAACGCCCAGTTCATTAAAAGGTTGCTCAATTGGAAGGAAATCAGATGCGTGAATTTCAATATTCATAAGCTTTATCCTTTCGATATTCTTTGATGCAATGATTATATGTGGTTCAACATTAAAATATAGATTTGTTTCATTTAATGGTAGACTTTTAGTAATATAGGAATCAGAAAATTCTATCTCAAGGATTGTTTCGGTGTCTACATCTGTATCCATGTTTGGTTTGAAAATCCATCCCTTTAATATGAAAACAAATTTATCTGTACCTAATTTCGATAGATCTCTTATCTGTAAGCTCATGCTTCTTGTGCCAAAATACTCAAAATTTAAGTTTTCACAATCTTTTGATACGGGATTAATTAACAGTGTGGTTTCATCATAAAAATTCATCGAAAATGCAGTAACAGTTAAAAAAGCAAATATTACCAATATAAATATCTTTTTGAACATGGTGCACACCTCTCTTCTTTTAGAATAAGTATTACCTTTATATTGTAAAATATTACCATCTTAAATAAAAACATTTTCGTATTGATTTAAATTAGCAAACTTGTGGGGGGTAAATGATGGCAAAATTAATGAGAGTAATTAACAGGCAACAGTGTATAGGATGTTACAGCTGTATGTTTGCCTGTTCTAGAACGTGGGAAAACGCTATAACAGTTGAAAAAGCAGCTTTGCGTGTTAAAAATTATCCCGGTGTTGAGGGTGCTTTTTCGGTCAGGATCTGTTATGGCTGTATAGAACCAGATTGCGCTGCAGTGTGCCCTACTGACGCTTTGACACCTAGAGACGGTGGTGGTGTCACATTTGATTCTTCAAAGTGCACAAATTGTGGTGAATGTATAAAGGCATGTGTTCCCGGAGCTCTTCAGTGGGATACAGAGAAGAAAGTACCACTGGTTTGCAGGCACTGCGGTATATGTGCCAATTATTGTCCTAATAATGTTCTTGCACTTGTGGAGGTGGAAGAATGAGAAAATTTTTTATGTTAGAAATAGACCTTTCAAATAAAAAGTATGAAAAAGTTGATGTAACGGAATATTTTGATAATTGGCTTGGAGGTACCGGTGTAGCCGCTAAATTACTATCTGAGTGTTGCAGTTCCGAGATTTCACCTTATTCATCAAAAGCTCCAATAATTTTTGCAATAGGGCCACTTAACAATTTATTTCCCGTTATTACGAAGACAGTTTGTTTATTTAAATCACCACTCACCAACGATTTAGGCGAGTCGCACGCAGGGGGTAGATTGGCTCTTGCTATGTATGAAGCAGGCTTTCATGTTATCAAAATAACAGGCAAATGTGAAAAACCCACTCTGCTGGAAATTGAGAATGATACAGTTCAATTTCATCAGGCATTTTCATTAAAGGGAATGTCTGCTCTGGCAACACATAGGGTTATTAGGGATAGAATAGACTCAATCGGAAAACGGTCAATAATTCGTATAGGACCAGCTGGTGAAAGGCTTTCACCTATAGCCTGCGCAACAGTCGATTCTTCAAGGCATTTTGGAAGACTCGGTCTTGGTGGTGTAATGGGTTCTAAAAATCTCAAGGCTCTGGTAATTTCTGGAAATAAGTATTGGTCTATAAAGAATAAAGGGGAGTATATGAAGCTGTATAACAAATTATACAATGATGTTGTTGAGTCAGACGCAATGACAAAATATCATGACCTTGGTACTCCAATGAACATTCTTCCACTAAACAAAATAAACGGACTGCCCACAAGAAATTTTTCGCAGGGATACTTTGAAGGAGCTAAAATTATTTCCGGTGAAAGTTTTGCTAATAACAATTTAGCGCAACAAATTGCTTGTGCTGGATGTCAAATTGGTTGCATTCATATGGCAACTTACAGGGAACCCTACGATGAAGAACACAATATGTACAAAACTACAAAGGTTTCATATGATTATGAATTAATCTACGCACTGGGTACTAATCTTTCAATTGATTCAAAGATAATGATTTTGAAACTTTTACAATTCATTGAGAAGCAGGGTTGGGATGCTATAAGTATGGGGGTAACTCTTTCATGGGCTACAGACACATTCCAGAAAGGCATAATTAATCAGAAACAAACAAATGGTCTGATGATTAACTATGGTAACGGTGAAGTTTATTTAAATGTACTGAAGAATATTACATATGGAACAAATGAGTTTTATAGAGATCTTGAACATGGGTCTTATTACTGTTCAAAAAAATATGGAAACCCTGATGATTCTATTGTTTTTGGAAAAAATGAGTCTCCAGGGTATGTGACAGGTGTTAACGCTTTTCTTGGATTCGCAACAGGTGTAAGACATTCTCATCTGGATAGTGCAGGATACTCTGTTGATCAAAATCTATTGAAAGAAACAACAGAAAGGAAAACTCAGGTAGCAAATTTGTACAGTGAAGCACTATGGAGAATGATTTTTAATTCACTTGTTGGTTGTTTGTTCGCAAGAAAAATATATACTAAAGAAACGGTAATTGAAGCGCTAGATGTTATCGGTGTTAAGGGCTGGAATGAGCAAAGGCTAGATGATCTATCCCATAGCATTCACGGGTTGAAATATAAATTCAAAATTGACAATGGTTTCAGTTTAGAAGAAATTCAGCTGCCTAAAAAATTACTAAATGTTTATTCATCAAACGGAAAGATCAATAAAAAGGAGTTTGAAAAAGGAATAAACCAATACAGCAGGTACATCAAAAATGATATTGAATATGTAAAAGATAGCAAATAATTAGTTATTTAGTTTTTAGTGTGATTTAAGGGTCGAAACGCTAATCATATTTATTATTTTGATTTTCATTATTCCAAAATACGGTGACTATCTCAAGGTACTCATTATGAATTGCCACAATAACGGTCAGTTTATCATCAAAAACCTTTATACGGTTAGTTTTGGTTATGCTTGTTTCAATTTCTTCTGAATCAAGAAGGTTGTAAATTCTTTCCGGATCAATATTTCGTTCGTCCATTCTCTGAATAGCGTGCGGTGAAAAAGAAACCTTTAGCGTCTTTTCTTCATTATCATCAACAAACGGGCCATCATTTTCTGCATTTTCTTCCTGGAAGCTTTTTACTACCATTGCAATGATAATTATTCCAATTACCATGCCAATAATGTACAACATTTCACTCACCTTCATATAAAATATAAATATGGGTGAACTTACAAGATTAATAAAATGGCGAATTCTGGAAAATTATAACATTTTTACAAGGCACGGAATTAAGAGCCTTGTAATTATTGTTGCCGCTATTGGCCTTATAGGGATGCTGATTTTTCCCTTTGTTTTTTATATGAGAGATTATTTTATACCAAATTTTGAAGAAATTGCAGAATTAGCTCCAAGGTTACAGGAATTAACCGGTGTCAATATAATTGCACTTATTATTGCTTTTTTAGCATCAGTAATATTTGTAATAATGCTTGGAAGTGATTTACCCGTAGCAATTTCTAATCTTTTTTTCTCTGACAGAGTAAGATTTTTATTAAGTGCTCCTGTTAAACCACAAAATATCTTCAGATCACAATTGCTGGAAGTTTTAACAGCTGGTAGTTTACCTTTATTGCTTTTTATACCTGTGTTTTTAAGTACGTTAAGTGGTCTTGGTTTTTCTGGAATAGATTTTTTTTACGCGCTTGTACTGTTGATTTTGTTTATTATTCTTATCCTGATGTTGACAACCCTGGTTTCTTTTCTGGTTGTCTTTATAGCAAAAGGAAGAATGCTTAAATATATTTCAGTGATTATGACTGCATTTACTCTTTTTGCATTTATTTTCACCTTGAGATTTCTTGATTTTTCTCAAATAGATATGGCAAAACCACAGGAGGTTGTTGAGAAGTTTACAGGTTTTCAGGATGTGTTGCTTTCAAATTTTCTTCCCTGGAGTCCATTTGTAAAAGCTATTGTAGGCGATTATATTGACAAAATAGTTTTTGTTGTTTACTTTATTATTGTTGGCATTATTACTGACCTAATAGGCAGATTCC
This sequence comes from uncultured Thermotogaceae bacterium, assembly GCA_964441735.1. GTDB lineage: Bacteria > Thermotogota > Thermotogae > Petrotogales > Kosmotogaceae > JASMTM01. The sequence goes on from CAYTVB010000015.1 coordinate 9,050, forward strand.
TTTACAAGAAAACCATTTTTTCCATCCAGAGTTCCACTGAAAAAAGAAAAAATAACTATAAATTAAGGAAAAAGCGACTTCCTGTTTTCCTTTCACTTATGAAAAAAGAATTTACTCTGGTGTTTCGTGAGCCAAAACTTGCCTTTGCTTTTATATATCCATTGTTCTTTGTTCCCATAATTACACTTGTTAATCCCTTTTTGTTGCAGGGAGGCGGAGTTCTTCAGCTAATTGGGTTAAGTGTGTTTCTTATTTGCAATTATACAACCGTTTCATCAACCGCTTTATTTGCTTTTGAAAGACAGGTGAAGGAATATAGAGAATCATTTCCTGTCAATTCTTTAATGAAAGCGGTTGCTAAGGGTTTAACGATCTTTGTTATATACTCGATCATAGTAATTGCATTGTTACTGTATTTTAGAATAAGAATTCCCGAATATTCAGATTTTATAACGTTATTTATGTTGCTCTTATTACCCGCTGAGTTAGTTCTTTCATTTCTTGGTGGTGTGATAGAAAAACATCATGGCACAGGGGAATCTGAAAATGTATTCAAATCTCTAACATTTATTGGGGCTGTACTTTCTTTTCTATTTAGTACTTTTATACCTGTGTTTTCAAGCCTGCCAGTTGCTTTGCTCAGATCCAGAAACATTGATTTCTTTATTACTATTCTTGGTCTACAGATCTCAAATATAAGTCGCGTTCTTTTTGGACTGGTGATTCCGATAACAATATGGATAAGCTTGCTACTGTGGTTTTTGAAGATATTTAGAACTGAGAGCAGATAAATATATCATGATATAATCGATCAGAAATATAGAAAAGCTTTGTCGGAGGGATAAAATTGAGAGTTGAAGAAATCAAATATCTTAGCAAGAAAATTATGGAAGCAAAAGAAGTACCTCTTGTTTGGGGACATTTTGGCGTTGGTAAAACTGACCTGGCAAGAGAAATAGCTGAAGAAACAAACAGAGAACTAATTATTCTTGTTATTTCACAGATGGAACCCGGGGATCTTATAGGATTGCCATCGCGCGGAGAAAATAGAACAGAGTTTCTGAAGCCAGATTGGTGGCCAGAACATGGTAATGTAATAATAATGATAGATGAAATAAATAGAGCACACAGATCTATCAGAAATGCTATTATGCAACTTCTTATTGATAGAAGAATACACAACCATTTTCTACCTGAAGGAAGCTGGGTAATTGCTGCAGCAAATCCACCTGATGAAGAATACGATCAGGTAGAACTTATTACCGATCCCGCTTTTATGTCAAGGTTTTTTCATCTGGAAATAACCCCTACTCCTGAAGAATGGATAAACTGGGCTAATTCAATGGAAGTACCAACAGAAATAACCAACTTCATTAAAGAATATCCAGAATTTCTATCTAGAGATACGGTTGTTTCTATGCGTCTTGAATTACGACCGAGTCCCAGGAGCTGGTATAAACTTGGTAATGTTTTTAAAACACTTAATGAGAAGGATATAGAACAGTTTGGTTATCCAATTGCAGCAGGTATGATTGGACCGGAAGCAGCAAGAACCTTTATCAACAGAATCCAGGGTAAGCTAATTCTTCCGCAGGTTGAAGATGTTTTGTTTAACCTTGATGAGAATATAACTGAAAGAATTAAAAATATGAATATTTCAGCAGTCAGCGCTCTGGTCTCCAGAATAACCAAATATTTATCTGAGCTAAGTGAATCAAAGCTTCAAGAGATTATGGAAAATACTCCAAAATTAGCGTCAAATTTATTGAAGATAGGTAAAATTATTCCCAAAGACTCTTTTTTCGGCATTATCAGACATGTGGTATATCAGATGGAAAAAGAAAAGGGCCTAAAAAGAGCCTTTTTTGAAAATCTTACTGAAGAGCTGGCTGCTGATGATGAAATTCTTCACTTTTTGGAGAAGAGGGAAGATAATTGAAGAGAGATGCCGTTCAGGAAGCAGTAATTGAAATTTCGAGAGAGAGCCCTTTTTACAACTACCTGTTCATGTTTATTGAAAGAATACCCAGTACAACTGTTAGAACTTTTAAATTAAGGGTATCCTCTTCAGGTAATATGCAGCTTCTTTATAATCCTGAAGTGCTTAACAATAAAGACTTCCTTCTTGTTCAGGCTCTTTTAAAGCACGAGTGTTTGCATATTGTAAATGGACATATACTTATTTCGGTAAAGAAAAAAAGAGATAAAGTGCTATGGGACCTTTGCATGGATGCAGCAATAAATCAATATATTCGTGAATTAGATGTATTAAGTATGCCTCTTGACAAACTTTTATTAGAAGGTTGTGGGACAGATAACGAAAATTTCTTTGTCTCTCCACCCGGTTATCTTCCTGGTAAGACAGCTGAAGAATACCATGAATGGGCAACAGAGTTTATGAAAGATAATAATACAGTTGACCTTGAAATAATTGAGGAAAACATGACCATGCCTGATTCTCATGAAGAATTTGGCGATTTTGAAATACCTCACGAATATATTGATGAGTTATTAAAGAACATAGTTTCTGAAACTTATGAAAAGGCAAAAGATGGAATAACAGAAGGTATTGAAGAATCAATATCTTTGCTTTTAAATAGACCAACTCTTGATTGGAAGACTATTATTAGAAGATTCATTGGTTCATCTCTTCATGTTGGTAGATATCGAACACCTATGAAACCTAACAGACGGTATGATGATCAACCTGGATGGAGAAATGATTACGCTGCAAAGGTAGTTATCGTTGTCGATACAAGTGGTAGTATTATCGAAGAAGAATTCAACGCATTCTTCAGTGAGATAGATGCTTTAACCAGAATTACTGATTCACGCATATGGCTTGTTCAAGTAGATGAAGCTGTTCAATCTGTTATGCAATATTCAAAAGGAGTATGGAAAGACTTAAAACTCATAGGTCGGGGTGAGACAGATTTGCAGCCTGCTATTGATTATGCCCAGGAAGAGCTCAGGCCTGAAGGAATAATTGTTTTTACCGATGGATATACAGATGTGCCAGTAGTAAAAAGAAAGGCGCTGTTTGTACTGTCGAGTAAATATAATGACGCATTTTTTGACGACTGCAAAAAGATTTATGGGCGTTCTTCAGCGGTGATTGTACAATGAGCATTTATGCAGGACCTGTTTTACTTGAGAAAGACTTTCAGGGCTATTTTCGTGAACTTGAAAATACATTGATTTCTGAATCAGAAGTTCTTTTAGAAAGAGAGGACCTTCTCGAAACCAGATTTGGGCACTTTTGTACAACGGTTGTAAGAGACTCATTTATGAGATTTCCAATACTTTCATTTTTTGTTGACTCAGATGGGAAGAGCTTTTTTGGACTTTCCTCTTCGTCTCCTCTTGAAACATCAAGTGCTATATATAGGTTCTCAGATATACCCTTAACTGAAGAAGGGAAAAATATTTACAATGAATTGTTTCCTGAAAGTAATTCTCAAACAGTACAACGTGTCATTCTACAATATCCTTTAAAATTAAATTTTATAGCTATTTGTGGTAATGAGAGATTATTAAAAAGAGAGAAGTTGAAGGATACGTTATCCGGAACAAACTACATGTCTCTTTCCGAAAAGATCAACGATTCGCTTTACAAAAAATATCTGGAAAGCTTTAGAAAATGGACCAATTTTCATAATGGTTCGGTTTTTGTCTTTCCTTACCAGGACAAAGTGAAATATGCGCTTAGCATTCCATCATTTGACTACAAGGTTGATTCGTCAATAATTATTGAACTGTCAAGATTATTTAGAAAATTCATTGTTGATAAAATCTCCTTTCTTAGACAAACCAGTGTAACTCCCGATATGAATTTGAACACAACTGTTGCCACTGTTTTTGAGTCTGATCTATTGGATTCAGAAAGAATCATAGATAAATTAGAAGATTTTTATAAGTTATATTTCGAAACAATAGATAAGGCAATTTCTACTCTTAAATCTAATGTGAATAATAATTTGAAGATACTGGAATAGAAGTTAAATACCTTTTATTTTTAGGAGTTTTGTATGCCCGACTTTAGAACACATATATCCATTGGTTTATATAGTTACCCTATTTATATTGCTGCTTTTATTGGTATTACCGAAGCTTTCAATATAGATTTCAACGTCAGCGCTACATTTATTGGAATTGGTTATCTACTGTATATTCTTGGTAGTGATATACCCGATATCGATTCCCATTCAGCTCTAATTAAACGTACTTCAGAAGTTATTTTGGCTGCTATTGTTTCTGCGATTTTTTATATAAGTGTTGCATATCCATACTTCCAGAATTATTTAGTTGAGTTTTCAAATTCAAAGGCCATAGGTATAGGTGGTTCATTTGCCATTTCTGTCCTGATTGGTTTGGGGGTTTCCAAAACAATTGATTTACTTTCTCATAGAGGATTTATGCATACATTACTGGCTGCTATTTGTTATGGTTTGCTTATAGATGCAATATATTTGGCGTCAGAAGGTTTTCAAATTGCCAATCCAGTGATTATTACAAATTCACTATACATTTCATTATCTGGTTTTGTTGGTTATTTTCTTCATTTGATAACTGATAAAATAAAAGCATAAAGAAGTCTTTGATCCCGAGGAGGAATTATTAATTAATGAAAGATAAAAAAGGTTTGAAAGGGATTAGATTGTTTTTTGAACTTATATATTTTCCAGTAATATTCGCACTTTTATTTATGCTGGTCGGGGGATTCATAATAGGATTCTGGTTATCAATTATTGGACTTTTAGGAATAATTTTAATGATATATTTACGGTATAAAATGTATAAAAAAATCGCAGATGAGTTATATTCAGATGAAGATAGATATTCCGTTGGCGAAAATGAAGAAGAAATAGAAGCTGACGAAAACTATGATAAGAATATAAAAAAAGGGGAAGATTAAGTACTCTTCCCCGTATATACTTCCATTTTTAATTAGTTATTTCCTTCGTTAAAATCAAGTGTTCTTCTCACATGTTTCTTTATATGAAATTCGAGTTCATCGCCCTTTTCAATATCCTCAAAGTCCTCCAGTTTAATACCACATTCCTTTGGAGCCTCAATACGTGATACATCATCTTTGTAATGCTTCAATGTCTCAATCGGTCCATCATGGATCTCTTCTCCATTGCGATAGACACGGACTTCACCTTTCTTCTGAGCATGACCATCAACCATCTGTACACCTGCAATATAACCTACTTTTTTGATTTTGAAAACTTCTTTAACTTCGCCATGTCCGGTTGTTTCATCCACTTCTTCTGGCTCAAGTAAACCTTCCAGAGCCTTTTTCAGATCATCTATCAATTCAAAAATAATGTCATAGGTCCTTATTTGAACATCTTCAACCTCTGCATCCTTTCTTGCTTCACTATTAGGTTTGACATTGAATCCAAGAATAACAGCATTTGAAGCAGCTGCCAGCATTACATCGCTTGAATTAATAGAGCCAATGCCAGAATGAATAACTTCAATATGAACCTCTTCTGTTTCCAATCTGGCAACAGATTGTTTCAAAGCTTCAACTGTACCAAAGGAATCGGCTTTAATAATTAAATTAAGCGTTTTTGTTTCCTCACCTTCAGAACTTCTTGCAAATTCTTCCAGCTTCACACCTTTTTTACCCTTTATCATTGATTCTTTTGACTCTTTCTTTTCAGCTGTTTCTTTTACTTCTCTCGCCTGATCCAGCGTATCAACAACATACATTATTTCATGTACATCAGGGACTTCATCAAAACCAAGAATCTGTACCGGTTCTGAAGGTTTGGCCTGTTTGATTCTCTTCCCGGCTTCATCTATTAGTGCTTTAACTTTACCCAGGGTAGATCCGGCTACTATATAGTCTCCTCTTTTCAAGTTACCATCCTTAATAATTACGTTTGCAAGTGGTCCAACCGCTTTGTCCAATCTTGACTCAACGATTACTCCTCTTGCTGGTCCTTCAGGAACGCATCGTATTTCATTCATTTCAGCAACTAACAATACCATTTCCAGTAACTCTTCTATTCCCTTACCGTTCAAAGCTGAAATTGGTACACTTATTGTATCTCCACCCCAATCTTCTGGTACCAGACCGAGCTTGGAAGCCAATTGCTGCTTGGTCATTTCGACATTAGCATTGGGTCTATCGATCTTATTTATTGCAACAACAATCGGAACATTTGCTGTTTTAGCGTGATCAAAGGCTTCGACTGTTTGAGGCATAACGCCATCATCAGCTGCAACAACAAGTATAACTATATCCGTGGCCTGTGCTCCTCTGGCTCGCATTTCAGTAAAAGCTTCATGTCCAGGTGTATCTACAAATGTAATCAATTTATCATTAATGGTAATCTGATAGGCTCCAACAGACTGGGTAATTCCTCCAGCTTCGCTTTCAGCTACCTTTGTTTTCCTTAAATGGTCAAGTAATGTAGTTTTGCCGTGGTCAACATGTCCCATAACCGTAACTACGGGAGGTCTCTGAACCAGATTTTTCTCATCCTGATACAATTCTTCATACTTCTTCTTTAGTGCTTCTACGGGGTCTATGATTTCTTCCCTTTGAAGTTCTATTTCAAAGTTATACTCATTACCGATTTTTTTGGCTTCTTCAAAGCTAAGTGTTTGTGGGGGTCTTAATACTAATCCTTTTGAAAAATAATCTTTAATGATCTTCGCAACAGGTATATTCATTTTTTTAGCCAATAAATTTAGCTTTAGCTCCTCAGGTTTTACTTGCACAGTTATTTTTTCTTTTGCCTTTTCTTCTTCTGTTTCCTTTTTCTTTCCCTTCTTTCTTTCTTCCTCTTCTTCTTTTTCTCTTTCCTTTTTTTGTTTGATCCTTTTTTTGGTTTTTAAAGTAGATTTTTCTTCCTCTGTTTCAACTTCATGCAAGCCAAGAATAATATTAACCGTTTCATCATCAAGAACTGACATGTGGCTTTTAGTTGGTATTCCGAGCTCTTCAAGCTCATCCATTAACTCTTTAGTTGATATTTTTAATCTTTTAGCAAGTTCATAAACACGAGTCTTGGACACTAGCGACACCTCCAGATTTTGTCTTTTCCAGTATCTTAGTAGCCAGAATTCTGTCCGTTATTCCGACAACAGAGATTTCAGACTTACCAATACTTTTCCCCAATTGTTTTTTGTTTATATCCTTCATTATTACTATATCAATATTATTTCTTCTGCATAGTCCCATAATATATTTACTTAAACTTTTTCCTGCATTATTTGCCATTACCAGTACAATATCACCAGACTTTTTATTAACTGTTTTCTTAATTGCTTCTTTTCCAAATACTAATTTTCCTGCTCTTTTGCATATACCCAGAAGATTAAGAATACTTTTTTTTCCGTTGATACTTATTCCTCCTATATTAATCCTCTCTATATCTTAAAACGATTACATCCTGTTCATAATCCTTTAAATCACCTGGCGTTTCAAGGATGAATGTATCTTTTTCTTTGTGATCATCAAAATAACTAAGAAAATCATCGTTTGTTTTTATTGGCCAGTCAGAATTAACTTCTGTTTTGAAATGCATTGGTATTATTATTTTTGGTTTTAGTTGTTTGGAGAGTTCAGCTGCTTTTTTAGGTTCCAGGGTAAAATGACCTCCAGCAGGGACCATCAAAATATCCGGGCTCATAATTGAATCTATTACCTTTTGTGAAGGAATGTGCCCCAGATCTCCCAAATGCACGATAATAAAATTTTTCGGTGTAGTAATTTTAAAGATAATGTTTTTTCCACGTTTTTTCCCTTGAGCGTCATCATGGAACGATTCATAACCTTCAAGTTTAAAACCCTTTGCTTCTCCTTCTATTACAGGATCTTTTATTATCTGGAAATCACCTTTAAGTAAGTGATGTGCATTGTGATCAAAATGTTGATGACTTTCCAGTACAAGATCAGGTTTAACATCAGGTATTTCATAACCCACGCTTTTGTCAAAAGGATCTGTAACAATAACTTTATTATCATCGTGTATTGCAAAACAGGAGTGCCCGTACCATCTAATTTTCATTAATATCACCCCAACAAATTATATCATGCTTCTGATAGAATATTCTTAAGAAGGAGTGAAGGAGGACGATGACTAAACTGCGTTTTGCTGTGATAATAGCTACAGTGTTTATTACATTTCTGGCAGTAGTGGATATTAGCGATGATTTTCGAATAAACACTGATCCACAGATATTTATACCGGAAAATGAATATGTAAAAAACTATAGAGAATTTGCTGAGAAAACGGGTTCTCTGAATACGGGAATGTTCTTAATTAAGATACATGAACAAGGAAATGATGTAATTGATGCTTTAGAATATGTAAAATCTTCACTCACTAAGTATGTTGATAAAGGGATAGACAGGGTTTTCAGTCCTCTTGATGCTGTTAAGTTGAGAATGACATCAATATTTCCTCCATGGTTTGAAACTACTACCATCCTTCAGAATTCAAATGATATAAGCCTGCTGACAGACGACCCACTTTACAATAATTTTCTAGTGTCAAAAGATGGAAAATATTTAAATACTTTCTTCTGGATGTCCGAACTGGATAATGATAATGCCATAACAAAAGCATTAGAAGAGATTGAGAAAAATTTGAAAACTGAATACAATATTGAATCGATGGCTTTCGGCGAATTTCTTGTTCAAAAAACACTTTTTGACTATATAAAGCAATTTACTTTCTTGTATCCACCTTTGATAATACTTATCATAATTGCTTTATTTGGTATAGCTTTGAAAGATTTATGGCTGGGCTTTATAGCGATTATACCCTCAATAGTTGGTGTTGTTTTCGCATACTGGTTAATGATCAGATTTAATATTACGATAAATACACTTACTACTTTAGTTGGTTCGCTTATAGTTATTATTGGCTCTGTTTATGGACTACATATAGCAAAAAGACTACTTATTAATAGAGAAAATGCGGTTACCGAATACGAGCTTTTCAAAATCACAACAAAAGAAGAGATCATCCCAATAATGTTCTCTTCAATTACTACAGTAGCGGGTTTTATGTCCTTTTTATTCGCACCCATGACTGCTTTTAAAATGTTTGGCTTATTCATTTCGATTGGATTAATGATCACAGCATTTTACGCTTGCTTTTTATTGCCATTCTTTGTAACTGTAAAGGGTAATGGCAGTCATCGTAAATCCATAAAAATTGAATTTCTGGTAATTCCCGGAAAAAATATTCTAAATTATCTAAAATACATATGTGTAATTATAATTGTTTCTGGTATTATCGCAATTCCTTTTGTGAGAATTTCAACAGACGAACTGTCTTATTTTTCAAGAAACAGCGAACTTGTTATTAAAGCAAATTCAGTGAAAGAGAGTTTTGAATACTTGCTTCCATATTATGTTGTTATAGAAAAGCCTCAAAATGCAAATTTTGAAAATGACAAAGAGTTTTTCAATACAATAAATAAAGAACTAGAACAAATTGATTATATTAATGGAACAAAAAGTCTTATCGATGTTTCTAAATCAACAGGCTTTGGGTTATCAGTTTTAAACAATTCATCACTTAGAAATTCATCTTTAGGAACATTTCTCTCATCTTTTGTTACAGATGAAAATTATATAATCATTGTGAATTCTACAATAACAGATACAAAGAAAGCTGGCGAAATGGAAAAAGAAATCAACAACCTTCTAAAGTCATACAATCTTTCAGGTAATGTTTATTCTCCCGTACTTATATGGAGAAGAATAAATAATGAAGTGGTAATCAATCAGACAGTTAGTATGCTTGGTGCTCTTGCAGTGATTTTTCTGCTGACTTCAATTCTTTTAAGAAGTATTACGGATGCTGTCATGTCCATTGTTGGAGTAATATCAGCTATTATGTCAGCCTTTATAGCCATGGCAATATTTTCGATACCTCTGGAAATAGGCACATCGATAGTTGCTGTCATGCTAGCAGGTATAGTCATTGATTATTCTATTCATCTTAAAATCTGGCAAAAGCGCGATCAGAAGAATTATCCTGAAGTGGTAAAGACTGTATTAGCAAATTCATATGCTCTTGCTCTGGGTTTCTCAGCTCTTTTATTCTCTCCTTTGAAGTTATACGCAAGAGTTGCAGTTGTTGTAATAATTGGAGTTCTTGTCGGTGGTTATGTAACTATATCGGTTCTTTCTGGAGAAAGATTCATGAAGATACTTAACAGATTCAAGTCGATAAAAGTAGGAATAAAACATAGAAAAAAAGACAAAAAAGACGTTTAATTATTTGTCTACTTGTTATCAAGTACAATTTTTTTGATGTTTATCCCTTCAAGAGAGTAAAGTGTTAGTTCAGTTCTTTCAATAAAAGTCTTAATAACTGCATAAGATCCTCCGGTGTCATCTTTTGGCAAAGAAGGACTTCCAGGGTTAAGGTAAACCATATCATTTTCTCTTTTAAGTTCAGCAATATGAGTATGTCCTCTAACAAATATGTCCGCGTTCATGCTTATCTCATGATGACCATGAAAAATAACCACGCTCAGTTTATTTATTTTAATTTCCTTTACAGTAAGAAGATTATTAACATTCATCATCATTAAATCAACATCTGCATCGCAGTTACCACGGACACCAATCAAACGACTTCTATTCTCTTTGAAAAAGTTTGCTAACTTTTCTGGATAATATCCATCAGGTATACGATTTCTTGGTCCATGATATAGATAATCCCCCGCGTGAATCAAATAATCATATTCATTTTCATTATCGAGTATTTTTTTTAGCCTATCATAAGATCCATGAGTGTCTGATATTACAAGATATTTCAATTGTCTAGCCATCTAAAAAAAATCACCGCACCTTTCCCTGTATCAATTATAACTTCATTATTTCTGGCAACATTTGATGTTCCATAGGGTTTATTGAAGGGCATGGTTTTGTTTTTTATTTCATATTCAAAGCCTTTAAGGCTAACAGTTGGAACTTTCTCTCCAACTGGAAGGATTGACCATAATTCACCAGGTTCTGCTTTAAGCTCTTTACTGCCTGAAACTACACCACTAATCAATTTGTCTGAATGTATACGAATATTCATCTTTTTAGAATAGGAATACATTAATAAAATTGTTGTCAAAAAATGATCAGGCCTATCTCCCAGAGCATTCAGTAACTGAACCTCACGAAAACCTTTTTTATGGATTTCATTTAAAGCAAGCTCTGTATCTGTTTCATCCTTTTTTTGATCAAAGACCTTTGTTTCTACACTGTTCTCATTACACCAAATTAATACATTTTTTTCAATTGAATCCATATCGCCTATTAGCAAATCAGGAAGTATTTTAAGTTCATATAAAAGGTTTGCGCCTGAATCAACAGCCACTAAATAATCTGCCTTATTAATTTTTGAAACATAAAATTCCTGAGATGAATCTTTTTTGCCACCTAAAACAAGTAAGGCTTTCTTCATTGGTTCTTCTCGATTATTCTTCGATATTTATTTACAGTTCTTCTTGCCACTTTAATACCTCTTTTTTTCAATATCTGAGAAATTTTTTTATCACTATAATTTTCATTTTTCAGTAAAAGTTCTTCAATTATCTCCAGTGCTTTTTCTCTTTTTTCCATACTGCCAAAAAAGTATCGTAAAGGAAGCATACCTCGTGGTGTTTGCAGAAACTTGTCTTTTACAGCCCTGCTTATCGTAGAAACTACTACCCCCAAATCATCTGCGATGTCTTTCATCTTCAATGTTTTTATACTGTCTGATTTATTTAGAAAATAAGGGTAATTGTTCTCAACGATTTTTTTACCTATAAATATTAAAGTCATTCTTCTTCTTTCCAGTGCTTCAATATAAAAATTTGCTTCCTTGAGTTTTTTTCTAAGGAATTTCTCTTCTTCACCTGAACCTTCATCAAGTATTTTTTTGTAGTTTTCATCTATATTTATGGCAAGTCCATAGGTACCAGCAGTTACAATAAACTTCTTATCGATAAAATCTATAAAAATGTCAGGTTTTATATATCTTACAGGTTTTCCATCGTCGTATCCTGAAGTTGGATAAATGCCCTTTCCAAGAATACTTTCCATCTCAGACTTACTTGTTGCAAAGACCCCTTCAAAACCGCCATTTCTAAGCCTGTCAATGGCTTTTTTTAGCAAACCAACTTTAATCCTGGATTCTTTAGAAATTTTGTCAACGTTTTCTGTTAGCATTCCGTGACCATCCATTTTGTCCTTGAGTGTTTCAAAGGCTTTGAATTCTTCATCATTAAGTATAAGATATGCAAAGTCACTCAGCAATTCTGAAAATGATTTCCTGGGTCCCTCTACTCGTTCAAAATTCCAACCTTCATTTTCTCTTTCGCCATGACTCATATATATTGAAGACTCATTGTAAGCATCATTCATTTCGTCATCTTCAATTTCCATCTCATCGATTAATTCATAATCTTCATCTTCAATTTCAAGAAGTGGGTTTTCTTCAACTAACTGATGTAGCTCTGTATTCAATTCCAGAGCATTTAGTTGCAATAATTTCAAAGCATTTTGCACTTCAAGTGTTAATTTTTGTCGCTGTTCAAGTTTTTGTGATAAATCCTGTTTAATTCTCATCTAATCACCCAACTAAATTATAAGTCCACAGTAATCTTTTCGGTTTACCAATATATGTTATTTTCTAAAAATCTGCTCTTTCCAGTGTTTTCTTTATTATCTCTGCAGTATCGTTGAAACTGTTATGTCTGAAACCATTCTTGACAAGATGTCTAAGCTTATTTACCACTTCTTCTGGCATTAATCCATCGTCTACCTGTTTTTCAAGAATATCAAGAGACTTACTTACCGATAAACCATCTCTGTATGGTCTTTCTTCGGTCAGGGCAACAAACACATCGGAGACCATCAAAATACGTGACTCGAGTGACAATTCTACTGCTTTTCTCCCCCATGGGTAGCCGGAACCATCGAGCCTTTCATGATGCTCAACAGACCATCTCACCCATTTGTGTTTCTCCATACTTTCTCTGCCTCCAAGAATTAAATAAGAGTTATAAACATGCTTACGCATAATATAAATTTCTTCCCCATCGAGTTTTCCCGGTTTGTTTAGTATAGAGATCGGAGTAGCCATTTTACCGATGTCGTGAAATTTTGCAGCTATTTGCATCTCATAAATACTTTCATTTCCAAGACAGAAAGATTTTGCGAGCTTTTTTGCGACATGTACTATTCTTTGAGTGTGATACCTAGTAAAGGAGCTTTTTGCATCAACCAGAAATGTTACTAGATTGGCAAAGGCATCGATTTCCTCCAGTGGATTTAGCCTATCTTCTGTATCTCTCAGCAATTCATTTTTAAGTAAATCCTTATTTTCAATACTCCACCAGAACTCTTCATTTCCAGATATTTCCAGAAATGCTTTTTTTAATGGATCGAAGAAGAGTTCCGAATTACTTATTTCTTCTTTCAACCGTTTAATAAAGGAATACGTTATTTCTTCAGCTGCCAAAAAAGAGGTGCTGACGGTATCAGATAGGTAAATCATGTTCGAAAATAAATGAAAGATATTGTCTTCATTCAATTCATCTGCAGGGCTGTGATGATTAAGAATTACCTCTTCGTAATTACTGAGAAAAGGAATAAATCTGGATAGCATAGCTCCTTTTTCTGCATGTTCTCGACCATTTTTCTTATCTATTTCAAGCCAATCATTGACCGTTGCTTTTTCTATTGATTTGTTTCTCTGAATCTGATTTACAAATTCAGATGAGCTAAATCCAAGATCATGAAATAATCCCAGCATGTTTACTAACCTTTTGTCATAATCGCATTTTTCAGCTAATAGTTTTGAAATGTATGCAACCTGAAGCACATGATCTTCAATATTGATAACTATTTTGCATAATCTCAAAAACAATTTGTTTATTTCTTTCATCGACATTAGCATTATTTATCACTCCTTAACTCATCAATAATAATTTTACACAATTTTTTACTTAAACAAAAGCAAGTCTTAAGACATGAGTTTTTGAACTTTTTAATGTAGAATAATTACAAACAGTAATAATTCGGAGGTGATATTTTGATTTTAAAAGAACTAGGAAAAACTGGAGAGAAAATTGCTGCAATAGGATTGGGCACATGGAGTATAGGTGGATTTGAAAGTGCTGACAGATCAAACGATAAACAGTTAATAAAAATAGTTGAAGAAGCGATTGGTATGGGTTACAAATTGATAGATACAGCAGAGTATTATGCTTCAGGTCATACAGAGGAAATAGTAGGAGAAGCCATAAAAAACTTCAAGCGTGATAATCTTTTTGTTGTTTCCAAAGTTTGGCCAAACCACCTTTCAAAAACTGAATTGCCAAAAGCTTTATCAGGTTCATTGAAGAGATTAAACCTGGATTACATCGATTTATATCTAATTCACTGGCCCAGTACCGAAACACCCCTTGATGAAACTATTGAAGCGATGATAAAAGTTAAGACTGAAGGATTGGTCAGACACATTGGCGTATCGAACTTTGATATCCATTTATTGAAGAAAGCAGTAAAGATTTCTGATAATCAAATAGTTAATAACCAGGTCTTGTTCAATATGGAACAGAGGGAACCTGAACGTGAATTGTTACCCTTTTGCATAGAAAATGGCATCACATTAACTGCATATTCTCCACTCGAAAGAACAAATCTTTCACCTGAAACAAAAAGAAAGCTAACAGTTGTTGCAAATAATCACAGTTCATCAATTTATCAGATAATGTTAGCATGGCTTATTAATAAAGAAAGAGTTATAACAATTCCAAAATCAACGAATATCAGGCATCTTAGAGAAAACTTGAATGCAACAAATATCAAACTAAATGAAGATGAAGTTCAGTTCCTCGATGAAAACTGACTGAGAATCAAAATATATGTAATTTTTGGTCAAAGATATAGAACTCGCTGATTATAAAATTAAAAAGAAACTCAATTACTTAAAGCATACTCAAGAGCTTTTTGTGCATGTAATCTGGTTGTGTCAATGAGCTCAATATCAACGTTATGGTTATCAAGCAATAAAGGAATTTCTGTGCAACCCATAATTACAGCATTGGCTCCTCTTCCTTTTAGTGAATTGATTATTATTTCAAATTGTTTTTTCCTCTCGGGAAGAAATATTCCCTTTGTAAATTCATCAAAAATTGTTTCGTGTATGAACAGTCTGTCTTTTTCTTCTGGTATCATGACTTCGATGCCTGATTTTTCTAAGTTTTTTTGATACAATCCTTTTTCCATACAGGACTTTGTGCCTATTACTCCGACTTTTTTGTAGTTTTTTTCTGTAATTAGTTGCTTAACCACTTCAGTAATTTCAAAGAGGTATAGATTACATCTTGATTTAATCTTTTCCGTGTATAAATGCATTGTATTTGTCGCAAGTATTAAAAAATCAGCTCCAGCTTTTTCAAGTGATTGTGCTGCCTTAAATAGACCTTCTTTAATAGGTTCAGTATTATCCTTTTTCATCCAGTTGATGTATTTTTGAAAACTAACACTATGAATAATTATTTTCGGATAGGATGAATCACCGTATTTATTTTCATAACTATGTACTATATATTTGTAGTATTCAATAGTAGATTCAGGACTCATACCACCAATAATACCTATGCTCTTCATTTTTTAGTCCCCTCTATATATTTTTTTTAGAACATAATATTTCATACTAAAAAAGAAATAATTCTCAAGATGAAATACTTTATGGAATATTTTTCCAAAAATTATCAGCATGTATGAACACCTGTGTACAACTATAACCCAATTTTTCAGAAATTAGACTACTCTGATACCCCATAATTTTTGTAGTTTCTTCGCTTGTGAAATTTGTAATTCCTCTTCCGATTATCTCTTTATTAATGCTCAAAACCTCGACAATATCTCCTCTTTCGAAATGTCCTGAACAACTCACTATTCCTACAGGTAATAAACTTCTAGATTCTCTCAAAGCCTTTTCAGCTCCTTTGTTTACCTCCACCTTTCCTTTTGGCTCTGAAAGGAATCCTATCCATGCCTTTCGAGATTTAAGATTTTTACTAACAGGAAATTTGGTTCCAATTTTTTCGTTTCTTTTACATCTTAAAATATTGACTACTTCTTTTCCATCAACTATATAACTCAATACACCTGTTGCTGAAGCAGCCTTTGCAGACCTGATTTTTGTTTTTATACCACCTGTACCCCAACCGTTGCTTTCATACTCTCTCAGTTGTGCTTTATAATCAAATCTATTTATTAGTTTTCCATTTTTGTCTAAAACTCCATCTACAGTTGTAAGCAGAAACAAATAATCACTCTGCCATCCTATTGAAAACATTGATGCCAGGATATCATTATCTCCAAAAGTAATTTCATCTGTCGATAACGTATCATTCTCATTTACTATGGGAACGAAACTCATTTCTAATAGTCCTATAAGCGTGTTTCTTAAATTCAGGAATCTTTTCCTATCACTGAAATCATCTCTTGTTATAAGAAGCTGTGCGACTTTTAATTCATACAAATCAAAAATTGTTTCATATATTTTCATTAGTTGTACCTGTCCTATTGCACACAATGCCTGCTTTACGTAAAGGTCTTCTAACGCTATTTTCGTATTTACAGTTCCATAACCTGCTGCGCGTGCTCCTGAAGTAACTATAACTAATTTGTTTCCTTCATTACGCAATGTTTTGATAATTCTTGCAAGGTCTGTAATATAAGTTTTATTTATTTTTCCAGTTCCATCAACAATCAAATTGCTTCCAACTTTAATGACAATTTTTGACATATCAATCTCTCACTTCATAATTACCCAATATTACGTATTTATAAGAGGTTAATTCATTCAAGCCAATTGGTCCTCGAGCATGTAATTTTTGAGTACTTATCCCCATTTCACCACCAAACCCAAATTGACCTCCATCTGTAAAGCGAGTCGAAGAATTAATATAAACCACAGCAGAATCAATATAATCTGCGAATTTGTTTGCATTTCTAATATTTTCAGTCAGTATTGCTTCAGAATGACCGCTAGAATAGTTAAAAATATGAGTTATTGCATCATCAATGCTGTCTACTACTTTTATAGCCAAAATATAGTCCAAATATTCTTCTTCCCAATCATTATTATTTGCAGGAAAAGCTTTAATAATTTTACAAGTTCTTTTGCAACCTCTAACTTCTACGTTTTTTTCTATTAAACGCTCAAAAAGCATGGGCAAAAAAACATTCGAGATATTTTTGTGCACCAGAACTTTTTCTACTGCATTACAAGTACCCGGTCTTTGAGTTTTTGCGTTATCAATAACCTCAACCGATTTTTCTAAATTTGCGCTTTCATCTACAAATATATGGCAATTCCCAACACCAGTTTCTAAAACGGGTACCGTAGAATTTTCTGTAACAAATTTAATTAATGAAGAACCACCTCTTGGAATAATTAAAGAAAGAAATTTATTCAAATGAAGCATTTCATCTACCAATAATCTGTTTGAATCTTTTATTATTTCTACTGATTCGACAGGTATAGAAGAATTATTCAGTCCTTCCTTTATAGCCTTAACAAGTGCAATATTAGATGTAAGTGCATCGC
Source organism: uncultured Thermotogaceae bacterium (assembly GCA_964441735.1). GTDB lineage: Bacteria > Thermotogota > Thermotogae > Petrotogales > Kosmotogaceae > JASMTM01. The sequence continues at coordinate 26,641 of CAYTVB010000015.1, forward strand.
TTCCTCCACGAAGTAAAACCGAATTTCCAGCTTTCAAAGATAAAATTACTGTATCCACTGTTACATTGGGTCTTGATTCGTATATAATTCCTATTGCTCCAATTGGAACCCTTATTTTTGATATTCTTAGATCATTAAATTTCCATGATGATATTAAGCTACTAACAGGATCATTAAGATTTTTTATTTTATGACACGCTTCTATCATTTCTTCAATTCGTTTCTCATTTAACAATAATCTGTCAATAAGAGATTCCTTCAATCCCTTCTGTTTTGCTTTCATAACATCCATTTTATTGTTTTTAAGAATTTCATTCTTTCTCTTATAAAGAGTTTTTGCAATTAATGAAAGGGCTTTATTCTTTTCTTCTGTATTGGCCAATTTCAATTGTTCACTGGCATCTTTGACTTTTTTCGCTTTTTCAAAAACTTCGGACATGCTCTACACCTCAAAATTTTTATTTTATGAATTTTATCATATGAACATAATTAGAACCTAATTCTTAAGAGAAGTAGCACTTTTAAGTCTTTAGTCCAGCATGATATTTCAAAAATGTTCGGGTAACATCTGTTACTTCTTATTCTTACGGGATATTATATGATTTACTTAAGGTGATAATAATTTTGTAGGGAGGGGAATCATGAAGATTACACGATTGAAAGATGTTAGACCAGTACTCGATATAGATAATATAAAGGGCAGGATTGTATATGACCATGAAGAAGCCCAGGCTGTTGTAATAACTATTGAACCAGGTGGTGAACTTAAACCACACAAAACACCTGTTGACATTTTTATATATGTAATTGACGGTGAAGGGATCTTTTCAGCAGGTAATGAAAAGGAAAAGTTAAAAAAGAACGAACTGATGGAAATCTCCAAAACGGTACCACATGGTATTGAAAACAAATCAGATAAAATATTAACTGTTATGGTTCTTAAAGCACCAAAACCCAAATAAAAGGAGGGATTATATGGGTATAAAAATTGTGCCTAAAGTAAAATGGGTTGGTAAGGTAGATTGGGAACTTCAAACCTTTCATGGAGAAGATTATTCAACACATAGAGGTTCTACGTATAACTCATATTTAATTGAAGACAAACTCAATATATTAATAGACACTGTCTGGGAACCTTATGCCGGAGAATTTATGGCAGAACTTGAAAAAGAAATAAATCTGGATGACATCGATATTATAATAGCAAATCATGGAGAAATTGATCACAGCGGTGCTCTTCCACTTCTGATGGAGAGAATACCTGAAAAACCAATATATTGTACTGAAAACGCTATAAAGTCGCTTAGAGGGCATTATCATAAAGACTGGAATTTCAAACCTGTTAAGACAGGAGACAAACTAAACACTGGTAATCATGAGTTGATATTTATTGAAGCTCCCATGCTTCACTGGCCAGATAGTATGTTTACCTATATGACCGGGACAAATATTTTATTTAGTAATGACGCTTTTGGTCAGCATTATGCAACAGAATTGCTTTACAATGATCTTGTTGATCAGGCAGAGTTATATCAGGAAGCAATAAAATATTATGCCAATATTTTAACGCCTTTTAGTCCACTGGTTATAAAGAAGATAGAAGAGTTTGCTTCATTGAATTTACCTCTTGATATGATTTGTACAAGTCATGGAGTAATCTGGCGAGACAATCCCATGCAAATTGTAGAAAAGTATTTAAGCTGGGCGGATAAGTACATCGAAGACCAGATTTCTATTGTTTATGAGACTATGTGGGGTGGCACAAGAAAAATGGCTGAGGCTATTGCAGAAGGAATAAAAGAAAATTCGGATACTACATTAAAACTCCTCAACGCAGCCAAAACAGACAAAAACGATATCATAACTGAAATATTTAAATCAAAAGCAATTCTCGCCGGTTCACCTACTGTGAATAAAGGAATCCTATCTTCCATAGCTGGACTTCTGGAAGAAGTTAAGGGTTTGGGCTTTAAGGGCAAAAAAGCTGCTGCTTTTGGTACATATGGCTGGAGCGGAGAAAGTGTCAGCAGGCTAGAATCATTCCTTGGTGATGCAGGTTTCGAAATAGTAGGCGAAGGACTTCTCGAAAAATGGGAACCGGATGAGAATATTCTTGAGAAGTGTAGAAACTTTGGTAAAAATTACACGAATAATATCGGATAGTCATGTAATTGTTATTTAGTTTGAAAGAACATTAAATACATCAGAATATGCTCTTGTAATATCATCTATGGTACAGCTTCTTGGGTTGGTTTTTGATATCTCAGCAGCTTTACCCATTATAAAAGTACCCAGAGAAGCTGCATCAAACCCCTTCATTTTTTGAGCCATAAGACCACCAATTGTTCCAGAAAGTAAATCACCACTACCACCTTTTGCAAGACCTGTATTTCCTGTAATATTCAGCCTAATTTTCTTTGATTTATCACTAATTATTGAAGTAGCACCCTTCAGTATTAATGTTGATTGCCAGTTATTTGCACATTCCTTTACCAATTCCAGGTTATTTATAATTTCATTAACTGCTTTATTCGTCAACAATGAAAATTCTCCAGGATGCGGAGTAAGTACAGTATCGTTAATCCCACTTAGCAGTTCCATGTGTTCCTTTAAGGCAAAAAGTCCATCCGCATCTATAAGAACTTCTAAATTATCATTACTTGAAGCCAATTTAAGGAGATCGCGAACGAATTTTACTGTTTCATCTTTTCTTCCAATTCCTGGCCCGATTACCAGTACACCAATATCTTTGATCAAACTATCGATTATTTCTATATCATTATAACCAAGATTAGCTCTTCTCGAACTAAAAGCTATAATCTGTGGAAGTTTATTTCTTATAACAGCCTGTGCTTTCTCAGGTGTGTATGTTAGCACCTTCCCACAACCGGATATAAGAGCTCCTTCAGCTGCCATAAGTGTTGCCCCGGTATAATCTTCACTTCCTCCAACGATTAAAACCTTTCCAAAAGAACCTTTATGTTCCCAGGGGTATCTTTCTGGCAGTAGCTCCCTTGCAAGTTCTAAATCAATACATTCATTTGAAGTATTATCTCTGATTATCCTTTCTGGAAAACCAATATTCCTGACAACCAATTCTCCTGTATAGTATTTACCAGGTTGCAGGTAATGACCAAACTTTGATAGACCAAAAGTCACCGTTAGATCAGCAAAAAAAGCAGCATTCTCAACTTTTCCTGTATTGCCATTTACTCCCGAAGAAATATCTATAGCTATCCTTTTACATTTACATCTGTTTATTACTGTGAAAGCTTCTTCGATATCTTCAGGTAAACTACCTTTAAATCCTGTTCCAAATAATCCGTCAACTATAACTTCTGAAGTCTTAATATCAGAAAGAAGATCGTTGTAATTGCTGAAACTTTTAACTGTTCCACCAATCTTTTTGAATAATTCATGATTATGTAAGCAATCTTTTGATTTTGGTTTTTTCCACGCATAAACTATAACAGCGTAACCACCGATAAGTAATCTTCTTGCAAGGGCATAACCATCTCCACCGTTATTTCCAGGTCCACATAAAATCAGAATTTTGCCATTATAATGTTCTTTTATTACATTCATTACTTCAATTGACGCAGATTCCATTAGGACAAGTGATGGTATTCCCATTTCAATGGTTTCTTTATCTATGTTTTTCATTTCATCTGGCGACGCTATTAACATATAAACACCCCATAAAAATTATATCACCAAAATACTTTTGACTTCATTTTAGCCATGAAACATGTATAGATCGGTATAATCAGACGATAATGATTGACTTTAATTAATGAAAAAGAGTATAGTTGAAATGGATGTCCGGACATCCAATCTTAAACCGGGAGGTGATAGATTGGTGTATAAAAGCAGTCTAATTGAGGTGATTTTTAAACCTTAGTTACCTTCCGGACTTAATTTTAGTCTGGTCAGGCCACGACATTTGTCGTGGCCTTTTTTACTGAAAAAATACCTTTTGTTATAATTTATATTGAATATAATTATTTTATGAGAGGTGATATTATGTACAAAATTAAGTCATTCCTGCCAACAAAACTAATTTTTGAAGTTGGAGCTATTAACAAATTACCAGAAGAAGTTGAAAAATTGGGTAATAAGGCAATGATAGTTACAGGGAGGCATAGCACAAAAAAATCCGGTTTGCTTGAAAGGGTTAAAAAATTACTGAATGATGCAGGTATATTTTCCATTGTTTTTGATAAGGTCATACCAAATCCTTTAAGTACTCATGTCGATGAAGCAGCAGACATTGCTAAAAGAGAAAATATTGATTTTGTAATTGGCCTTGGCGGAGGAAGCCCCATCGATACTGCTAAATGTGTTGCAGTAGCCTCAGTAAATGATGGTGGAATATGGCGATTTGTTGATGTAAACAAAGATGATGTTCCACAAAAAGCTTTACCCATCGTTGCCGTTCCTACAACACATGGCACAGGAACTGAAGCTGATCCCTTTGCAGTCATAACAAATCCAGAAACTAAAGAAAAAATTGGTACCGGTTATGATGTTACCTTTCCAACAATATCCATAGTTGACCCTGAAGTTATGCTAACATTGCCGAAGGATCAAACAGCTTATACATCTATGGATGCTTTTTATCATTCAATAGAAGCGTTTTTAAATAAAAACTCAAACCCTTATTCTGACTTACTCGCATTAGATTCTATGAAAAGAGTTATAACAAATCTCCCTGTTGCTTATGAAGATGGTGGAAACATTGAAGCCCGAACAGAACTTACATGGGCAAATACAGAAGCTGGCATGACAGAAACTTTAACTGGTGTTATTGCAAATCACGGGATTGAACATGGATTAAGTGGACATTATCAGGAAATAACACATGGCTTGGGGCTTTGTATTACCGGTCCATATCTTTTTGAGCATTTCTTTGATGATGCATATCATAAGCTTGCTATTGTTGGAAGAGAAGTTTTTTCTATAAACGAATACGAGGATAAACGTGCTGCTCGATTAATGATTACAAAACTACGTTTTTTCCAGGATCAATTTGATCTAAATAAGAAATTATCAGAAATTGATGTGAAAAGAGAAGATTTGAAAAAAATTGCATCAACAGCTTATAGAACAATGAAAGGTGTAGTAGTCGCTTCTCCAGGTAATTTAAATGAAAATGACCTTCTACAGATTCTTGAAAAATCATATTGAACAACTTTTTAGATAAAAAAGAAGAGTCCTTTAGGTCTCTTCTTTTTTATTCAAATGTTTCATAATAGATATTTCTAAATTCATCGAAAAAATCGCTTGTTTCCTTAAAGGTCACTCTTTCAAATTCGAACAAAACCCATTCTTTTTTGAATCTTTCGGAAATCCTTAAAGAACTTGGTGTCGGTAAAAATCCATCTTTATTATGAAAACTAAGTTTAAGGTTAATCATATTTGGAACATATCCTCCCCCACCAATTAAGCCAAGGAATCTCATCCTTGTCTCGTCAGGAATTATTTGATATTCAACACGATTTTTTTCTTCAAGAATCGTCCACTTATAATTTCTTTTATCCAGTAACCCTTCCAAAAAATCTGATAATATATTTCCAATTAATGTAAACTGATTTTCTACCCTGTACTGCTTCCATGGTTCTCCTTTAACCACACTAAAGATAATTTTTTCATTTTCAAGAAAAGCGAAACCTATATCATCTAATTCCTCAGGTTGACTGAATTCTATAAACCAGTTTCCTTTATTATCTTTTTTAAAATTGAAATATGTAACAATATCAATGATTTCATCATTTCCTTCCTGTCGAGCTATATGGAACGTTAATTTTACATCCATATTGACAAGCTCATTTTCTGTCAACAATGAAATAAAATGAGTCAATGTAGCATAATCACTTTCATTAGCGTTAGTAGCTCCTAACAATAAAACTAAATTTGATAAAATAAAGCATATAAGTATAATTTTTTTCAAGATCATTCCTCCAAAAAAAAGTATAACAGAACATTTTATGAATGAATCTACAGTTGTTCCCTTATAAACAAGTATAATATTAAAAGGAGGTGTAGTTAATGGAATATAGAAAAGTGGGAAAATGGGGTTTAAGAATAAGTGAACTTTCTCTTGGTTCATGGTTAACATTCGGTAAGCAGCTTGATATTGATGGTGCGAAAAATATTGTCAGAGAAGCATTTAATAATGGTATTAATTTTTTCGATTGCGCAGAAGCCTATGCAAACGGAATGGCTGAATCTATGCTTGGACAGGTACTCAAAGAATTTAGAAGAGAAGATTATGTAGTATCCACAAAAATATTTTGGGCAGGTAAAGGTCCTAACGATTCAGGACTTTCCAGAAAACATCTACTGGAAGGTATATGGAACTCATTAAAAAGAATGCAACACGACTATGTGGATATTGTGTATTGTCACAGACCGGATCCAGAAACCCCAATTGAGGAAACTGTTCTGGCAATGGACTATATTATTCGTAACGGTCTTGCCCTTTATTGGGGAACTTCCGAATGGAGCGCTGAACAAATAATGTCAGCTCATAATGCATGTGAAAAGTTAAATTGCATACCACCTGTAGTTGAACAACCTCAATACAATATGCTTGAGAGAAACAAAGTAGAAAATGAATTTTCGCCTCTATATCAAGAGAAATATGGGATGGGCTTAACAACGTTTAGTCCCCTTGCTTCAGGTCTATTAACAGGAAAGTACAATAATGGCATTCCAAAAGGTAGCAGATTTGATGTATTTCCAGAACTAAAGAAACATTTTGAAAAAAGTGGGCTATTTAGCGAAAAGATCTTAAACAAAGTTCGGAAATTAAATGAATTGGCTCAAGATCTTAAAATAAAGCTTTCTCAACTGGCACTTTCATGGGCACTCAAGAATGACAATGTTAGCAGTGTTATTTTTGGTGTAAGCAAACTTGAACAACTCAAGGGTAATCTAGAATCGATTCAAATTAAAGATAAACTCGATGATGATATTATGAAGAAAATCAGCGGCATCCTTGAAGATTAAATAGTGAGGAGTTTAGTAAAGTGAAAAATTGTTTACTTTTTGTATTGTTGTTTTTTGTTTTTTCACTATCAGTTTTCTCCATTAACGTAAATCTCAACGCCAGTTATTTGAATAACCAGATATACAGAGATGATTATTTAGATGCTATAGGTATCAGAATAAATTTCCCCTTTACTTCTTCCTTAGGATACAATCTTGGTGCAGGATTTATACATGATGGCCAGAGAATAAGTGGCTGGGAAGAGGAACTACTTGGGCATAGATGGTATAACGATTCCGGTTATTTCTACCATGAATCAGACAAACTTACCTTTAAACTTGGATTACAACAGCTTTCGATTGGACAGGGAAATGAATACCCACTGTTTTACAGAAGTGAAGTTGGATCTTTTAACGGTTTGTCCCTAAAATGGTCACCTGTTGAATATTTCACCTTTAATAATAGCCTTATTCTTATTAGATTCGCACCCTATGGTGTTGTGGGAACTGAAGGAGATAAAGGTTTCTCAAAGAGTTTTTATTATAGAAGCTACACTTTTAAATACGGAAATTTGAACTTCGGTTTTCAAGATTCAATTCTTTTTATAGACAGAAATTTCGATCCATGGTACGCTTTCTCTCTTTTACCTTATAGCGCTGTCCAGGAGATTAGGCACATGTCAGGTCCTGAAAAAGAAGAAATAAATGATAACGCAATGATAGGTGTTTTTGCAAGTTATGAACCCAATAATTTTCGATTATATGCAGATCTTCTAATCGATGATATCAATGCCAATGTAATCTTAAATCCTTCAAATCAAACCGTAACTAAACTTGCAGCAAATGCTGGCGCTGATTACAAAGCAGACACACTATCAATAAGTATTGAGGGTGCTATATCCTCAGCATATGTATTTGCAAGGACACATTCTAATTTGCCTTATGAGCATTCAAAGGGAGAGAAGGAAAATGTTACTAATTACATAATTGAAGAAAATATGCTTGGCTACAAATATGGAGAAAACAGCTCAAGTATTATTTTAAAATTTGAACATACCATCGGATTGTACGGGAGTTATGAAAATGTTCTCATAGGTACCAGAGAACCCTGGAATCCCTGGCATGGTGAACCTACCTATGAACAGGGCACAAACTTCTTTCTTGGTGGGATAAGAGAGACGAGAAATATTCTAAAAGTTGGTTTTAAAAAATCTTTTTCTCTATTTTCATCGTTAATTGGAGTTAATGGTTACTGCGGGATTTGCATAAGAAGTATCAGTAATGTTAATGATTACATACCAGTACTGGGGATCTCTATTTCAGTTGACTGGAAGTGATACTATTATTATAAAAAGAAGCAATAGCTTAGTTTTTATGCGTTTTGATGATGGCGATAACTTTGTTGATATTCTTGGTGCAACATTGAAGGAAAACAATTTAAACTCTGGAATAATTATCAGTGGAGTAGGTATGTTAAAAAAAGTAACACTGGGATGGTTCAATGTTGATACATCGGGATATGAGCACACTACATATTCAGATCCTCACGAAGTACTATCGCTGTCCGGAAATGTTTCATTAAAAGATGGTATTCCTTTTGCACATATTCATGCTGCTTTGGCCGGAAGAGATAACAGAGTGATTGGTGGCCATCTGTTTTCAGGAATAGTATGTAATACGATTGAATTATTTATACAGGAAATCAAATCAATAGAACTCATACGTCTGGATGGTGATACATTCCGGCCATTGAGTTATAAATAATATTAATCATTTCGATTATTATACAAAATATTAAACGGGTGATTTAATGCTTGAAAGATTGAAATTTAGGAAAAAGAAAAGAAGTATCCCTGGAACCTTGCCAGGTACACTCTCCATAGATGAAACCATGACTCAACCAGAAGTCAAAATAATTGATTATAACAAAGATACAATTAGTGAGAGAGCTTTAAATGACTTCAACACATTTTCCGAGATAGGTAAAATAGACAGTGAAACGGTAAGATGGATAGATATTCAGGGCCTCGGTGATGAAACACTTCTTCGTTCACTCGGAGAAGTATTTTCAATTCATCCTCTTGTCCTTGAAGACACAGTGAACATTCCTCAACGTCCAAAGGTAGACTATTTTGAAAATTATGTTTTTTCAGTAATGAGAATGTTCAGACTTACCGAAAACAATCATATTATCTCCGAACAGGTTAGTATAATTATAGGGAAAAACTTCGTAATAACATTTCAGGAAAAACTGGGAGACTGTTTTGATCCTTTAAGAGAAAGGCTAAGAAACAATAAGGGAATCATAAGAAAAATGAAGGCAGACTATCTTTCCTACGCAGTGATGGACACAATATTTGATAATTATTTTCCTGTACTTGAAATTATTGGAGATGATGTAGAAGAACTTGAAGATATGATGACATCAAATGCAACGGAAGCAGAGTTAAAAATGTTGCATGAATCAAAGCATAATCTTCTTACTTTTAGAAAAGAGCTCTGGCCATCTAGAGAAATGATGGGTAAGCTTCTAAGGGAAGATACACCATTAATCAGTAGTGATGTTAAGCTATATCTAAGAGATTGCTATGATCATATTATCCATATTATTGATATTGTAGAAACATATAAAGAGTTGAGTACCGAACTTATGAATATTTACCTTTCTTCGCTAAGCAACAGACTTAATGAAGTGATGAAAGTACTTACAATCATTTCCACCATTTTCATTCCATTATCCTTCATTGCAGGAGTTTATGGTATGAATTTTCATTTTATGCCTGAACTCGAGTATAAATATTCCTATTTTATTTTACTTGGAATAATGTTTACTATTGGCTTAACAATGCTATTTGTATTCTTTAAGATTGGCTGGCTCGGATCAAGTAAAAAAAGAAATACTCACAAAAAAGAGCACAAAAAGAAATAATAAACTATACTGATAACGATATTGAATGCCTCTATATCAAACACATTTAATTCATTATTTACCAAATTCTTCATCATATATTTCGTTAACTATAGGAATTATGTAGTACATAGGCTCTTCATAAGGATGAACCTCTCTTAGTGCTTTAACTACATCCCTTATGTAAGTCCGTTCGCAAATAAATTCAACCTTTCCTTCTTTCCCGCTTTCAACATTATTTACTTTTCCCTTGTATGGGTTTGAACCTTCCAGAGGCCGCCAGTAACCTTCAACAAGAGAAAAAGAAATGCAATTATCATACTTTCCAAGTTTACACGCTCCTGCTTCATTTAGCTTATTTCTTAGTGTTTCAACATATTCAGCAGGAATAAAAACCTCGAATTTCACGTATTTGTAGTCCATTAGATCACCCTCATTTATTTTTGTTAGTTTATATTATCAATCTTTTATTTTTATCACAAGCTGTGCAAAATTGTTTCCCGTTCTAAGTTTATGAGGATAACCGCTTGGTATCACTGCAATAGAACCTTTTCTCAATCTATTCGTGTTTGGTTTAATAATTTCTCCGCCTTTAAATTCACCATCACCAAAATCTTCTGCATTTTTAAGATCCTCTCCTAAAATTAAAAAAGCTTCGCCTTCAAGCACAATATAAATATCAGTCCATTTCTCATGCTTTTCAGGCTCCGTCTCAGTTGATGGTAATCTCACAAACTTACCTAGACTGTTTTTAGATATTGAAATTTCGTAAGGTTCTTTATATGCTTTTTCAAAAATATTATCCACGATAAATGGTTTCATTTTGTTTTCTTACCTCCAAAAATCAGTTTAATTAGTTTGGTCATGTAACCACCACTAAATGTTAGGGCTATAAGAATAATAAATATTATCGAAATGGGTCTTGCAAAAAATAAAGTCATATCTCCTCCGGTTTTGGTGAGTCCCACTCTTAAATTATCTTCAATCATTGGACCAAGAATAATTCCAAGAATCATCGGGGCCAGAGGAACATCAACTTTTTCCAGTATATATCCAATTACTCCAAAAGCAAGCATTACATAAATATCAAAGAAACTGTTTCTTATCGCATAAGAACCTATCATTGAAAATATTACTACACCAGCCATAACAGTTGATGTTTTTAACTTAAGGACTTGCGAATAAGCTTTTATTCCTAGAAAACCAATAAATATCAACAAGAACTGTGCAACAATAGCAACGGTAAAAATTCCTGTTACAAGATCACCGCTTTGTTCAAATATTAATGGACCGGGTTTAATACCAAACATAAGCATAGCACCAAGAACGATTGCTGTTATTGTGTCACCAGGAATTCCAAAAACAAGCGCAGGAATCCATGTTCCTCCCAGCGCAGCATTATTTGCGCTAGTTGGTGCTATTACGCCTTCTACTATGCCTGTGCCAAATTCTTTAGATTTTTTTGATGTTTTCTTTTCTACACCATAAGCTACCCATGCTGCAATGTCGGCACCAGCACCTGGTAATGCACCTATGAATGTACCCACAACTGCTGATTTTATTACTATAAAGGGCCTTTTTATAATAATTTTCAATGCTTCCAAAGGTGAAACCTTAATTTTTTCTTTTATAGTTGGTGAACCCAAACCAGCGCTTCCACTTTCAATTCTTTTAAAGACCTCTGATATTCCAAAGAGACCGATCATTGCCGGTATAAATTCTATACCGCCCATTAACTCGATATTTCCAAAAGTATATCTGGGATAACCAGTAGTTATATCTATGCCAATTGTAGAAATTAAAAGTCCTAGAATGGCTGCTGATAGTCCCTTTATTACATTTCCTCTACTTAAAACAGCACTCATACTCAGACCAAAAACCCCTAGCCAGAAATACTCATAGTTTGTAAATTGTAAAGCAAGATTAGCAAGCGGCGGAGCAAGTGTAATCAAAAGCATAATCCCAATAAATCCACCAATTACAGAACAGAATAAATCAAGAGTCAATGCTAGACTACCTTTCCCCTTTTTTGTCATTTCAAATCCATCAAGAACTGCAGCCCCAGATGCAGGTGTACCTGGTATTCTCAGAAATGTCGCAGGAATATCCCCGGAAAAAATAGCTGTAAATGCCGCACCTATTACCATTGCCAACCCTGCAAGTGGACTCATATAATAACTAATCGGGATAATTAATGCCACTGCCATTGTTGCTGTTAAACCCGGTATCCCTCCTACAAAAACACCAAAAACCATAGAAATTAGTAATGGGAGAAGTACATCTAGTTGAAATACCATTAAAATATTTTCCATCTAAATCACCCCATGCTTAAAATGAGAAAAACATCCCCTCTGGAAAAGGTATTCTAAATAAATAATCAAAAATAACTAAAATGACAGCGGTTAGTACTGCTGAATATATTAATGACTTTATTATTCCCATCCCAAGAATACTCATCAAAACAGTCGCAAAAATAAAGGCTCCCAATTTGAAACCAACTATTTCTATAAACGGGATAAACAGTAATATTCCAGCAAATACAACTATTATGTTAATAATTCCTCTTTTTGTAATGCCTGTTTCCTTTTCTACCTCTTTCCCTTTTTCTAATTCCCCTGGTTTTTCTTTCTTCTTTTTGGTTTGATAAATTCCTAACCCAATTTCATATATTCCTATAATAATTAGTACTCCACTAATAACCTGAGGGAAAAATTTAGGACCTGGCAATTCTTTTCCACGCACTACATAGCTTGGAAAATCCAGACTAAGAAATATTATGACTACTGATAACACAATCAAAATAATCCCGTAAATAATATTTTTATAGTTCATCTACAGCACCTCTCGGAATTACTAATATTGAGTAAAACCCCGGCGTTGATACGCCGGGGGAAGTTCGTATTACTCTTCTTCTAAATAACCACCAATTCTCAAAACTTCTTTCCAGACTTTATCCTGTTCCGCTACAAATTCAGCGAATTCTTCTGAATCACGAACAATGATTCCAAAACCATTTTTATCCATGAATTCCTTGAAAGCGTCAGAATTTGCAATTTTAATGACTTTTTCTTCTAACAGGTCTTTAATTTCTTTTGGTGTACCATTTGGTACTGCTATACCACGCCATGTACCTGAAGACCAGTTAATTCCCTGTTCTTTCAGCGTTGGAATATCTTCAAACCTTGGATCTCTTTCATCAGCCATAATTGCAAGGGCCTTCAAATCTCCTGATTCAATCTGTGCCCATGCTTCAGGTATACTACAGGTTATTGCATCAACATGTCCACCAAGTAATTCAACAACTGATGGAGCAGCACCTGTTGTCGGAACCCAGACTGTGTAATCTGGTGGAATGCCTACTGAATTTAGCATTCCTATTCTGGAAAGATCCCAGATAGTACCTGCTCCTGATCCTGAAAATAGATATTCACCTGGATTTATAGCTACATCTACCAGTAATTCTGCAGCACTATCCCACTCTGAATCACCTTTAACCATTAGTCCTGCTGGATCAACATTAACCTGAGCGATGTAATCAAAGTCTTCATAGGTTAGCGGAGTTAGGCCCAACCAATGCATTGTGGCGATTTCAAGCGTTACAAGTGTGATTGTGTAACCATCTGGATTCGCGTATGCGCCAGCACCATGTCCAACTGCGCCTCCGCCACCTGTTTTGTTAACCACAACAAATGGCTTACCTAATTCTTTTGAAAGTTCATCAGCTAGAAATCTTGCCAGTCTGTCTGTACCTCCACCAGCGCCCCATGGACATACGACTGATACTGTTTTCCTGGGGTAATCAATAGCAAAGGCACCAACTACGAAAGCTAAAACCAAGAAAATTACCAATAGCTTCTTCATACAAACACCTCCTATAAGGTAGTTAGAATTTATGATTCACGTACCAAGAGTTTTTCGACTTCTTCTCTATATGGTTGTCCTTCTACTGATCCTGTTTTTCTGCACGTGCATGCTCCTGCTGCTAAAGCAAATCTAAGAATTTCTTTAAAATCCATTTTTTCAATGATTCCTACCAATATAGCAGCAGTAAATGTATCTCCAGCTCCAACGGTATCTGCAATATCTACTTTGAAGGCTTCCATATCAAAAATTTCGTCTTTTGTCCCCAATATTGCTCCTTTATCTCCTCTGCGATAAACAGCAATTTTGGAGTTCCCCTTCAACAATTCTTTAACTGCGAGCACCGGATCAGAAGATAAACCCATAATTTCTGCTTCCTGTTCATTAAAGGAAACTATATCTGCGTAATCATTAACCACATGCCAGTAAATACACCTTGCGATAGAAGGATTCCATAGTTTCTTTCTGTAATTTAAATCGTAAGAAATTAGACCTTTTTTAATTTTTACATATTTCATTAGTTCAAAACTTGCTTCCAGACAATTTTTACTTATAGCCTGTGAAATACCACTCAAATGAAAGACTTTAAGATTGTCAAGATTCAGGTTTTCTATATCAGATACTTCAAATTTACTTGCAGCGGAATTCTCTCTTTTGTAATCAAATTCGTGAGCATCATCCTTAAAACTTACGAAATACATACCTGTGCCAAAGTTTTTATCGACAAAAACATTTTTAATGTTTACACCAGCGTTTTTCCAGAGGTCAAGCAATCCTTTACCAATGAAATCATTACCAATTTTTGTTATATAACCTGATTGGTGACCGAGTTTCTTTGTTGCAAGGGCAACGTTAGAAGTATCACCACCCCAGGTCATATGAAAATCTCCTATTTCAGATAATGATCTTTCCTGTGTTGCATAGAAACCAGCTAATGGTTCACCAAAACAGTAAACTTCACAGTTCACAATCTCACCTCAAAAGTTTTCCTTCTCCACTGCTATATACATCAAGAAATAGTTCAAGATCTTTCCACTTTGGTAATGGTTCAATATCCCCTTTCAAACTCACCGTTATTGCTCCTGCAGCGCAACCATACTTCAAAGCTTTTTCTATATCGTAACCCTTCAATAATGATGAAAGAAATGCCCCATCAAATGCATCACCTGCACCCAATTCATCTATTACAGGAACTTTAAAGGAATCTGT
>CAYTVB010000016.1:0-40778 GCA_964441735.1 uncultured Thermotogaceae bacterium
CACCCCTCTTCTTTTATTGTACTATCCCGAGTTTACTTCTCCCAATCTTATAGGGCGAATATGTATCTGATCTCCGATCTCGGATCTCTGATCTCGTTTTCTAAAAGTTTCACTCATAAATCATTCTAACAGTCATTCCACCATCTATTACAATGTTTGCGCCTGTTATGAAACTGGCTTTATTGGACGCAAGATAAAGGCACATTTCTGAAATATCTTCAGGTCTTCCCACCCTTCCAGCGGGATGTTGAAGATGATCATTTACGCTTAATTCTTCGGGAACTCCCCTTTTATGTTTGGAAACATCAATCCACCCGGGGATAATTGCATTTACCCTTACCCATGGTCCAAGACTGACGGCAAGGGAATGGGTTAACGCAAGAAGTCCGCCCTTTGCAGCTGAATAGGGTTCTGAATCTGGTTCTGACATTAAAGCCCTTGTGGAGGCTATATTGATAATTATTCCCTGATTCTCAACAAAGTAATTATTTTTCTTTAGTTCTTCAATATGTTTTCCTGTCAATTTCCTGCTTTTGGTAAGATAGGGCACACAATATTTACTCAATATGTAGGGTGCTCTAAGATTAACCGAAATGGCTTCATCCCATTCCTCAATCGAACGGGAGTAAATATCGCCCGTCCAGCCCATAGCTGCATTGTTTACAAGTATGTCAATAGTGTTCTCTTTATCACCAATATTCTCAACTGCTCTTTTTATGTCATCTTCTTTTCTTAGATCACAGTGAATATATCGTACTTTATTTTCCAGAGAACTTTTCAGTTCCTCAGCTTTTTCATCATCTATGTCCAGGAATGCTACCTTTGCATTTTGTTCAGCAAATTTCTTAACTATTGAGCTGCCTATTCCACCTGCTCCACCAGAAACTACAACTACCCTGTTTTTTAACTCCATGAAATTCACTCTCCTTTAATCCCCTACAATTTGCTAAAACATTATCTTCAATTTTATTTTATAACACCCTCAATAAACATGTAAGTTATTAACTTCATGGTTCTGGCTGGAAAATGAAATTTGCCACCAGATCACGGTCCTCTGTTAGATAAAAGGTATATTCTCTATCCTGATGAACAACTTCTCCATCTTCAGTCCACTGATAGAAGTCATAGTTCTCGTTTGGTGTAGCCATTACAGTTACTTCTGTTCCCATTGGATATGTTCCTTCACCACTTAAATCGCCACCATCAGATGGCTCAGATCTTAACGTCACTGTATGCATTATTTGATTGAAGTGAGCTTTAATCTCTTTGTCTTCATTCATGATCAACGTTTTTGTGGTTTCTGTACCGGAAAGATCACCACTCCAGTGACTGAATTCCCATCCATCATGTGGGAAAGCCTCGACTTCTACTTCCTGTTCACGTGCATATTTTTCTTTATCAGGGTCTTTGAATACAGTACCTTTTCCATCGATATTTACAGTCAGAATATAGCCATCTTGTTTAACAAAGTTGGCTATAAGATTCCTGTTTTCTTCAATATAGAACTCATATTCTCTTTCTTCGTGAAAAACTGTTCCATTTTCTGTCCAGCTAAGGAAAATCCATTCATTGGCAGGGGTCGCTACTACTGTTATGAGTTCTCCGTAATCAAATGTACCTTCCCTCTCAACTATTCCTGCATTTTCCGGACTGGCTGAGACTGTTACTGTATAATCATTATCAGAAAAGTGTGCTGTAATTTCTTTATCGCTTAACATTAATGTTGTGGCTGGATTGGTTGTACCAGAAAGATCACCACTCCAGTGGGTAAATTCCCATCCAAAATTACCTATTCCAGTTAAGACTACTTTTTCACCAAACTCATACTCAGGCCCATCCGGATGTGCAGTAATCTTACCATCTCCTTCACATTGTAATTCAAGTTCAACAGTTTCTGGCGTTATTGTGCAACCAGAAATAAATAACACCATAATTATCATCAAAATGGTAATGAGAAAGCGTTTCATAGTTACCACCTCATTAAATTTTTGTTATATTTATTAATTTGAATGTTTTGGTTATTGAAGTTCTGAAATTAAATTAAATCGATTAAATTACTTCTCTGGTAGAATAAAATGTAGAAGTTTTACTGGATTTTTCACATTAATATTATAACAAAGATTTTTTTCTCAGAAAAGAATTACAAAGCCCAGAAATGGCTTATTATTAACATTATTCAGGTATTGTCTTGCTGATAGTACACCAATAGTATTAGCATAAACATCTCCGGGATCACTTACTCCCTTGACGCTGAAATAATCCCAGAATTCTTTAAGGTATCCTACTCCAATGGCCAAAAAATCTCCATAATAACCAAAGAAGTAGTTAAGAGTTACGGTCAATGAAAAGCTTACTGAGAAATGTAGATACTTGTCATGCTCAAAACTGTTTGAAGAAAATACACTAAAAGGTAAAAGCAATAAACAAAAAAGTAGAAATATTGCTATGTATCTCATTATCTATCTTCTTTTCGCCTGATTCGCCTTTCCTGTTCCCTTTTGATTATGTCTTCTCTTCTATCGTATAGTTTTTTACCCTTTGCAAGAACTATTTCTACCTTGGCGATACCGGAGTCATTAAAATAGATTACTGTTGGAACAACGGTTAAACCCTTTTCTCTGACTTTTTGATGGATCTTTATGAGCTCACTTTTATGAAGAAGCAATTTTCTTTCTCTCAAAGGATCATGATTCCATTGAGCACCGTGACTGTACTGACCTATATTGGCGTTCAAAAGGTAGAGTTCACCGTCTATGAACTTGCAGTAGGCTTCTACTATTGAAACTGCGCCTTTCCTCAGAGATTTAACTTCTGTCCCCAGTAGTTGAATGCCAGCTTCATAGCTCTCTAAGAAGTGATACAGATGTCTTGCCTTTTTGTTTTTTGCAATTATTTTCATGTTTATCTCTCCATCATTTCTTACTTTCGTTTTTTACTGATCTCATTTCATCCCTGATTACAGCTGCATCTTCGTATCTAAGCTCACTCGCGGCTCTTAACATTTCTTCTTCAAGAACAGCCAGATACTCTTCTGCATCCAGGGACTCCTTTAGTGCTAGTATTCCTCCAACATATTCATTCTTTGCCTTTTCTTCTTTGTCTTTATCAGAATATTCAGCAAATATACTCTCATACAATGGTTTTACAATACTTTCAGGTGTTATGTTATGTTCTTTATTGAACATCATCTGTTTTGTTCTTCTTCTATTTGTTTCTCTAATCGCTCTTCTCATGGAACCTGTAATATGGTCTGCATATAAAAGAACTTTTCCATTTACATTACGTGCTGCTCTTCCGATGGTCTGAACCAGTGTTGTTTCAGATCTAAGAAAACCCTCTCTATCCGCATCCATTATAGCTACAAGAGAAACTTCGGGTAAATCAAGTCCTTCCCTCAATAAATTAACACCGACTACCACATCAACAGTACCGTCACGCAGTTTCTTCAAAACCTCAACCCTTTCAACTGCTCCCAGTTCTGAGTGGAGGTATTCTGATTTTACACCAACCTCATTTAGATAAGTACTCAACATCTCTGCTGATTTTTTTGTTAACACAGTGGCTATTGCTCTTTCACCGCGACTCTTTATTGTCTTCATTTCGTCGATAAAATCATCTACCTGATGATCGGTAGCCCTCACTTCAACCTTTGGATCTATTAGTCCGGTTGGTCTTATAAGTTGTTCGGCTACTCTTTCCGACACGCTTAGTTCATAGTCTGTCGGTGTAGCCGATACGAAAACTAACTGACCAATTTTATCGAGAAATTCTTCATAGGTTAAAGGTCTGTTATCAAAGGCTGAAGGTATTCTGAAACCATATTCAACAAGGCTCTTCTTTCTGGAATGATCGCCTTTGTACATTGCTCTAATCTGTGGTACTCCGATGTGCGATTCATCTATGAAAACAATAAATTCTTCTTTGTTAAAGTAATCCAGCAATGTATATGGTGGATCACCTGGATTCCTGTTATCAAAAAAACGAGAATAGTTTTCTATGCCCGAACAATAACCAAGAGTAGTAAGCATTTCGATATCATACATGGTTCTTTGTTTCAAGCGTTGAGCTTCCAGGTATTTTCCTTCTTTTTCAAATTTCCGAACCTGCTCTCCAAGTTCATGCTCTATTTCTTTTATTGCCCTTGAAATCTTTTCTTCAGTGGTAACAAATTCTTTAGCAGGATATATTATTACCTTGTCAAATTCTTCTATCTTGTTTCTGTTAAGAGGATCAATACTAACTATACGCTCTATTTCATCATCAAAGAAATAAAAACGCAGTCCGTAATCTTCA
The DNA here is from genome assembly GCA_964441735.1 of uncultured Thermotogaceae bacterium. Lineage (GTDB taxonomy): Bacteria > Thermotogota > Thermotogae > Petrotogales > Kosmotogaceae > JASMTM01. The sequence goes on from CAYTVB010000016.1 coordinate 4,294, forward strand.
TAGGGCGGATAGATTTCAAAGACATCACCCTTCATATGAAATACTCCGCCTGCGCTGACATCCTCAGAACGACTATACTGGATGGATGAAAGTTTTCTTGCCAGTTCCTGTCTTTTGATTACATCTCCAACTTCAAGTTCGATATTAAGATTTTGAAAATCTCTCGGGTCACCACTTGCATAGATTGCTGAAACACTAGCGACAACAATTACATCCTTGCGGGTTAAAACGGATTTCAGTGCAGAAACCCTCATTCTGGATAAAACATCGTTTATCTGTGCATCTTTTTCTATGTAAAGGTCTTTAGCCGGTATGTAGGCTTCAGGTTGATAGTAGTCATAATAACTTATAAACAGTTCTACTCTGTTTTCGGGAAAGAACTCTTTGAACTCCCTGTATAATTGAGCGACAAGCGTTTTGTTAGGAGAGATAACCAGTACAGGCCTTTGCAATCGTTCGGCTACACTGGCCATGGTAAATGTTTTTCCCGATCCCGTAACACCCAGTAATGTCAGAAAGCGCTCGTTGTTTTTTAAGCCCTCACATAGCTCATTAATCGCCTTGGGTTGATCGCCTCTTGGGGAATAGGGAGCTTTAAGATTAAATTTCATCCAGTTCAGTCACCTCTATACCATTATAGTGTGACATCACTTTTTTCATATCACTTTTGCAAAGTTCATTCGCTGCCTTAACTGCAAAGCGAATTGATTTGAAGGCGATATTTATCTCATCATCGGAGAACTCTCCAAGAACATATTCCACCATGTCATTCTCTTCAGGTTTTGGTCCAATACCTATTCTTATTCTTGGAAACTTTTTCGTATTAAGTTGCTCAATTATCGATTTCACTCCATTGTGTCCGCCGTCGCTTCCCTGAAACCTAATTCGTATTTTTCCTAGCGGTATCCACAGATCATCGTAAACCACATGCATATCTTTTATCTTTATGTCTTCATAATCTTCAAGAAACTTCTTTACTGCCACACCGCTGGCGTTCATAAATTTTAACGGTTTTACCAGCAAAACAGTTTCTTCACCATGCGAAACTTCAAACAATTCGTACGCTGTTTGCTTTGTTTTTTTAATTAATTTTACATGCTTTAAAAATTCATCTACGAAAAGAAAACCCACGTTATGACGGCTTAGCACATAACGTGGGCCGGGATTTCCCAAGCCTACAAATACCTTCATAATATTATTATTCCTTTTCTTCTTCTCCTTCAGGTATTTCTTCCTCTTCTTCCTTACCCTTTTCGATGACTTCAGGTTCCATTTCTTCTTCTTCTTCAGCTTCAGCCATTAATTCTTCCTCTTCTTCAATTGTTAGGGCTCTCGGTGATTCAACAACATATACTGCTCTGTCTTCATCAATAAGTGGTCTGATACCTTCAGGTAGATCAAGATCTTTTACCCTTATTACATCTCCGATCTCTAATTCTTCAACGTTGACTTCGATAGTCTCGACAATGTCTTTGGGTAATGTTTGAACGGGGAGATCGGTGATTATTTCCTGAATGACTCCACCATGTTCAATACCAGCAGGTTCTCCAACAAAGGTCAATGGAATATGTATCTCCATTTTATGTCCTTCAGCAGGAATATAGAAGTCAAGATGTACAATATTATCAGTTACTTTATCTCTCTGAGCACCTTTCAAAAAACCGTGAAGTTCTTTTTCAACAAATTTTAGTGTGATCGGTGTTGTCTCAGCAATCCTATTAAGATGTTTCAATACATCACTTTTCTCAAGCATAATATCCATATTCTCTCGTCCCGGTCCATAAATAACCGCTGGAATCTTCTCTCGTTTGATTAAATTTTTTGCTTTCTCCTTTTTCTCGCGATTCGAAACCGAAAAAACTAAATCCGGCATCCAAATACCTCCTCTATTTAAACAAAATACTAACTGATAGATTTTTTCTAATTCTCATCATGGCCTCTCCAATAAGAGGAGCCATGCTAACAACCTCAAATTTATCTGGTAATTTTTTATGTGGCACAGTATCGGTTACAAATATTTTTTCAATTGGTGCCTTCGATAATATCTCCTTGGCATTACCGGACAATATTGCATGGGTTACACAAACAAATATCTTCTTTGCTCCCTTTGTCCGTAACATCTTTGCAGCCTCTATTAAAGAATGACCGGTATCTATTATATCATCAATGATTACTACTGTCTTGCCTTTAACTTCACCGATTAAATTAACCATCTGTGCAACATCATCAGTTGGTCTTCTCTTGTCAAGTATTGCCAGTGAAACATCTAACTTTCCAGCAAACTTACTTGCCCGTTGCACTCCTCCAATATCTGGAGAGACCACAACAATATCATCAATATTTACATCAGCCAGCTGCTTTAAATGATTTGAAAATACCGGGAAGCTCCAGAGGTTATCCATGGGAATATCAAAAAATCCCTGTATCTGTCCGGCATGAATATCGACGGTAAGTACTCTCGTTGCACCTGCCACGGTAATCAAATTTGCTACAAGTTTAGCTGAAATGGGATCTCTTCCTCTTGCCTTTCTGTCCTGCCTTGCATAGCCATAATATGGCATAATTATCGCTATCGAATTAGCTGATGCTCTTCTAAAAGCATCAATCATTACGAGTAATTCCATTGTTCTTTCATTGACCGGTGGACATGTTGGTTGAATGATAAATACATCATGTCCTCTAACCGTTTCCCCGATTTTTATGTTTGTTTCTCCATCTGCAAATTTATCTACACTGCAATTACCAAGATTTATTCCCAGATAACGGGCAATTCTATTTGACAACTCAATATTCGATGATCCTGCAAAAATTTTCATTTCATTTGTTCGTATAGGCATTATTCTTCACCTTCTTTTGAATTGTCTTTGCGATAACGATCTTTCTTTACCACCTGACGACCTCGTCCTAGCGCAAGTGAATATGGGCTTACATCTTCTGTTATGGTTGAACCTGCACCAACAATTGAATTTCTGCCTATTACAACTGGTGCTACAACTGAACTGTTACTACCTATAAACGCATTATCTTCAATTACAGTTTTATGCTTTTTTATTCCGTCATAATTACATGTTATTGTTCCCGCTCCAATATTAACATTTTTTCCTATTTCAGAATCACCAAGATACGTTAAATGTTGCGCTTTGCTTCCTTCACCCAATGTTGATTTCTTTATCTCTACATAATTTCCTACCTTAACATTTTTATGTAAATACGCTCCTGGTCTAAGACGTGAAAAAGGTCCTATCTTGCAATATTTTTCAACAGTGGCGCTATCGATTTCCGAGCGAACAATTTCTACATCGCTGTCAATAATACTTTTATTAATTCTTGTCATCGGACCTATTAAGGATTTTTCACCAATTTTAGTACAACCAGAGATAAATGTCATAGGTTTAACTATCGCATCTCTTCCAATTTCTACATCAGGACCTATATATGTATTATCAGGATCAATTATTGTCACTCCACTGTACATATGCCTTTCATTAATTCTTTTTTGAGCAATTTTTTGCACCTGAGCCAGCTGTACTCTGTTATTAATACCGGAAACCTCTGAATTATCTTCAACAATTAACGTTGAAGCATCATCAGAAAAATTAAACACATCCGGCAGGTAATATTCGCCCTGTTCATTGTTACTATCAATCTGATTGATTGCTTTTTTGATAAATTTAGCTTTGAAACCATATATTCCAGCGTTGACTTCATTTATCTTTTTTGCTTTCGAATCTGCATCAGCATCTTCTATTATCCTCAGAGACTTCCCAGTCTTCAATATTCTTCCATATCCAGATGGATCATTCAATTTCATAGTAAGAACAATGCCATCATTGGTACTGTCTTCCAATGATTCTTTTAACTTTGTAATTGTTTTGGGTCTAATTAATGGAACGTCGCCATTCAAAACCAGGATATCTTCATAATTTTTTATTGATTCAAGTGCCACAGAAACCGCATGTCCTGTTCCAAGTTGATCTTTTTGTTCTACGCTGTTTACGTCTTCAGGTAATATTTCTTTTACAAGCTCTGATTTGTATCCCGTAACGACATATATTTTTTCATAATCAATTCCTGCTTTCTTTAAAGATTTCAAAACCCACATAAGCATTGGTTCACCAAGTATTTCATGCATTACCTTTGGCTTTTCAGATTTCATTCTTTTACCCAGTCCAGCAGCAAGTACAATTGCAATCATCAGTTTCACCCCCCTGGTTCATTGCAGTTCTTTTAGAGCTTTCTTCACAATCGCTTGAGTACCGTTTATCCCCTCTTTAATTACCTTGCGTACTGCCTTTTCAGCACTATATCTGTCAAATCCCAGTGAAGTTAACGCATCCACTGCATCATTATTACCACCCTTAGTGGCTACATAACCTGGCGTTGCTTCAATAGAATCTCCAAGTTCAGCTATAAGTCGTTCAGCTGTCTTTTTACCAAGTCCGGGAAGATTTGATAAACCCGGTACATCTTTGTGTGAAATATAGTTTCTAATTTCATCGTGAGAAGCTCCACCAAGAATTTTCATAGCCATTTTAGGGCCTATCTTACTAACTCCTATGAGTATTTTAAACAATTCCATTTCTTCATGTTCGTAAAAAGCAAAAAGTTCAGGGGCTTTATCCTGAGGGAAGGAGAGGAAGGTTGAAAGTTTGATATCCTGCCCAACAGAAATCTTCTGTATTGTCCAGGGAGTACAATATGCATTTATGAAAAAGCTACCTGCTTTAATCAAAATAGCATTTTCGGTAATATTAACAATTTTTCCTTCAATTCCCTCAATCATAATTTTCCGTTCCTCCACTAATATAATATCTCAAGGCGCTAATCAAATAAAGTGAACCTGTACAAATTATTACATCTTGCTTTTTTGATTTTTTTATCAGATACTCCAGTGCATCTTTATAATCATCAACATAACTTACATCATTTTTTATAGTCTTCCATTCCTGATATACCTTCTCAGGGCAAACACTTCTGTGACTTGGGACCCTGGTGATAACTACATTTTCCACAGCTGGTGAAATATATCTTGCGGTTGTTTTATGATCCTTATCATCCAGACCACCATATAGGAGAAAAAGGTTTTTACTACCGAAATAAGTTTCAAGATTATTTCTAAAACAGATAGCACCATCTGGATTATGTGCACCATCGAGTACGATCAATCTATCTGAATGTTTGAATGGTTCAAAACGGCCCGGCCATTTTACATTTCTTAATGCCTTTCTCAATTTATCTTCTTCTATTGATTTATTAAGTTCACATGTACCGACTTCAAAAGCCTTAAGCGCAACAGCTGCGTTTTTAAACTGGTGTTCTCCATTCAATGACAAACGCAGTTTTGAATACTCTTTTTTCCCATGGTAATTGAACTCATTTTCATTGAGTTTCAGTTTTGGATCACTAAAATCAAAATCTTTCCAGAAAGTCCAGTATTTTGATTTTGCTTCCGCACATTTATCTTCTATTATCTTTCTTATGCACGGCCTTGTTACACCATTAACAAGTGGTCTTCCTCGCTTGATTATTTGTGATTTTTCTGTGGCTATTTTTTCTTCTGTTGAACCCAGTATTCTTGTGTGATCAAGACTGACCCCCGTAATAACGGACACCAGAGGACTTTCAACAATATTACTCGCATCAAACCTTCCACCAAGTCCAACTTCAATGACTGCAATGTCAACTTTTTGAGATCTGAAAATACTGAAAGCCATAGCAGTAACTACTTCAAAATAACTTGGAGCGTGTTCCATACCCTGTGAATCCATTTTTTTAAGTACGGGCATAATCTGCTCAAGGGTGTCAACAACCATTTTTTTTGATATAAATCTATTGTTTATTTGAATTCTTTCCCTGAAATCCACAATATGAGGGGAGATATTAAGTCCAACTGTTAGTTCATGTTCACTGCATAAGTGACTTAACATGGCTGCAACGCTGCCCTTTCCATTGGTGCCTGTTATGTGAATTAGGGGATACTTATTCTGAGGATTATCAAGACGGTTAAGAAGCTCAATTATACGATCAAGCCCGTACTTTATCTTTCCGTACGGGCGTGAATTATATAAGTAATCTATTGCTTCACTGTAATTCATTTCAGATCTTCAATTAGTCTTTCCAGTTTTTTCCTGGAAGCAGTTGCGTCCTCTAATTTTTTTCGGGTTTCTTCAACAACGTCTTCAGGAGCATTGTCCAGAAACTGCTCATTGGAAAGTTTTTTCCTGAAACGTTCTACTTCATTTACTATCTTACTCAACTTCTTCTCCAATCTTTTTAGCTCGTTCTGTACGTCTATCTCAACAAGTTTTACGTAAATCGTATATTTTTCATCAGCATATGCTGTTACACTTTCCGGGAGTTTATTGTCCTGAAACTCCATCAATTCAGCTTTTGCCAGTGTTTCTATTAAGAACTTGATTTCGTCCTCTGGATTTTCACCGGTAAAATAAGCCCGTACTTCGCTTGTTGGTGGTATGTTCAGATCTGCTTTCACATTTCTTATTCCCCTTACCATATCCATCAGCAATGAATATTTTTCTTCAGCTTCTTCATCCACAAGTTCTTTTTTTAGTTCCGGCCAGCTACTCGTTATTAATTCGCCATCTTCAACATCAAGCTTTTGCCACAGTTCTTCAGTAATAAATGGCATAAATGGATGAAGCAATTTGAACGAGCTGTCAAGTACTTTTATTAGAACATGCTGTACTGTGTTCTTTTCTTCACTATTCAGTCTTGGTTTTACACTTTCAATGTACCAATCACAGAATTCACTCCAGAAGAAGTTATATACTGCTTTTGCGGCTATATTAAAATCGTAGCTTTCAATTGCATCAGAAACAATGCCCTGGACCCTTTGCAGTCTTGACAGAATCCATTTGTCTTCAAGGCTCATCTCTTCTTTTGTTACCTCTGTTCCTACATAATCCTCTATGTTCATCAGAACGAATCTTGTTGCATTCCATATTTTATTGGCAAATTTATGATAGGCGTCTATGAAACGGGTGTCAAGCTTGATATCTTTACCCTGGGCTGCAAGTATCGCCAAAGTAAATCTCATGGGGTCTGCACCATATTCATCGATGACCTCAAGTGGATCTATTCCATTTCCAAGTGATTTTGACATTTTTCTCCCTTTTTTATCTCTTATCAACTGATGAATATAAACATCGGAAAAGGGTTTGTCGCCTTTAAAATGATAACCAGCCATGATCATTCTTGCTACCCAGAAGAATATAATGTCAAATGCGGTTACAAGAGCTGATGTGGGATAAAAGGTATCAAGTTCAGAGGAATCTTCCGGCCAACCCAAAGTGGTAAAAGGCCACAATTGAGAACTAAACCAAGTATCAAGAACATCTTCATCTTGTTTCAGATTCTTTGAACCACAATCAGGACATTCGTGTGGTGTTTTTTCCTCTACAATAATTTTTCCACAATCATGACAGTACCATACTGGAATTCTGTGTCCCCACCATAGCTGCCTTGAAATACACCAATCACGAATTTCATCAAGCCAGTGAATGTACACTTTTTTCCAGCGCTCAGGATGGAAAACAACTTCTCCACTTTGAACTGCAAGTTTTGCCCTTTCAGCCAGAGGTGTCATCTTTACGTACCACTGATCTGAAAGTGAAGGTTCCACTATTGTTTCACATCTATAGCACTTACCAACAGAGTGTTTCATAGTTTCAATTTTCTCAAGATATCCTTCTTCTTCCAAATCTTTTAATACAGCTTTTCTTGCCTCGTATCGATCCATTCCTGCGTATTTTCCACCGTTTTCATTTATTTTTGCACTTTCATCTATTACCTCAATCAATTCAAGATCATTTCTAAGACCTATTTGAAAATCATTGGGATCATGAGCCGGTGTAACCTTTAAACAACCAGTTCCAAATTCAGGATCAACATATGGATCACCAATAATCTTTAGTTTTCTGTTCATCAATGGCAATATAACGTCTTTCCCGATGATATGCTTAAAACGAACATCACCAGGATGAACAGCTACAGCTGTATCAGCCAGCATTGTCTCTGGTCGTGTTGTAGCTATGACTATATATTCATCGCTATTTGTAAAATAGTACTTTATGTAGTAAAGTTTTCCTTCCAGTTCTTCATGTTCCACTTCTTCATCGGAAAGAACTGTACCACACCGTGGACACCAGTTAATAATATATTTTCCACGATATATATACCCTTCTTTATATAATTTGACAAAAGCTTTTCTTACAGCTCTGTTTAAATTTTCATCTAATGTGAAATGTTCACGTGACCAATCACAGGAAGCGCCAATGGCTTTAATCTGCTCAACTATTCTTTTTCTATACTCTTCTGCCCATTTCCAGACTTCTTCAAGAAATTTTTCGCGTCCTAAGTCTTTTCTATGGATTCCTCTCTCAGACAGGTTTTTTTCAACTGTGTTTTGAGTTGCTATACCCGCATGATCTTCTCCGGGAACCCAGAGAGTATTAAAACCTTTCATTCTTTTATATCTTATTAAAATATCTTGCAGAGTGATATTTAAAGCATGACCCATATGAAGCTGGGCTGTTATATTAGGCGGGGGAATAACAACTGTATAGGGTTTTCCTTCACCTGAAGGTTTAAAACGACCTTTTTCTTGCCAAATCCTGTACCATTTTTCTTCTAAACTCGTAGGATCATATCTGGTTCCAATTTTGTCCATAATCTCCCTCCCCTAAAGCTTTGAAAAATTATAACATGTGTTCAATTCTTACGTTTAAAGGAATTATGAATTACTAAACATTACTTCTATTATAAAAAAAGGGGCATTTAAGCCCCAACCATAAATTCTACTATTTAATTACAAACCTAGTCCAGATCTTCTTCCGTTCCTGTATCTGCTACCTGAGTTTCCTGAGTCTCTTCTTCTTTAGTTTCCTTTGCGCTCTGTTCTTTCTTATCTGCAGCGACTTTAAAAGAAATACCTGTTCTCATTTCCTCCCCAATTGCAATCTCAACAAAACCAGGTACCATACTTATTGATGTGCCTCTTTCGTCGAGAAATCTTGAGGCAATCGCAACAGCCTTTACAGCCTGATTTACTGCTCCAGCACCTATAGCCTGGAGTTCAACCTGATTTGTTTTAGAAAGAACACCCGCTATAGCACCGGCAACTTTGTTTGGATTTGATTTAGAACTGACCTTCAAAATTTCCATTTAGACTGCCTCCTTAAGCTGAAGTTAGGTTGAAAATATTTTACCATAATCTATGCCAGCTTTCCAAAAATATTACAATTTTCTTTTCATTATTAAAACTTGAACTTAGAGTTCTAAAACCTCAGACTTAACCTTTGCAATTGCGTCAAGAATTTCTTGAGGGGTTATAAGTGAACCATCAACCTTATTAAGTTTCTCAAGCTTCGTACCGCTTCGGTTCAGCCTGGATACTTCATATACAACCTGCCCAAGATTCATTTCTGCTACGATCACCGCACTGACTCTCTTTAGTAATTGCCTGATCCTTGTGGTAGGTAAAGGCCAGACAGTTATTGGTTTAAACAAGCCAACATTGATTCTGTCTTCTCTTGCAAGTTTCACTGCCTTCAACGCACTGCGTGCAACAGAACCGTATGCAAAAACAAGTATTTCAGCGTCTTCGGTCATATATTCATCATAAAGCGCTATTTGATCAGCGTGTAATTTTATTTTATTATCAAGTCTTCTCAATAATCTATCTACATCCTTTGGTGTACCAACAGGAAAGCCTGATTCATCATGCACCAATCCTGAAACATGGAACTTCGTTTTACCCATTTTCATTAAAGGTGCTGCAAGCATACTATCGTCTTCTTTAAAGGGATGGAATATCTCATCTTCCTCCAACTCTGATTCAGAAACCCTCGGAACTAACTTTAAATCCTCATCGTTAAGAATACTAATACTTTCTCTCATGTGTCCTAAAATTTCATCCATCAGGAAGATTACCGGCGTTCTGTAATGTTCAGCATAATTAAAGGCTGTAATTATATATTTAAAAACTTCTTCAACTGTTGAAGGATAAAGAGCAATGATTGGATGATCACCATGAGTTCCCCAACGGGCCTGCATTATATCCCCTTGTGCGGTCTTGGTTGGCATACCTGTTGAGGGACCCCCTCTTTGTACATTAACAACAACCGTGGGTATCTCCGTCATTGAAGCATAACCAATAGCCTCCTGCATTAAACTGAAACCAGGACCACTTGTTGCTGTCATAGCTTTTTCGCCTGCAAGTGATGCTCCTATTGCTGCAGCAATACTGGCAATTTCATCTTCCATTTGAATGAAGGTACCATCTTTTTTAGGGAGTTCTCTGGACATAGTTTCAGCTATTTCCGTGGCAGGTGTGATTGGATAACCAGAAAAAAATCTACACCCAGCTTTAATAGCACCAAGTGCACAGGCTTCGTCTCCCTGCAAAAGAGCGAATTTAGACATTTTCTTTCACCTCAATTTTTTGTATGTCAATCGCAAAGTCCGGACATGCTTTTTCACACATTAAGCAACCAATACATGTTTTGTGGTCAGATATCTCGGGTTTGCCACCTTCATCTTTAACAATCGTTCCTGTGGGACAAATCCAGCTACAAATGCCACATTCTTTGCAGTAAGTCCTGTTAATATAAACATGGAAGTTACCTTTTTTTGACATAAAGAACCTCCCTCAGTTTAACACTGAAATGAACACTCCTGCTGCAACTGCTGAACCTATAACCCCTGCAATATTTGGACCCATGGCATGCATCAAAATAAAATTCGAAGGATCTTCTTCGTTAGCCACACGCTGAGCGACCCTTGCCGAGTTAGGAACAGCGGATACTCCTGCCGCTCCTATTAATGGATTTATTTTATCTTTAGAAAACATATTCATAAGTTTTGCAAATAAAACACCACATGCAGTTGCTACCAAAAATGCTCCTGCACCCAAACCTATTATTTTCAAGCTATCTACACTTAAAAAAACCTTTCCATCAGCACTTCCACCAACAGAAAGACACAATAAAATTATAACAGGATCTGCCATATATTTCGACGCACCCTCAACTAACCGTTTGGTTTTGCCATTTTCTCTAAGAAAATTACCCAGCATAAGCATTCCAACTAGCGGAAGTGTTCTTGGTACAAGTAATCCGATTACGATAGTTGAAATTATTGGAAATATCATTTTTTCTAATTTTGAGACCCTGCGTTGCTGCATCCCCATTTTTATACGTCTCTCTTTTTTAGAAGTAAGCGCTTTCATAACTGGTGGCTGTAGTACCGGAATTAAAGCAATATATGAATATGCAGCTATTGCTATTACCGGCAAATAAGGGGATTTAAAAAGCGCAGCAAGATAAACAGAAGTAGGACCATCTGCTCCACCAATTATTCCTATTGACGCTGCATCAGGAAATGCAAAACCCATAAGTCTGGCCACAATAAAGGTAATAAAAATTCCAGCTTGAGCCGCAGCTCCTAAAAACAACATTTTTGGTCTTGCCAGTAAAAATGAAAAATCAGTTAATGATCCAATTTGCAAAAAAACAAGTGGCGGATATATTCCAAGATATAATCCTTTCTGTATATACCACATTAAGCCTGAATTTGGTTCGAATAAACCTGTTACCTCAGGAGGAATATTAGCCAAAATCATACCAAAGGCTATAGGGACCAACAGAAGTGGTTCAGCGTCCTTTGTAACCGCTACATACAACAATGCTCCAGCTATAGCAAACATAACAACGTTCTGCCAGCTCAACGATGCAAACACTGTTGTTTCCAGGAAACCTATAAAAATCTCTGACATTAACTAACCTCCAAAAAAATAAAGCCGCGACCCTAAATTAGAGTCGCGGCCTGTACGTTATTTATTTCTTCATCTCCTTAACAGCTGACTGTGCAGCAGCTAATCTAGCCACTGGTACTCTGTAAGGTGAACAGCTGACATAGTTTAGACCTGTTTTGTGACAGAATGCAATTGATGAAGGATCTCCACCATGTTCACCACATATTCCAACCTTCAGATCTGATCTCGCTTTTCTTCCTTTTTCAGTACCCATTTCCACAAGCTGACCAACCCCAGTCTGGTCAAGTTGCTGGAAGGGGTCTACTTCAAGTATATCCTTGGCCATGTATTCGCCGATATATTTTCCATAATCATCCCGGCTAAAACCAAAGGTAAGCTGTGTAAGATCATTTGTTCCAAAGCTAAAAAACTCTGCTTCTTCAGCTATTTCGTCTGCTGTTAAACAAGCTCTTGGAATTTCAATCATAGTACCGACTTTATATTTAAGGTTAACACCTTCTTTTTCAATAAGTTCATCGGCAGTTTTGACTACAACTTCTTTTACATATTTCAACTCATTAATATGTCCAACAAGGGGTATCATTATTTCAGGTGTAACTGTTTTTCCTTCCTCTTTCAATACTTCAATTGCTGCTCCAATTATCGCTTTTGTTTGCATTTCAGCAATTTCAGGATAGGAAACAGTGAGTCTACAGCCTCTGTGCCCCATCATCGGGTTAAACTCATGGAGTTCTTCGATAGTCTCCTTCAATTCTTCGTAAGTAACTTCCATATCCTTTGCCAGTTTTCTTACTTCATTCTCTTCTTTTGGTAAGAATTCATGTAGTGGTGGATCAAGGAATCTGATCGTCACAGGGTAACCTTCCATAGCCTTAAATAAACCAACAAAGTCTTCTTTTTGCATGGGCAGAAGCTTGTCCAGAGCCTTTCTCCTTTGTTCTTCAGAATTCGAAAGAATCATCTGTCTAACCGCAGGAATTCTATCTTCATCGAAAAACATATGTTCAGTTCTACATAATCCTATACCTTCAGCACCGAATGTTTTCGCTGTTTCGGCATCTTTTGGTGTATCTGCATTTGTTCTAACACCAAGTTTTCGGATTTCATCAGCCCATTCCAGTACTCTTGCCAGAGGACCTTCCAATCCCTTAGGCATAACTGCTTCTAATTTTCCTTCAAAAACTTCTCCTGTGGTTCCATCGAGACTGAACCAGGTACCCTTTTCATATTTTGTTCCATTTATTGAAACATAACCATCTTTTTCATTTACTTCCGCTGCATCACAACCGACAATACAAGGTTTTCCCATACCGCGGGCGACAACAGCTGCATGTGATGTCTTTCCACCGGTAGAAGTAAGAATACCTTCTGACGCTGCCATACCTGCAATGTCCTCCGGTGATGTTTCAGGTCTGACAAGTATTACTTTTTTATTATCTTCTTTGACCATTTTTTCTGCTTCAGCTGGATCAAAAACAATCGTTCCCGAAGCAGCTCCTGGCGATGCAGCTATTCCCTTGGCTAGCAGGTTTGCCTTTTCCCTTGTTTCGGCTTCAAAATATGGATGCAATAAGGTTTCAACGTGATCAGTAGAAACATTCATTACCGCGTCTTTTTTGGATATCAAATTATCATCAACCATATCAGAAGCTATTTTTACAGCTGCATATGGGGTTCTTTTACCATTTCTGGTCTGAAGAAGATATAACTTTCTGTTTTCTATTGTGAATTCGACATCCTGCATATCCTTATATCTTTCTTCAAGTTTCTCAAAAACATCAACCAGCTGTTCATAGATATCTGGCATATTATTTTCAAGATAATCAAGACCTTTTGGCGTTCTAATGCCAGCAACGACATCTTCTCCCTGTGCATTAGGAAGATACTCTCCATAATAGCTTCTTTCACCTGTATTGGGATCTCTGGTGAAAGCTACTCCCGTTCCGCTTTCTTCTCCAGTGTTACCAAAAACCATTGTCATAACGTTTACAGCGGTTCCAAAAACCTCGTCTTCGCTGATATCATTAAGTTCTCTATATTTTATAGCTCTTGTGTTCATCCAGCTGCCAAATACTGCGTCAATAGCGTCCCATAACTGTTCCCAGGGATCTTGAGGGAATTTCTTTCCCGCTTCCTTGTAAACCTTCTTATATCTCTCGATCAAATCCTGTAAATCAGATGCATTAAGTTCGGTATCCAGGTCTACATTTTTTCCTTTTTTAAGATTCCTGAGTTCTCTCTCAAATTTAGCGTGTTCTATGCCCAGTGCAATATCACCAAACATCTGAATGAATCTTCTGTAAGCATCGTAAGCGAATCTGGGGTTATTTGTTGCTTTGGCCATTCCTTCTACACTATCATCGTTCAGTCCAAGATTTAGTATTGTATCCATCATACCGGGCATGGATACTTTTGCACCGGATCGCACGGAAACCAGCAATGGATTATCTGTTGATCCCAGTTTCTTGCCCGTAGAATCCTCAAGTCTTCTGACTGATTTTTCAACTTCATTTCTTAAGCCTTCAGGATATTGTTTACCATGTTCATTGTAGTATTTACATACTTCTGCAGAAATTGTAAAACCTGGAGGTACAGGAAGTCCCAACCTTACCATTTCCGCAAGATTTGCTCCTTTGCCTCCAAGAATATCTTTCATCGACGCATTTCCTTCAGCTTCTCCGTCTCCAAAATAATAAACGTATTTAGCCATATCTGAACCTCCTTCGGAATATTTATATTCGCAAAAAATTATACCATAGGCTTATAGACTGCTAAATTAGTATTAAGTAAAGATTTGAGCATTTTTTAAACAATTCCTTCTTTTTAACAAGTTTAATCTACCTTTTTTTAAATGTAAATACCAAACAGCAAAAGATATGTTGAAAAGTGCAGGTATTATCGTTAGAATCATTTTGTAAGGATAACAAATAAATGGAGGTGCTGTATGAAAGAAAAAATAAGAGAATTGTCTAAAGAAGTAGAATTTCTTGATCTAAAAGTGATTGATATAAGTGGAAGAATCAGACATATTTTGCTGCCAGGCAACAGGTTAAACGGGGAGCTTTTTGAAGAAGGAATTGGTTTTGATGCTTCTAACTACGGTTACAGTACGGTAGAAGACAGTGATATGATAGCTGTACCTGATGAAGAAAGTGCCTTTATAGATCCTTTCTACGAAGCCAAAACACTTTCTTTTTTTTGTAACGTTTACAGGACTTCCGATGGGAAACTTTATGAACTTTATCCAAGAAATGTACTAATAAATACATTGAAGGAACTTGAAATTATTGGGACCAAAGGTGCTCTGCTGGCACCTGAGCTTGAATTCCATATACTCGATGCTGCAAGCTACAATATTGGAGTAAACAAAGTATCTTATGAAATTGAAGCAAAAGAAGGATACTGGAACAGTAATGAGCTTTCAAACAACATGATCGTTGAAAAGAAAACAGGATATCATAGAGCTCCTCCTGCTGATTACTATGCTGATTTTAGAAACGAGGTTGTGAGTCATCTGATTGAACTCGGAATACCTGTGAAATATCATCATCATGAAGTGAGCTCGGCACAGCATGAAATTGAACTTAATTTCCAGGATGCTATCAAAGCTGCAGATTCAATTATTATTATCAAATATATAATTCATAATCTTGCAAGCAAATATGGAATAAGGGTTACATTTATGCCCAAACCTCTTTACGGGGAAGCTGGTAACGGTATGCACATCCACCAATACCTTTATGATGAAAACAAAAATTTATTCTCTGGTGAATCGTACAGTGGCTTAAGTGAAATGGCGTTAAGCTATATAGCAGGAATTTTGCAGCATTCATTAAGCGGCTCATTACTTGCTTTTACCAATCCTACAACAAATTCTTACAAAAGATTGGTTCCAGGTTTTGAAGCACCTATATGTGCAGTATTTGCCCGGGGTAATAGAAGTGCAGCTGTAAGAATACCGGGATATGTTAAGAAGGCTGAAAAAGTAAGGGTAGAATTTCGGACTATTGACGCATCTTGCAATCCTTATTATGGAATTTCAGCCATGTTACTTGCAGGAATCGATGGAATAAAGAAAAAACTTGATCCGAGAAAACTTAATTTCGGTCCGTTAGAAACCAATATCTATGAAATGGCAGATCAGGAGAAAACCAGAATACAATATTTCCCAACAAATCTTGAAGCAGTATTAAATGGTTTAAAAAAGGATAGGGATTATCTTAATATAGCATTTAGCGATACGCTTATTGAAAACTGGATAGAAACAAAAAAAGATGAAGCTAACTATGTAATGAGTATACCTGCACCAGCAGAGTATCAACTATATTTCGATCTGTAGTTATTGGTTGACAACTTTTTTATTATCCGAAACCTTTTTCAAAAATTTTATTTGAACAAACAAAACAACCATAAATAAAAGGAATGCAAGGATTCCAAGACTTTTTAAGTTTGACCAAAGGTCCAGGAATAGACCTCCAAGGAGTGGACCAAAGCCAAAGATAACGCCCACCATTGCTTCGTGAAATCCACCCTGTTTACCATGCTCTTTTTTTGCTGTATGTAATCCGTAAAAAATTGCAAAGGTGTAGGGAACAGCATAACTCGCACCTGCAAATAATGAAATGATTAGGAAAAGAAATGTTGAAGGTTGCAAAAATAAAATGATTCCGGTTATAGGAAACACTGATAGAAATAAGAATGATATCTTTGGCCTGCCATTCCAGATACTGATAATGGAAAGAAAGATGAATGTTAAAAGAACACCAATATTTGCTCCGACCACAAGGAATCCCGTTCTTTCAAGTGGTAGATTATGAAGTGATATAAGCTTCGGAAAAAGAGTGATTACAGCAGTATAAAGTAATCCGCCAAGCACAAATGTTATTCTGTAGCTTTTTCTGTAAAGCTTTCCCTTAATGATATCGAAAGATAAAGGTTTTCCAAATAGTTTTTTTGCAAAGGGTCCAGGTATTTCTTCCTTGTATTTTCCAATATGTCTTAAGATATTAATTGCACTTAAAACACAAAGTATTATTCCAAATGAAAAAACAACATATGGAAAATTTTGAATTAGAAAAGGACCGAAAGCCAATCCAATAATATTTCCTGTACTCCATGAAATAATAAATCTTGTTGTTATGGCAGCAGGATTAATACCCTGAGCTTCTTCCTTACTTGAAAGAAGCCCTTCTAATGATGGGAAAAATGTGCCAAAGAAAAGATTCATACCCATAGAAAAGACAAAAAGGTGCCAGATTTCTGACCAGAAGAATCCCATCACCATAAAAACTGAAAAATAAACCATATCATACATCAACATTTTTTTGTGACCAATTTTGTCTCCCAGATGTCCAAGCGTAAGGGTAGCAAGAATATAAACCATTGACCCAACAAAATTGATCAATCCTATTACTGTATAGGATAAATCCCAGCTTGCTGCTTTCGTATTAATTGACGATAAAAGCATATGCAGAAGTATGGAAAATAGCAGTGCAAATAAATGAAATCTGTGCAAATAACCTTTCAAAACACATTTACCTCCATAAAACTACATTAAAAACCGGGAGCCAAAAGACTCCCGGATAATTCATTTTTGCTAACAGATTATTGTGACTGAGCTTCGATTTCTCTTCTAATTTCTTCTTCCGCCCAGGCAAGTCCTTCTTGTACAGTTCTCTTCTCGTTCAGAACATCTCCAACCATCTGTCCGATAATATATCTTACCTCGTTCCAAACACCAACATTGGGATCCACTGAACCATATTCAATCTGGCTTATAGGAACTTCTGCATCGGGGTTTTGTTTGATGTATTCTTTCCACTGTGGTGTTTCAAGAGCTGTTTTAACTGCGGGCATATAACCGGTCTTTACTGACCAGAAAGCCTGGATCTCAGGACTAAGAAGGAATTTCATAAATTCCCACGCTGCCTGTTTTTCTTCTTCAGAGATATTTGAGAACATAATCAAATCTGTTCCTGCAAATGGAGGTGCCTGTACTTCCCATTTTGGAACAGGTGCCCAGGCCCATCCATGTTTACCTACACATGCGCTTTCAACGTAGGGTTTACTTGCAATTGTTTCAATAAACATGGCGATTTTTCCATCGCCAAATATACCATCAAGATATCCACCCTGAGTGTAAGCAATTTCATATTCGTGAATCATATCATACATAAATTGAAGTGCTTCTTCAGCTTCAGGAGAATCAATTGTAATATTGAAGCTACCATCAGGATTTATTTCAAGAATTTTTCCGTCATTTGCTCTCAAGAATACGACAAAATGGTCAATTGTAGTTCTGAAACCCATACCATACTGATCTATTTCTCCATCACCATCAAAATCTTCTGTAAGCATCATGGCATCGAAAAATAGTTCTTCCATGTCCTTAGGAGCGGAAAGACCATATTCTTCAAAAGCATCTGTGTTGTAGTAAAGAACATATGTGCTCTTGTTGAAAGGTACTGCATATGTTGTTTCTCCCCATGTAATCATTTCTTTAAATGGTGCCCAGATAGCTTCCCATTCTTCTTCTGTAAATCCTTCTTCAGGATCGTTTATGAATGAATCGAGTTCCTGAACTACTCCTCTTGGAATAAGTTTAGCTGTCCAGTTTCCGTAGGCCTGAGAAAGCGCAGGTAGTGTATCCGCTTCAGCGCTGGCTAGAAGCTTCTGCTGTAATGCTCCATAATTGCCAACATAAATAGGTTCAATCGCAATATCAGGGTTACCTTCGTTAAAGAATTCTACAATTTCATTCAAAGCCTCACCATGTCCACCACCCATGGCATGCCAGAATTCTACGTTTATCTTCTCAGCAATACTGAAAGAAGATAAAACCATAACTACTACAAGTAAAACAAAAAGTTTCTTCATTACCATACCTCCCTTATAGAAAATTGAAGCAATTTCATACAAATTAATTATAGCATTATGCCTTTTTTCTTCAAAAAAGAAATGACCGAATTTATAAGCTCATCTGGTGTCGAATCGTTCAAAAATACTTTGTTACTCTCATTTTTGAAATTATCCAGATGTTTTTGCGCTTTTAAAATATATTTTGCTTTTTCTTCTGATATTCCTTTTTTAACCATTCTTTTAATTGCCAGCACTTCGGGGGAATCTATCCAGATAATATAATCACATAATTCCGCTAATCCAATATCAAATATTAATGCTCCATCAACTAAATGATCACTTCCTTTGTCGAAAGTGATCCGTTTTTTTACTTCTTTATATATTTCAGGATGAATTATGTTATTCAATAATTGAAGCTTTTTCTGATTTGCAAATACCACGTCTCCCAGTTTTTTCCTGTCGATTGTACCTTTTTTATCAAGAACATGTTTCCCAAAATAGTTAATTATTTTATCCGGAGAGATTTTATTAAGAACCTCATGACCTATTTTATCAAGCTCATGTAACATAAATCCCTTATCTGAAAGCACTTTTGATATCATAGTTTTTCCAGAACCGGCCTTTCCAGTCAGACCTATTACGTTCATACCAATTTTTTTCCCTCTTGCAGCACCTTTCTGATTTCATTTGCAAATTCATTTGAACCTGAAGCAACCTCTTCCACTTCATCAGGAGAAAGAACCGCTACGTCCGCTTCCAATTCTTCAATATCGTTTAATTCGTTAATTACGCTTTTTGTATCATCGGTTATTATCGCGAAAAAGGGAATATCATCGCCTTCCAGCACATAGAGCTCTGAACCCGGATATTTCTTCACCATTTTTATTACATCACTTATCATAACCGAAACCTCCGCTTTTTTTGAACAAATTTGTCTTTTATATCTTTTTCTTCTTTTCCCATTAGAGCTCGTGTTATCTTCTTCCCCAATTCTACACCGGGTTGGTTATATGGATCAATATTCAATAATTTTCCCATGGTTGCAGTAAGTAATTCATAAAATAAAATAAATTCTCCTATTAGTTCTTCGTTTATGCTATCAAAAATGACCGTCATATTTTGAACTCCATTATTTGCAAGGGCTTCTGAGGTTCCTTCCAATTCTCTGTTAATCAAAGTAGAAAAATCACTATTTCCTAAATATTTTAGATCTTCTGGTATCTTTTCAGTTACGGGTAATTCTACTTCCTCATTAAATTTATTTACCTTAAGAAAGGTAATTATTTTATCTTTTGGCCCCTCATTGTATAACTGCATTTGCGAATGTTGATCAACTGCTCCTATAGCTTTAACGGGGGTTTGACCTACATTTACTTCCTTTCCATCTAAATCATATCGTTTCCCAAGAGATTCAGCCCATAATTGCCTATACCAGTCTGCAAAACTATATAACCTTTCTGAATACGGCATCATTACTGAAATATATTTGTTTTGCATTATGGCAGTGTAGAAAAGCAAGGCTGAAACGATCAGCGGGTTCTCATCGGGTTTACTACAATCCAAATATCTGTTCATTCCTTTTTTTGCACCCTCATACAAACGCTCAATATCAATACCTTCAGCCATAGCGGAAAATAAACCAACCTGTGTTAATA
The DNA here is from genome assembly GCA_964441735.1 of uncultured Thermotogaceae bacterium. Taxonomy (GTDB): domain Bacteria; phylum Thermotogota; class Thermotogae; order Petrotogales; family Kosmotogaceae; genus JASMTM01. The sequence goes on from CAYTVB010000016.1 coordinate 24,601, forward strand.
CGCTGAATCTTCCTCCAACATCATTCGGTATTGTTAAAGTTCTTATATTTTCCTTTGTAGCAATTTCTCTTAAAACACCTTTATTGGAATCCGTTGTAAAAATAAGATGCTCACCTGACGATATACCCTGTGTCTTTAATATATCTCTTATAACTAGATAATTTGCCATTGTTTCGACTGTTTTTCCAGATTTTGAGATTACATTAAATAAAGTATGCTTGAGGTCTAGTTTGTTGACTATTGAAACAAATGATTCAGGATCTACGTTATCAAGAATGAAGATTCTTGCTTTCTCTTTTCGCTGGCTGTTTGATAGACCATTCCAGGTGGAACCTTTTAATGCATTATGAAGCGCCCTATTTCCAAGGGCTGAACCTCCTATACCTACAACTACAACTGAATCGAATGTTTCTACCCATTCTTTTGTTTTATTCACTTCATTGATAGATTCATTTGTTTTAATAATTCGCAGAAATCCGGGATCATTTTTTATAATATAATCAGTGCTTTTTATCACCATATCACTTCTGGATAATAGGTCATCAATTTCCGGGCCTTCTCCCAAATTTTCTTTGAAGCAGTTAGAAAAGTCAAACGTAAGCACCTGATCACCCCTAGTACTCAATAATCGTCCTTACTTCATAATCCTCAAGCTTTTTCTTTGGTTCCAGGAAGGTTAGCTCAATTAATGAAAGAATTGCAGAAACCTCGCCACCGGCTTTTTCAACCATTTCACATATAGCTTTCATTGTACCTCCAGTTGCAAGGACATCATCAACTATGAGAACTTTTTCTTCTTTTAAAACAGCATCAGTATGCATTTCAAGTTTTTCTTTTCCGTATTCCAGGCTATACTCAACAGAATACTTTTCATAAGGAAGTTTTCCGGGTTTACGAACCGGAACAAATCCTTTTCCAAAATGCAAAGCGATTGGTGCTCCAAAAATAAAACCTCTTGCCTCTGGAGCCAAAACAACATCAAAATCCAGGTCTTGCACTTCTTCATTCAGTATTCTTAAGCACTCCTTAAAACTTTCAGGATTTTTTAACATTGGAGTGACATCTTTGAAAATAATTCCCTGTTCTGGAAAATCAGGTATGTCTCTAACATAGTCGCTTAAATTCATATCCTTTCCCCCTTGAAAACGTATACTGTAACATCGGTTATTTTAACACAATGCGACTGCCATTTCTCAAATTTAATGCTATAATGCTTAGTGAAATAAATAACATTCCCTGGGAGGTGCGCGTATTGTCCGAAACAGTTCGCGAACATAACAAAAATCTTTATGATAAGCTTGATGAGTTCATCGAATCAATGCAGAGCACACCCGGAGTTTTGATCAATGTTTTACATTACGCTCAAAAGCTCTTCGGTTATCTGCCAATTGAATTACAGGAACATATTGCTGATAAGCTTAATGTTCCACCAAGCCAGGTTTATGGAGTTACTACTTTTTACAATTTCTTTTCTACCAAACCAAAAGGCAAGTACCAGATTAAGGTTTGTGTGGGAACTGCATGTTATGTAAAAGGTGGCGATAAAATACTTGAACGATTTAAAGAAGAGCTCGGAGTTGAACTCGATGAACCAACGGAAGACGGACTTTTCTCAGTACATGCTGTTAGATGCGTTGGAGCATGCAGCATGGCCCCGGTAGTAATGGTCGGTGAAGATGACTTCTACGGTCGACTGACACCTGACGCAGTAAAAAAAATAATCGATAAGTACAGGGGGGGAAAATAATGGCGAAAATAAAAAGTCTTGATGATTTAATGAAAATCAAAGAGAAAGCTCTCAAGGGATTAAAGATGAGAGATTCCGGTAAAAAGGGTAAAATAATAGTTGCTATGGGTACATGCGGAATAGCAGCCGGAGCAAAAGATACACTGAGTGCGATTGTTGACTATCTTAATGAACAAAATATCGAAGATATTTCTGTTGTTCAATCAGGTTGTTTTGGTTTGTGTGATGTAGAACCAACGATAGAAGTAAATCTCGAAGGGGAAGAACCAATTATCTATGGCCACGTGACTCCTACACAGGCTAAAAGAATCATTGATAAGCACATTCTTGGAGGAAACGTTGTATCTGATCTCGTTGTCAAACGCGGAGAACTTTAAAAGAGGTGATTTGTAGTGCCCACAGTCGAAAACACGATACTTATCTGTGCAGGTGGAGCATGTATATCTGCAGGAGAAAACTCAGTCAAAAAAGAACTTGAAAATGCGTTAGAAGAATATGCGCTTAACGAAGTAGTACAAATCGTTGAAACAGGCTGTATGGGAGCTTGTGATCTGGGACCCATAGCGGTGATTTATCCTGAGGGTGTGTTTTACCAAAAACTTGATGCGAAAGCAGCAAGAAAAATAGTAGAAGAACACTTGTTAAAGGGACGTATAGTGAAAGACTACCTTTTCAAAGGTGAAACTGGTGAGATAAAAGAGAAACCTCAGGAAGAAATGCCTTTTTTCACTGAGCAGGTAAAAATTGCTACTAGAAACCTTGGTGTTGTCGATCCTCTTTCTATTGAAGAATTTATAGCACAGGACGGTTTCTTTGCATTACATAAAGTATTAAAAGAAATGTCCCCTGAGGATGTAATAGATGAACTAAAGAAAAGCGAGCTTAGAGGTAGAGGTGGTGCCGGCTTCCCCACCGGTCTAAAATGGGAACTCACAAGAAAAAATAAAGGAAATCCAAAATACATTATCTGTAACGCTGATGAAGGCGATCCTGGAGCTTTCATGGATAGAGCAATTTTGGAGGGAGACCCTTACAATATACTTGAAGCAATGACTATTGCTGGATATTCAATTGGGGCAGAAAAAGGATCTATCTATATCAGAGCGGAATATCCTCTTGCAATTGAACGTTTTTCCAATGCGATCAAAGAATCTAGAAGAATGGGCTTTTTGGGAGAGAATATTTTAGACACTGATTTTAATTTTGATATTGAGATTAGAATAGGTGCTGGAGCCTTCGTGTGTGGCGAAGAAACAGCCCTAATAAATTCAATTGAAGGCAAACGTGGAATACCCGAAGTTAAACCTCCTTTTCCTGCTGAAAAAGGCTTATGGGACAAACCAACATTGAATAATAATGTTGAAACCTATGCCAACATACCCATGATTATCAGAAATGGTGGAGAATGGTTTTTTCAATATGGCGTTGAAGGTTCTCGTGGTACCAAGGTTTTTGCACTGGCAGGAAAAGTTAAGAACACCGGTCTCGTAGAAATACCGATGGGGATTACGCTAAGAAAATTAATTTACGAAATCGGTGGAGGAGTGCCCAACGGCAAAAAGCTAAAAGCAGTGCAAACTGGTGGACCAAGTGGTGGCTGCATTCCTGAACATCTTCTCGATACACCAATTACATATGACAAAATGAAAGAACTGGGAACAATCATCGGTTCAGGCGGAATTATTGTAATGGACGAAGATGATTGTATGGTTGATGTTGCAAAATTCTTCCTGGATTTTACAGTAGAAGAATCCTGCGGAAAATGTACACCCTGTCGAGAAGGGACTCCTAAAATGCTGGAAATACTTGATCAAATAACCAACGGGGAAGGAACTGAAGAAGACCTTGAAATACTAAAACATCTTGGTCAGCATATAATGGAAAATTCATTATGTGGCTTGGGACAAACTGCACCTCAGCCAGTTGTGTCAACGATGAGATATTTCTGGGATGAATATCTGGCTCACGTAAATGAAAATCAATGCCCTGCAAAACGTTGTAAATCACTTTACAGGGTTGTTATAGATAAGAATAACTGTGTTGGCTGTACAGCCTGCGCAAGGGTTTGTCCTGTAGATGCAATATCAGGAAGCCCTCAAGAAGTACATGAAATCGACCCCGAAATATGTACACGATGTGGCAGTTGTCTTGAAGTTTGTCGCTTCGATGCCATTAGTAAAGTTTCACCCTAAAGTCACTAATTTTTTGGAAGGACTGGAAGGAGGATTTTATGTCAACTGAAGAAATAAAAGAAAAAGTCCTGGATTCATATAATGAATGCAAAAAAGATAGTCTGGAAGAAAACGATATTTTATTGAATACGTTGCACTCATTGCAGGAAAAATTTAATGGTTACATCCCATTGGAGGCAGCAGAAATTCTCTCAGAAGTAATGGATAAACCTGCTTCCAGGATAAATGAGGTACTGACATTTTATACAATGTTATCTACAAAAGAACGCGGAAAATATATAATTAGGGTTTGCAAAAGCCTCCCTTGCCATGTAGCTGGTGGCGAAAAAGTCATTAACCAACTTAAAAATAAGCTTAGTATTGATTTCGGAGAAACTACCGAAGATGGTTTATTTACGTTAGAACAGAGTAGTTGTTTAGGTTTATGCGGAGTTTCTCCTGTAATGTTAATTAATGATGAGGCTTATGGAAATCTTACTCCAGAAAAGATAGATAAGATCATTAATGAATTAACTGAAAAGGAAAGAAGGGGTTCCAAATGAAAAAACCAATTACCATACTTGTATCTGTTGATTCCAATAGTATTTTACTTGGAGCCAGACACCTAAAAAACTATCTTATTTCCCTTATCAGTAAATATAATCTAAACAATATCGTTGAAGTATTGGAAACAGGAAGTTTTGGACAATATGGAACAAAATCTTTGTTCCTTCTTTTACCTGACAATAGAATCTACGGTCTGGAAAAGAAAGAAGATGTTGATAGATTTGTTGAAGAACAGATATTAAAAGGAAGACCGATTGAAGATCTGTTAATTGAAGACATGACGGTCCCCAGCGCTGTAGAAGCAAAGGAAAGAACGGAAGAGAAACGAATTGTACTGAAGAGAATTGGTTCCATCGATCCTCGCAATATTGAAGAATACATTGCCATGGACGGTTACCAGGGGCTTACACAGTCTCTTAGTACAAACAGAGATGATCTACTAAAAAGCGTTAAAGACAGTAATTTAAGAGGAAGAGGTGGAGCTGGATTCCCAACCGGACTAAAATGGGATTTTACAAAAAATGTTGACGCTAAAGAAAAATTCGTTATATGTAATGCAGATGAAGGAGAACCCGGAACATTTAAAGACAGACTTATTATGGAAGGCGATCCTCATTCAGTTATTGAAGGGATGATAATTGCTGGATATGTAGTTGGAGCAAATAAGGGCTATATTTATATAAGAGGAGAATACTTTGAATCTGTAAACAATCTAAAAATTGCCATTGACAAGGCTTATGAATACGGATTACTCGGTGAAAATATAATGGGAACAGGTTTTGATTTTGACCTTTCAGTAAGGCTTGGTGCCGGAGCTTATGTATGCGGTGAAGAAACAGCTCTAATAGAATCTATTGAAGGAAAGTCTGGAAGGCCCAGACTTAAGCCACCCTATCCTCCTGTAAAAGGTCTATATGAAAAACCAACAGTTGTAAACAATGTTGAAACCTTTGCCAATATTCCCGATATTGTTATTAATGGTTCAGAATGGTTTAAATCAATTGGCACTGAATCATCAGCGGGGACAAAGGTATTCAGTCTTTGTGGAAATATTGTAAACAGAGGAATAACCGAGGTCCCTATGGGTGTAACGGTAGCAGACCTCTTATATAAATACGGTGGAGGAATCAGTGAAGGTAAAAAGTTAAAGATGGTTCAAACTGGCGGCGCTGCAGGAACATTTATAACACCTGATGAACTATCCACATCTCTTGACTTTGATTCAGTAAAAAATTACGGTGTTTCACTTGGTTCTGGTGTTATTCTCGCAATAGATGACACACATTGCACGGTAAACGTAGCACTAAATCTTATGGAATTTTTTGAACACGAATCCTGTGGAAAATGTACACCATGTAGAGAGGGAACTAAATTGATTGTCCATTTTCTAAAAGAGCTTTCCAAGGGACGAGGTACAAGAGAAATGATAGATCAGTTGTACGATATAGCAGATAATATGGAAAGAACATCTTTTTGCGGACTGGGACAGTCTGTTCCTATTCCTCTCAGATCAATACTGGACCGTTTTAAGGAAGAATTTGTACAGCACGTAGGTACTGAAAGCTGTCCTGTTGGAGTATGTGTTTTTGAAAAGGAAAAGAAAGAACCTCGAAAGGCGAGATTATTCTTTTAGTTATGTAAAATAAATTTATCGGGGATTTAATCCCCGATTTTTTAATGCCTTATATTGTATTGTTGTTTATTATATACTCAGTTAAGAGGTGATGGCTTATTAACGATAAATCTGATGTAATGGTTTTTCTTATAATAATCGCATCCATTGCCGGATTGATTGCTTTGTTTGTGTTTAATTCCTTTGCAGTTGAAAAGAAAGAAATTAAATCAAAAGCCATAATTTATAATAGAGGGATAGGTGCAGATTACGAAAGCTACTTAGATAATGCCAATTACACCTATGACGATAAAGTATATGAATACTATAACTACTTTGTTACCGGAGCAGGAACTCCTTCTCCTTTACCCGGTGGCGTAAAAGTTGTGGATAAACCTGTAGATGTAATTTTTGAAAGCGACGAAGATATTGAAAGATTTGCTTCACACCTGTTCATTATAAAAAGGCCAAAACTTAAAGAACGCATTGACAAACTCATTAATATGTCCATCTCTTTAAACATGTATGATCAGGAAACAAGAGAAAAGATATCTCAAACTATTTATCAATCAATAATGGAGTTCTCAGGAGCTGTTGTACCTATTAATGTAGGAGTAAAACGTTATATTCTGAAGCTATCTTCAGTTAAGCCTGAACTTGTGCTTGCTATTTTGGCAGTTGAATCCGGATTCAATCCGCTTGCTTATGCAAGAGAAGAAAGCATTAATCCTGAACTTTCTAATGAAGTCTATTCAAGAGGCATAGCGCAAATTTACGAATTCACCCTCTGGTCAATGAACAACTGGCTGGAAGAAGCAAATTGCAATATTAAAACAGACGAACTGTGGTCAATAAGAAATAGCGTTTTTCTTAATATGGTTTATCTGGCTTACGCAGAAGTCGCATTATTTTCTGAATAGTGATGAAGAAAGACTCAAACTTTTTTGGTGCAATTTTTTTAACATCAACCGCTGCAATCTGGGGTATTTCTTATATCTTCACAAAAACCGCAGTGGAATCAATACCACCGATGACACTTGCTTTTATAAGATTTTCAATTGCTTCAATTATTTTATTCTTATTCGTTGACAAAAAAAGAGGCTTTTCACTTATAAAATCGAAACATGCAACACTTTCAGGCCTATTTGGAGTGACACTTTACTTCTTTTTTGAGAACTACTCATTGAAATTCACCAATCCTTCTGACGCAGCTTTAATTGTTTCCTCAGCACCAATATTAGCCATAATTTTCTATGATATTTTAGAACAACAATTCAATATTTTTGAATATATTGGCAGTATAAGCGCATTTGTTGGATTATTTTTTGTTATATATGGTGGTCAATTCAGTAAAGGATCAAGCATCCTTGGAAATATTATTGCATTTGGAGCTGCTATTTCATGGATAGGATACACTTATTATTTTGAAAAACAATCAAACTCAACTACTACAGGAACTTTTGCAATTTCGTTATGGGGAATAATTTTTGCAATTCCACTGGCATTTGTAGAGATATTTGTACTTAAAATGCCTGTTTCTTTTAATGCCAGAGCAATTGCGGGAATACTTTACCTTTCTGTTCTTGCTTCTGCGCTCGGATATTTCATGTGGGGGATGGGGATCAAATTATGGGGAGGAAAATATTCGACTATCTGGATTTACACAATTCCAATATTTACTGTTTTTGCAGATATTATCTTCTTAAAAAACATTCCGTCTGTTTTCTTCTATATAGGTGGCTCTCTGGTTGCCATAGGAATGATACTGGTAATCATTCAGCGCTTGAAGAAGCTTGGAGACTACAGAGAAAGTCTTTCCAATCAATCCCGGCGCTGAAACCACCCGGACCTTTATTGGCCTCTACTCGGTGGCACGGTATCATTACTGGAACTGGATTTCTTTTTAAAGCCTGACCCACTGCTCTTGCTGCGCCTGGTTTACCGAGTTTTTTAGCAATCTGTCCATAAGTCATTGTCTTTCCATAAGGAATCATTTTAGTAATATTCAAAACCCTTCGAACGAATTCACTGACTTCAAGAATGTAATCAATATCGAATGCTTTTCTATTACCTGATAGATATTCCTTAAATTGTGAAGAAAATGGCTCAATTTTTATCTCTTCAGCATGTGAACTAGTCAAAACTACTTTAACTATTTTGTTATTGCTTAAATGAAATAATACTGAACCCGGCTTTGCATTAATTACACCAACACGCATCGTTACCCTACAACCGTTTCTATTGAGCTGAGCTCAACAGGAATAACCTTTGACAGTCCATCCATCATGGTTATACCATGAAGCACATCTGCAACTTCCATAACCAACTTGTTGTGAGTTATCACGAGAAACTGAGTTTCTTCAGCGTGTCTGTCAAGCATTTTTTTGAATCTTTCAGCATTGAAATCATCCAGAGGAGCATCAACTTCGTCCAGAATATAGAATGGACTGGGTTTAATCGTTAATAGAGAAAAAACTAATGCTATTCCTACCAATGCCTTTTCTCCACCGGAGAAAAGCTGTAACTTCTGGAATTTTCTACCCGGTTTTCTTATGGCTATTTCAACTCCAGTTTCCAGAATATCTTCTCCTGGGAACAGCTTAATTTCTCCTTCTCCTCCTTCAAATAATTCTGATATGTATTGAGAAAAATATTCATTGATTTTTTCAAAGGTCTCAAGAAATATCTTCTTTGCTTCTTTATCAGTTTTTTCAATCAGATCATTTAGTTTTTCTTTAGCTTCTTCCAGATCCTTTCTTTCTTTATCCAGTTCCTGATAATCATTGTCTACTACCTTGTATTCATCTATCGTATCAAGATCAACCGTTCCAAGAAACTTAAGTTTCTTTTCGATGTCATCCAGTTCATTTTTCTTTTCCTTCAATTCATCCTCACTCAATACCGGCACTTCATCTACATTTTCCAGTTCCTCAAGCTCTTTATTAACGTTCTCTAGTTTCATATTGGATTCCTGGATAGACATGTCTAATTGATGTATCTTGTTTCTACTTTCTTCTCTCTGATCTTTTAATTCATTGATTTCATCCTCAATCTTCTGTAATCTATCAAGGTGTTCTTCCTTGCCCTCACGATGATACTTAATATTAGAAAACAACGAAGTAGTCTCTTTCTTTAGTGACGACAATTCATTCTCGATATCCGAAATCTGTTTCTTTACTCTTTTTATATCCTCTTCTGTTTCTTCTGTTAACTTTTTCATCTCCATTATTTTCTGTTTGTTTTGTTCTTTCTTCTTTTTAATATCCTCTAGTTCTCTATTATACTGATCCGTTTTTTCTTGAAGTGTTGAGAGTTCAAGTTTCCTGTCTACAAGTTCGCTTTGCATTTCTTCCATCTCAGTTCTCTTGCTTTTCAATTCTTCAGAGACATCCTCAAGCGCTCCCTTAATACTTTCCTGATCTTTTTTCAGAACATCCAGCTCTTCTGAAAGCTCTTTCTTTCTCTTCTCTGAATTGTTTAGTTTGTACGTATAATCTTCCTCCAGCTGTTCCAGTTCAGTTACTTCATCTTCAACTTCATCGGCGCTTTTTATCAGTTCGTGAATCATTCTGTTAATGGCAGCCCCATTAGAAACTATTTCATTTAATTCTTCCTGAAGCACCTTTAAATATCCCTTTAGTTCTTTCAGATCGTCTTTATTTCTCTGAATCTCTTTTTCTTTCATTTTTAATGATTTTTTTAGCTGTTCTTTTCTATCTTTTAGATATTTAATCCGTCTTTTTCTGGAAATTAGATCAGATCTTACATCATCAGAAATATATCCACCTGTAATTGCTCCTCCCGTTGAAAGCAACTGGCCATCCAGCGAAACCAGCCTTCCGTAAAAATTCGCATTTTTTCTTATATCAATTGCATCATCAAGGTTATTCACAATAATGGAGTTTCTGAACAAATATCTTGGAACAACATCCAGATCATCCGGGACATTGACGAGTTTAGCAGCATAACCAACAAAACCTTTATGTTTTTCTGCAGGCTCGTATTCGCTGAACTTTCCTTCCAGCATATCAAGGGGCAAAAGAGTTATTCTACCTGTCTTACTTCCTTTAAGATATTCTATTATTCGTTTAGCTGTGAACGAATCCTTAACTACAACATCCTGCATCCTACCCCCCAATAAGACACTTATGGCTGTCTCGTACTTTGGTGGAACTTCAATTATATTTGCAACTACATCCATTAATCCACTAAATTTGTCTTTACGTTCGAAAATTTCTCTTACTGACCTCGAAAAACCCTGATATTCATCAAGCTGTTTTGTAAGAGTGCTCATTTCCATCTCGCTACTTCTTAATTCATCTTTCATTTTTTGTCTTTCTTCATCAAGTTTTTCAAATTGCTCTTCAAGAGACTTAATTTTTTCTTTTACTGAACTGATATTTTCTTCTGTTTCTTCCTGTTTTTCAGAGCTCTTTTTCCCTTTAGACGCAAGCTTTTCTATTTCTTCCTTTAATTCATTGAAACGCTCCCGTTTTGATTTTAGCTGTGAAGTTATCATTTCAAGGCGTTTCGATATATCTTCCTGGTTATTTGTAAGTCTATCAATCTCGTTCGTTGCTTTTGAGATCTTTTTGTTTATTGATTCTAATTCTTCTTGTTGTTTTAACCACTTCTTTTCTTTTTCACTATGTTCTTTTACAATCTCTTCTCTCTTATTTTCCAGTTCCTCCAATTCATTCTTCTTTTTATTTATTTTTTCATCCATATTATCCTTGATCATTGCAACTTCTTCTTTTCTTTTCTCAAGATTCTCAATGTCTTCTTTCAACGAATCTGTTTTTGTCGTCGATTCAACAAGTTTAGATTCTTTTTCTCCCAATCTTCTGCTATACATTTCCTTAAAATCAAGTAAATCACTTTGCCTTTGTTTATATTCTTCAAGCAGTTGCGTGAAGTTTTCAATTTCCTTATCCATTTCGGAAAATTCTTGACGAAGTGTGCTCCATCGGGATTCTTTCTCTATTAGCTCTTTTTGTATTTTCTGAAGTTCTTTTTCAAGCTCTTTCTTATCTTCGTTATATTTGTTCAACGTATCAGTTTCAATTCTTAGTACATTACCAAAATAAAGTCGCTTAAGTTTTTTTCTGTTATCTGAGTATTCAAGATATTTCTCCGCCCTCTTTGCCTTAAGATACAATGATTTTCTTTGTTTTTCGAGTTCAAATAAAATATCCCTAACTCTATCCAAATTGGCCTGTGTCGCAGTCAGTTTGGACATAGCTTCACGTTTTCTTTCTCTGTAAACAGCAGTTCCAGCTGCCTCTTCAATAAGCTTTCGTAGCTCATATGGCGAAGCACTTACAACCTGGTCAACCTGTCCCTGGCCTACTATGGAGTAGAGATCCATACCTACACCGGTTCCCTTGAAAAGCTCTTTGATGTCTTTTAAACGAACACTCTTTGAATTCATTCTGTATTCAGAATTTCCCTCTCGCGTTAATACTCTTGAAACTGAGAATTTTCCATTCTCATCCTGAAAAACAAGTTTAACCTCTGCTGTATTTGAAGGTGGGTGGTTATCTGAACCTACAAAAAGAACGTCTTCTCTGCTGTCAGCTCGAAGGGCTTTCATGGATTGTTCACCAAATAACCAGCGTATCGAATCTACAACATTAGATTTCCCGCTCCCATTTGGTCCAACAACTGCAGTTACACCCGAACTTACATCAATTTTAGTTGGATAAGCGAAACTCTTAAATCCTCTGATAAATACCGAATCAAGTTTCATAATACACCCCCGGAAAACTAAAACGTTTTCCCCGCTTTATTTTATCGTAAAGTGACCTAATTGTTTCCATTATATCAATACTATAGCCATTTGGAGAATAATATACTGAAATACCTTCTTTTTTTAGCCAGTTTTTCACCAATCTTTTATAGCCTGTGAAGAACTGTTTTTCATTATTATTAGCGTTGATAACCAGATTAACTGTGTCTCTCATATCTATAAAAGAACGAGCAATCTCAATAGAAAGTCTTGTTTTAACAAGTTCCCCAAAGCTTTCATGAAAGGGACCAGCCACAACACTTTTTATTTGTTCATCGTAAAGACATAGTCCCAGTCGATTAACAACGATTTCGTTAGAAACAAGGATTATATACATGTACATAACCGTTTCAACAGCATTTTCCAGGGTTTGCGGTTTATAAATACCTTCTCGGTACATCGTTTCTAACGTTGTATTTTCTAAAACAAGGGTGGGATGTATTCTGCACATTTTTGGATTTAGTTCAGCTGTTTTCATAGCAGAAAAAATTGCTTTTTCTTGTGAATCCCCCGGCAAACCTGTCATTAAGTGTATCCCATAATCAATTTCATTTTCTTTAAAGATTTTTATTGCGTTATAAATCTCGCTCACATTATGAGGCCGATTTGCTTTCACAAGAACATCATCGAAAAATGATTGTGCTCCCAACTCAATTAATGAAACAGGGAATCCTTTAATGAGCTCAATTTTCTCCTTCGTAATACTTTCTGGAGATGTAGAAAACCTTATACTACTTATCAAACCTTCATTTATGAGATACTGTATGGTTCTGTAATAATTTTTCAGTACTTTTTCAGGAAGGTTTAAAAACGAACCTCCATAGAAAGCAAGCTCCACATTGGTTTTATCTCTAAAATATTGTCTGTATGTTAATACATTTCTTACTATTTCCTCGTGACTGTAAGGCTTTTTTTGCCCGGTAGCTTCTATTTCATTACAGAACACACATCTACATTTACAACCTGCATAGGGTAAAAAAATTGGAATTATATTCATACCTTGATTATAACTTAATTTAAGCAAATGAAAAAAGCCCCAATTGGGGCTTTATTGGCTCCAGCGGAGGGATTCGAACCCCCAACCGCCCGGTTAACAGCCGGATGCTCTGCCATTGAGCCACGCTGGAAAGCAATCATATTTTACATTGCTTTCTGCCAACTTTCAAGGGGGGATAAGCTATTTTTCAACGTTTTTTGTCAACGTTTCTTGTCGCTATCAGAGAGGCTCCCTCATCGTCAATATTTTTAGCGACTATGTCACCAATATTGACTGGCGCTTCTACCGATATTTCCTTTATTTTCTTCATGATATCAGCGATTTTTTTGCGATCCACAGGTTTTGAGCTTTTTACTGAAACAAGAGGTTGCTCCCCGTCAATAACTTTAACACTGGTTGGTAGCGTTCTTTTAGGTCTTACTATTTCATTCATTGCATATTCATAACCCTTTTCGCATCGATTTCCTTCAATTACAATTTCTCCACTTTCATCGCTGACAAAGATTTTACATCCAACTGGACAAACAGTACATGTAATATGACCTTTCATGAAATCACTTCCACCGATAATCTATCTTTATTCTTTAAAAGTTCACTCAATTTGTCTTTATTAACAGTCAGTTGCAACATTTCACTGGGGACACCATATCTGAATTCTTTGTCTATTTCCAGCTCATTTATGACTATTCTTCCTTCTTCTATTGGTTTATCAACTCTAAGATAAAGTCTTAAGTGCTCCTCAGTTGTAACAATATTTGGTACCATAATGCTTACGTTTTTCCCTCTCTTTACTTCAACTTGATTTTTTCTGGTGAGTTTTTCTTCAGCGAATTTCGCAGCATTTCTTCCTGCTATCCATCCTTCAGCTGCCACGTAATCAACCAGATCATATATTGCAACGTTGTTTCCAGCAGCAAATATTCCTGGATAAATCGTTTCTCCCGTATTTGAAATAATAAAACCCTTATTTACAGGATCAAGTGCCTTTTCATTCGCAAAATCCTCCACATGAGGTATAAGTCCTGCTGAAAGTATCAGCGTATCAACTTCAACCCATTTTTCAGTACCTTCAATAACTCTGAGTGAATCATCAACTTCAACCATTTTCACTGCTTCCAGGCGAGGAAATCCTTTAACTTCACTTATAGTATGAGATAAATATAGAGAAATATCAAAATCTTCAAGACACTGAACAACATTTCTTGTCAATCCACCCGGGTATGGTAAACGCTCAACTACACCCATAACTTCCATTCCTTCTAGGTAAAGCCTTCTTGCCATAATCAGTCCTATATCTCCAGAACCCAGTATAATTGCTTTTCTACCCGGTAGATGATTTTCAAGATTTACAAATCTTTGAGCCAATCCTGCAGGGAAAATGCCAGCTGGTCTGTCCCCCGGGATTAGAAGAGCACCAAAGGGCCTTTCTCTTGCCCCGGTAGCCAAAACAACTGATTTAGCCTTAATTTTATATGCTCCTTTTGGAGAAAATATTTCAGCAATTTTATTGTAAACATCGAGGTTTCTTACATAAGATTCACAAATAACCTCAACATTTTCATCACTCATCTCCCCATGAAGTCGTGTTGAGAATTCAGGACCCGTGAGTTCTTCATGATAGAACTGTACTCCGAATCCATGATGAATGCATTGATTTAAAACTCCTCCTGTGTCATCTTCCCTTTCAAGTAGTGTGACGTGTTTTTCCATTTTGGCGGCGCTAAGTGATGCTGCCATTCCAGCAGCTCCACCACCAATAACAAGGACATCCGTTTCTTTGCTTTTCATTTCCTCACCTTCCCGTCCAATAACTCACTTTTGTCCTCATTTTTCTTTACTTCCTCAAGAGGGACATTCAGTTCTTCCGATAATATTTTCATTATTTTCCAGGTACAAAACCCACCCTGACATCTTCCAAATGTTGCTCTTGTTCGGAATTTGACATCATCCAGAGTTCTCGCGCCACTTCTGATAGCATCACGGATTTCCTTTTCTGAGACTTGATTACACTGGCATATTATTCTCCCATAAGAATTGTCTTCATTTATCTTTTTAGAAGCATCTTCAAAAGAGAGTTCCTTTATTCTCAATGGAGGTGACACTGTTTTTAAATTTTCCTTCTTAACAAGCTTTATTCCCATTTTTTCTTGTATAAGGTACTCTATTACATAATCTGAAACTGCTGGTGCAGCAGTCAATCCAGGCGATCTCATGCCACCAACAGTGATGAAATTGGTCTTTTCAGAAGCAATCTTAATATAAAAGTCTTTATCTGGAGTTTCAGGTCGTAGTCCTGAAAAGGTTTTTATAAACCATTTTGGTCTGGCAATGCCTTCTATGAATTCTTCTCCCGCTTCTATTACTTCATTTATTCCTTTTGCAGTTGTTGTATCCTCAGGGCTAAAACCATCTATTTTTTCCGAAGTTGGTCCCAGTAAAATACCGCCATCTATTGTGGGAACAACGAGCTTACCTTTTCCTTTTTCGCTTGGAAGTGGAAAAATTATGCTGTTTACAAGTTCCGAAGCAAGATGATCAAGAAGCAAGTATTGCCCTTTGACAAGAATTACTTCAGGTACCTGCACATTAAATATTTCTGCTACTTTGCTAAAGTATATGCCTGCTGCATTTAAAACAAGATCAACGTCAATTTTTCTACCGGATGATAGAACCACTTCTTTAACTCTTTTTGCCTTTGAAACCGATTCAACAACAGCATCTCCTTTTATTAGTGTTGCTCCATTCTTCTCAGCAGCTTCGGCAGCTGAGACAGCAATCATCCAGGGTTCCGTTATAGCAGCACTTCCACAATATAACGCTTTAGTAAATTTCTTATCTAAGTATGGCTCAATGGACTCTAATTTGTTCTGTTCAATAATTGATAACGCTTCTACTTCATTTTTTACGCCTCGTTTATATAATTCATCAAGCGTTTTTTTACTTTTAGCTGAATCATCAGAAACAACAAGAGATCCTATTCTGTTTATTGGTATCGAAAGTTCTTTTGACAGAACACCATATCTCCTGTTTCCACTGGCACATAATTCAGCTCTTAGTGTCCCGGGAGGATCATCATATCCACCATGAATAATTGCAGAGTTAGCTTTGGTTATGCCCTGACCAAAATCTTTATTCTTTTCTATAAGAAAGAGCTCTAAATCATATTTTGATAACTCATATGTCAGTAAGGAGCCTACAACCCCTCCGCCAATAACTGCAACTTTCATAACCTACCTCCTACAATCGAGTAGGGTAATGTCCGAGGTATCCCTCAGAAATTATCCCTCTCACAGAAC